>CAIYPD010000084.1 GCA_903928075.1 Candidatus Firestoneibacteriota bacterium
CTGGTCTTCATAGCATAGCCTCCTTTAAGGTTACAGGTCAATAATAAGGGGGAGGGAACTTTAAATCAAGTAAAATATTATAAAATAAAGATTTTAGGCGAAAACGCCTAAAGATTTTTGACAATACGCTGATGAAAAGGAGGAGTTAAAATGAAAAAAGTATTGATAGTGCTGGCAGTCATCATACTCTTTATAGCGGGAGTATACTATTTTTTAGGCGACAATTATGAGAGCCTTTACAAGAAGTATTCCGGACTTATAGAGCCCGGTATTTCTATGAAGATAGATCAAAAGGTTTTGGAATACAAAGCAATAGGCGACCCGAATTTGGTTGCGAGAAAGGCCTTTTCGGAACTCTTTAAGGCCTACTATAGTTTGAAAGGAGTTGATAAACTTAGTTATGTGGCGCCGAGAGCCAGATGGCCGGAGGTTGAGGTTACCAAAAAAGGAGAGTGGGTTGGGTTTTATGCCGTTCCGGTTCCCGATCCTGATACTGAACTCCCTCAAAACATAGACCCCAACATTAAGCGTGTGATTTGGAAATACGGTATGGTGGCAGAAATATTACATGTAGGGCCATATGCAGAAGAAACCCCCGCAATTGAAAAGTTAAAAGCATTTATCAGCGCCGGCGGATACAAAATAACCGGAGACCACGAAGAAGAGTACCTGCGCGGGCCCGGAGTATTCGGTGCCGGTAACACAAAAAAGTATCTGACGATAATCCGGTACCGGGTGGTAAAGGTCGAACCTGTTAAAAAGTGAAAGTAAAAATCTATTGAATTAGGGCGGTTTATGAGTAATAGCAATACCGGTATTTTGTATGATATAGTCAAAAAGTCAGACCTTTTCAAACAGGTCTACAATCTGGTCAAATCTCTTGTTGATATTACTATTTCCCTGGACGATTCCGAGTTCAAGAACAGATTTGTACCGGTGACGAGTATGACACAGAATCCGTACTGCCTGTATTTGCGGACAAAAAAAGAAGGTGCGGAAAGCTGTAAAAGGTGTGACGAGCTTCACCGGAAACTTGCCCTAAAGGAAAAGAATCCGGGTTTCTATAAATGTGATTTTGGGCTCATGGATATCGTAATCCCCATCAGGGTTGAAGGAAAGGTAATAGGATACCTTGTGGGCGGGCAAATACATAAAGGAAAGCAAAACAAAGCAGATTTTAAAAAAGTAACTGCACGATTAAAATTCCTGAACAAGCAGGAACTAAAGAAAGCGGAAAAACTTTTCTTTGCGAGCCCTGCGATAGAAGAAGGCAAACTCAACGATATCGTGGTACTGCTCGGGATTTTCATAGAATACCTCTGCCGCCTTGCAGACAGGATGAATATAATAAATGTCAGGGAAAAAGACGGGCATATTGCCGTAAAAAGGGCCAAGGAATATATCAATGCTCATTTGTCGGATGAATTAAGTCTTGCCGGGGCGGCAAACGCGGGCGGTGTCACCCCGCAGTATTTGAGTTTAATATTTCACAAGGAATCCGGAGTTAAGTTCAATGATTATGTGAACATTGCAAGGATAGAAAAAACCAAAGAAATGCTAAAGAATTCTCCGAAAAAAACAGTAACAGATGTTTTTATTGCCTCGGGTTTTCAATCTATCCAGAATTTCAACAGGGCCTTTAAGAAAATAGAAGGCAAATCCCCCAAAAAATACAGAAAATACCTATAATACCGCTATATTAAAATCCTGTAATTCCTCCTTAAAATCAAAGTAGTAATAACCCGGACGTTGCCTATACTTATAGCGAGAGTTTTTGTTCTGTATTGCTTTGCAAGAGTGATAAAGGCGAAACTTTAAAGCAAACAAATGCGGTCAAGGAGAAAATTGTGGAAATAAAAGAAAAAAACAAAGTAATTCGCGGCTTGTCGGGCAAAGTAAGCGACGTAAAGGTGGCGGTAGAAGCATCGGCAAAGGTTGAGCTTCTTTCTTCCTCGACGGCGTCGAAGGATATAGATCTCAAACGTATGGCCGCTTGGGCTATGAATTATCTGATCCGGACACCGCGCCCCGAACTGAACTATGAACCGGTGTTTCAGTGTTATCCATTAAGATGCCCGCCGGTGCCGGCCGGACAGGACCCGGTAGTATCCTGCGATACAGACGCAAGAATGGATTGGGAATGGTATTACATGCGCGAGATCAGCGGATCTGAAGCAGGCAGGGAAGTCGAAGCGGCTTTCCACAAGCGAATCCGGAAATACGTCGGTCCTGACGGCCGAGTATGGGCAACACCGGGTTCGTTTGATGAGAGCGACATTCATGGCGAAAAACAGGGCGCGAAAGATATGATCATCCATATATGGGGGGCGACGAAGATACTGAAAAGCCTCTCCGAGGATTATTTGCGGACAAATAATCCTGAATC
This sequence comes from Candidatus Firestoneibacteriota bacterium, assembly GCA_903928075.1. GTDB lineage: Bacteria > Oederibacteriota > D2-FULL-39-29 > D2-FULL-39-29 > D2-FULL-39-29 > CAIYPD01. The sequence goes on from CAIYPD010000084.1 coordinate 2,387, forward strand.
AAAAGCTCTAGCTCAAAAGGTGATGCGGGCGTTGAAGAAACTTGCGGTTTGGGATGCCGGGAACAGATGCTGGTTCGCGTGCGGCATGGGTGCTTTGCGAGAGGACGGTACGGTCGTGCCGAATGGCTGGAATGCACAGCCTGCGCCAATAGTGGAGCCGTTAATCACGTATTACCTGGCAACCCAAGATGCGGAAGGCCTGGACTTCGCAAAGTCCTATGCCCGAGGCATGATGGACAACTGCCAGCCGGACGGTATCCGGTTCAATGAACAAGGTGTGCCCTCCGGCGGTTTCGATTTTGGACCGCACGCTCATGGTACAATGCATGCCGTCTGGGGCGTGGCGCACTTGGGCCTTATTACGGGTGAACAGAAATATTTAGATTTTGCAAAGGGCACTTTTACCTGGCTCCAAAAGCGCGGCACCGGCACCGGCTGGTTCCCGGCCGGGCCTGACAATTGTAACGAAACCTGCGCGATTTCTGATATGATCTCACTGTCCGCCATGCTTGCCAAAGGCGGGAATCCCGAATATTTCGACTATCTCGAGCGCTACCTGCGAAACTACATCGGGAACCTTCAATTCATAATCACCCCGGAGTTCGAAGCCTATTATCGCAAGCTCAATCAAGCGGCGGGTGAGGAAAAAATCAAGAATGGATTGAACGAACTTCAAAAATTTCAGGGTGGCATTGTCGGCGGCTCCGGCCTCAATGACTACGAAAATGTTCTGCTGGGCGGCGTGTCAGGTTTCGCCATGTTCGGCTGCTGCGCACCGGAGGGGATGAGAGCCATCTACACGGCATGGTGCAATGCCATTGAACGGTTGTCCGAATCCAAACTCGGTCCCGCCGGAGTTTATGTGAACGTTGCTCTAAGCAGGGATTCAGATTTGGGCCGCGTGGTTTCGTTCTTTCCGGACGAAGGACGGATGACTGTGAAAGCCGGAGTGAAAGATGACTTCTTCCTGCGGCCGCCGCATTGGGCTCCGCGCGATAAGGTGCGGGCGTTTGCCGGCGGGAAAAGCATCGCAGCGCGCTGGTCAGGCGACTACGTATGGTTCAACAGTGTCAATCCCGGCGACGAGGTTAGCATTACCTACCCGCTGGTTGCATTTAAGCATGAGGTTGATGGGCTTTGGAAAAAGACGCCTGAGCTCAAGATCAAATTCAACTGGCTCGGTAACCTGGTCGTTTCATCCGACCCGGCGCCGGCTCTGACCCCGCTTTTCACGGGCAGGCCCCGGCAATTACCGGATCCGCCGGAAACAAACAAAAAATAATGTTGAAAATGATACGCAAACTGCTGCCTTTTCCGGCCTCACCTCTAAAGCCTGTGCGAGAATTACAGTTGTTTTAACTGCTTGCCAATATTGGTTCAGGGGCTCAATCTATCACAATCTTTTTAGACTTTGAGGGGACTTGAAGGTATCTTGCCCGGAAAAATCAGGAAAAACAGCAATTTTGATAACCTTAAAATCCTGTAAATCCTCCTTAAAATTAAAGTAGCAATAATCGTCTTTCCCGTTATACTCGTTATGGTACATTTAACAATCAAGCTGAGAATTATGATTTAAATGGAGAACAAATATGAGAACGGTAAAATTTGGAATTATCGGTTGTGGATTAATGGGCAGAGAGTTTGCGAGCGCTGCTGCGAGGTGGTGCCATCTTGAAGATATCGAAGTGAAGCCCGAGATTGTTGCCGTATGTGATATGAACGAGAAAATGCAGGAGTGGTTTAAAAAGAATTTCTCTTCAGTAAAGATGTTTACAAAGGATTATAAAGATATTCTTAAAAACAAAGATGTTGAAGCCGTTTACTGTGCATTGCCGCATAATCTACATGAAAAGGTTTATTGTGATATTATAAGAGCAGGTAAACACTTGATGGGCGAAAAGCCTTTCGGCATAGATCTTAAGGCCGCGCTTAATATCCAAAAATGCGCCAAAGAAAATCCGGAAGTCTTTATTAGATGTTCTTCGGAATATCCTTTTATCCCTGCCATGCAAAAACTTTGCGGGATGATTGATGCGGGTGCGCTTGGTAAAATAATAGAAGTTAATGCGGGATTTTTGCATTCCAGCGACATGGATCAGACAAAGCCGATCAACTGGAAACGGATGGTTGAATTTAACGGTGAGTACGGGGTGGTCGGGGACCTCGGAATGCATCCTTGTCATGTGACTTTCAAAGCAGGCTGGTATCCGAAAAATGTAAGGGCTATTCTTTCAAAACTTGTAAAAGAACGCCCTGACGCGAAAGGAAAAATGGCGCCCTGTCTTACCTGGGATAATGCGACGCTCTTTTGCGAATGTGAAGAAGACACGAATATCTTTCCATTAACCCTTAAGATGCAAAGAGTAGCTCCCGGAGAAAAAGACACCTGGTATTATGAAGTGCTTGGAACAAAAGTTTCTGTAAAATATTCCTCAAAAAACACTAACAGTATACAGATAATGGAGTATAAACAGGGCGAGGAGCAGGGGTGGCAGACTATTGATATGGGTCAAGAAACAACATTTCATGTTATTTCGGGAAAAATATTTGAGTTCAGTTTCTCGGATTCTCTTCTTCAGATGTGGGCAGCCTTTCTTTATGAACTGGCAAACGGGAAGCCTAAAAACAATTTTGCCGGCTGTGTGACTCTTGATGAAGTTGTGAGCAGCCATAAACTGTTTACCGCGGCCATGGAATCACATAAAACTAAACAGACTATAAAAGTGGATTATTAGAAAAAGAAAATCAAATAGTTCCAGACAGACTGCCTAAATGCTTGGTGAACAGGCAGTATGAATTGTCTAAACAAAAATATTGAAGGAGATAAACGGTGGATAAGCAAAGACCTGCATGCCTTTTTGGGTCCGACCTGAAAGGAAAAAGACAGAAGATTACTAAAACTCATACCCTGGCGCCTGTTTTATCTTTGGAAGATGTCCCCGTTGTTATCCCTCACCCCAACTATTTTGCCATAGGCTCTTCCGATAAACCCGCAGGCTATTTTAAGGATAAAGAAGTGTTGGTGGAATACCAGGTCAGGGGAATGGAATGGCATCTAAAAAATATTCCCGATGATTATGTGCCGTATATAATGCCGTGGCACGGAACCGGGATTGTGCCCTCGATGTTTGGCGCAGAAATTCATTATCCGGATAATAAAGCGGATGACCCTTCAATAAAGGGACCATGCCTTTCTTCAATAGATGATATCGCAAAACTTAAAGTTCCCAATCCGTACAAAGACGGGCTGATGCCTCTGGTTCTGGATATTATGGATTATGCCGTCAAATACACCGACTCTCCCGTCGGGTTGACCGATATGCAAAGTCCTCTCGATTGTGCTACTTTGATGGCCGGGCATTCCAACCTTTGTCTTTGGATGTATGATGACCCTGCGGCGGTTAAGGCATTGTTTGATATTATAACTGAAACTATTATAGTTAATGTGAAGGCACAAAAAAAGGTTACCGGCGATAGCCTCGAGGAGAATCAGGGGCTCCAGGGAGTCTGGGCGCCGAAAGGTATAGGTATCTGGTTATCCGACGATGATGCGGTCCTATTATCTCCCGAGTTTTATGAACAATTTGAAGTGCCCGCGGTGAGCCGCATCTTTAAAACATTCGGCAAAGGAATCCTTCACTACTGCGGGGATAATACCAATAAATTGAAAATATTCAAAAAGATAGAGAACCTTGCCGCCATCAACACCTGCTGTATGGGGGATTTCAAACTTATTAAAGATATTCAGGAAGTATTTGAATATAAACTTCCGGTCATAATGCAGGAGTCGGCACCGCTGGATATAGCTTACTATTATGATCATTTGTTTGCGGAACTTAAGAACATGAACGGTATTATAAGCGCGCCCTGGGTGACGGAGGATATTGTACTTAAGCGCGACGGTGGGACCACCTCGGTATTTCGCGACCCGCTTGTTGCCGCAAAAGAGATCGTTGCGCGGGTTAGAAGAAATACAAAACTTATGCTTGAGAGGAAATCTACTCTTCTTGCTTCCTATCCGGTTTTGCCGGGGGATGGCGTTAAAAATACTTGAGCGGGGGTAAATCAATGATTACAGTTAAACGCGCGGAACTAATGAAAAAAATAGGCGACATTTCCCAGGTCGGAGGGCTGCGCCGGTATGAAATGCTTGACGGCCGTTCAAAGGGAGTAGAGGCAGTTGAGGTGAAGACCGGCAGCGGTTTTTCCTTCACGGTCTTGCCCGGCCGGGGACTCGATATTGCCTGGGGAGAACATAAAGGAACTAACCTGACGCATATAACAAAAAACGGGGTAATAGGCCACGAATATTACGACAAAGAGGGTCTCGAATGGCTCCGGACTTTTTTTGGCGGGATTCTCACAACCTGCGGTTTATCCAATGTCGGGTGGCCTTCCGCGGAGAAAAATGAATTCTTTGGCTTTGACCAATCCTTCGGACTTCATGACAGGCTAAATGTAACACCGGCGGAGAATCTTAGCGTAAAACAGAGCTGGGAAAAAGATAAGTTCAAAATGAATATCTCGGGAGCTATGAAAGAAACTTGTTTTAAAGGGGAAAATCTTACACTTGCAAGGGAGCTAACCGCTGTCTTGGGAGAAAATAAGTTCAGAATTTGCGACCGGGTGGAAAATGGAACGGCGATTTCAATGCCAATAATGCTCTTGTATCATTTCAATTTCGGGTACCCTCTTCTTGATAAAGGAACAAAACTTATCATAAATTCTGAGGCCATAATCCCTGAAGATGAAACGGCTAAAAAAGGTCTTAAAAAGTATGCCGATTATGGCGCCCTAAGCCGGAGTTATCCCGACCAGGTCTTTCATCACAATGTAAATGCAGCTAAAGCGGGCGCTTGTAAAGTGGCGATAATAAATCAGAAGCTTAAACTTGGTGTTTATATTGCTTATAACAAGAAACAGCTGCCGTATTTTGCCCAGTGGAAGGTATTGAAAGGCGGGGACTATATCACCGGTCTTGAACCGGCAAACTGCTATGCGGAGGGAAGAATTGCGGCGAAAAAGAATAACCGCCTGGAAATGCTTGGTTCCGGTAAAGTAAAGGAAATAGATATAGAGTACGGAATTATAGAAGGCAGCGCGCAGATCAAGAAAATAATTAAGGAGATCAAAGGTTGATAATGCCAAACTTAACGGAAGGCTTGGAAACATTAAAAAAGTTTGCGGCGCCTGAAATTACAGACGCGCAACTGGGAATATTAAAGTCTAAAGCAAATGCGGCCCGCGGAGATATTTTAAAGATGTGTACAGGCGCGAAGTCAGGCCATCCGGGCGGGTCGTTGTCCTCCATAGATATTTACCTCCTGCTCTGGATCTGCTCGAAGGTTTCGCCGGAGGAAATTAGTTCAGAAAACAGGGACCGTATAGTGATAAGCCATGGGCACACGGCGGCGGGTGTTTACGCGGCGCTTGGCCAGGCCGGTTTTATTGATAGGAATGAAGTTATAAAAGGGTTCCGAAGGGCGACAGGCTTCTTTGAAGGGCATCCCTCAATAAATGTACCCGGGGTAGAATGGTGCAGCGGAAATTTGGGCCAGGGTTTATCCGTCGGCTGTGGTTTTGCTTTGGCAAGTAAGATACGCGGTCTGGATTTTCATACCTTTGTTGCACTGGGCGACGGGGAACAACAGAAGGGCCAGATATCCGAGGCCAGATATTTTGCTGCAAAGTATAAACTTAGTAATTTAATCGCGTTTGTGGACTTGAACCGTTTACAGGCAACCGGCAGTACGGGTGAAATTATGCCCCGGCAAATAGCAAAAGAGTACGAGCTGGCGGGTTGGCAAGTGCAGGAAGTCAACGGGCACGATTATCAGGAATTATACGCGGCAATTCGCAATGCCTATCTTCAAAATGGCGGCAAACCGTCGGCAATTATCGCGCATACCATAATGAGTAAAGGCGTTTCTTTCATGGAGGGAAATTTTGAGTTCCACGGGAAGGTTTTAAACGAGAAAGAGCTGCAGGCAGCGCTCGTTGAACTCGGCCAGGCCGCAGAAATAACCGGCGCAGTGCAGGTGAAAACTAAGCAGCTAGAATCTGTTAAGCAAACGGCGGTTGAAGAGCAAATCAAGTTGAATAATCTTAAAATTTATGACGCAAAGTCAGTTGTTGACTGCCGGAGCGGCTTCGGAAAAGCCCTACTGGATATTGCGGACAATAATCTGAATATACCCGTTGCCGTCCTGGATTGCGACCTGAGTAGTTCGGTCAAAACCTTGGGTTTCGCAAAAAAATACCCGGAGAAATTCATTCAGTGCGGTATATCGGAACATAATGCTTCTTCCATCGCCGGCGCTTTATCAAAATGTGGAGTTTTAACCTACTATGCCGATTTTGGAGTTTTCGGGTTTGAAGAAACCTATAACCAAAACCGTATGAATGATATTAATCACACCTCCGTTAAATTAATCTGTACGCACTGCGGCCTCGATGTCGGGGAAGACGGGAAAACACACCAGAGTATAAACTATATCGGGTTGTTCAAAGGCCTGTTTAATTACAAAATGGTAATCCCGGCCGATGCGAATCAAGCGGTTCATTTGACATGCTTTGCCGCAAAGACACAGGGGAATATTGCCATAGCCATGGGGCGTTCTCCCGTACCTATTCTTTGTGATGAAGAAGGTGTCCCCATATTTGGAAAAGATTATCAATTTGAGTATGGAAAAGCCGACTGGGTTCGTAGAGGCACAGCAGGCACAATAATAACTTACGGAACAATGGCCTACCGCGCCTTCCTTGCGCATAATATTCTAAAAAAGGAAGGAATTGATATAGGAGTGCTGAATACGGCCTCTCCTCTTGAGGTGGATAAAGAAAAGATATTGGAAGCCGTTAAAACCGGCTTTATCATTACCTATGAAGACCATAATGTTAATAACGGCGTAGGCGCGGCTATAGGATGTTATTTGGCTGAAGAAAAACTGAATTGCACATTTGTCAGGTTGGGAGTAAGGGAATACGGAAAATCAGGAACACCGGAAGATTTATATAGGGCAGCCGGGCTGGATGTTGAACGGTTGGTGGAAAAGATAAAGGAGAAAAAGAAAGGATGTTCATAATGTTCGTAAAGTTTGTAAGGTCTAAAATCTTTGAAGGATATTGTTGAGAAGCACAAAGTACTAATCTTATCGTCTTGTTGTCTTGTATTATTGTTAGCTGTTTCAAGGAGTAGAAATGAAGTCCAGGGAAAGGGTTATCAGGGCTTTTAGTCATAAGGAGCCGGACAAGGTGCCTGTTGATTTTGGCGGGACGGTGGTAACCTGCCTTGATTATCACGCCCATAAAAAAATCAAGAAGCATTATAATATAGAAGACAACCACGACCCGATAATTGATTATTCCATGGGGACGGTTGAGCCGTGTGAGAAGTTAAAACTAAAATTTGAGTCCGATTTCAGAAGGGTCTCTTTAAATAGCGGAATCCCTAAGATAGTTGATAATTGCTATGTCAATGGTTTCGGGATAAAACTTAAAAAAGCGTTACCGCATGAATATTTTGATGTCACAAGTAACCCTTTAAAAGACGCCGGAGTCGCTGATTTGGATTCCATGCTTCTGCCTGACCCAGACGATTCCGGGCTTTACCGTGGAATAAAAGATAAAGCAAGGGAACTTTATGAGAATAGCCCTTATGCTCTGGTCGCCGATTTTGGCGTGCCCGGTTTTTATGAAACCTCGCAAAAGCTCAGGGGGTATGAGCAGCTTGCCTGTGACCTTCTGATAGACCGGGATTTTGTGACGGCTTTATACGACAGGTTATTTGAACTCCAAAAAAAGTATTTTGAAAATTATCTTGCGGAGGTTGGTAAATATGTCCAGATCATAGGTTACGCCGATGACCTCGGGATGCAGGACCGGCCGCAAATGTCCCCTGATACATATAGAGAGGTGATAAAACCTTACCATAAAAAAATATTTAAGTTCATCCATGAGCGTACAGACGCAAAAATACTTCTACACTGCTGCGGGGCTATAGTTCCGCTTATTGAAGATTTGATAAGTGCCGGTGTGGATATTTTAAACCCGGTGCAGACAAGAGCCACAGGCATGGTACCGGAAAAACTTAAAGCAATGTTTGGCGACAGGCTGATTTTCTGGGGCGGGCTGGATGAACAGTACCTGCTTCCGAAAGGGACAAAAGCGGAGATAGATGCGGCGGTTAAAGAACTTATGAAGACACTGGGTAAAAACGGTGGTTATGTTTTCGCGCCTTCGCATAATATTCAGGAAGATACGCCGACAGAAAATATTATTGCGATGTATGAGGCGGCGGGGAAGTATAGATAAAAAAGTTTGTAACGTTCATAAGGTTTGTAAAGTTTGTAAGGTCTAAAATCTTTTAAGGATATTATCAAAAAGCATAGAGTTTTAATCTTGTTAGCTTGTATTCTTGTCGCTTATTGTTTGTATCAGTGAAATCTTGATCAAAAGGAGTGTTATATGCTGAAAACTAAGATTGGTTTTATACCTTCCAACTGGGAATCCTGGGACGGACCGCTGGCGGACGGGAGTAAATGGGCGACAAAAATGAGAGACCGCTGTGTAAAGGTCTTGGAAACTATTCCGGGGATAGACCTGGTCGTTCCTTCGGTGAAACTTACCGGAGACGGCTGTGTCAGTAATATTGAAGCGGCGAAGAAGACCCTGGAGTTTTTCAAGAAAAACGATATCCGGGGGCTTATAATAGGCAATATGACCTTCGGGATGGAGGTTGCCGTCTCGACAGTGCTTAACGGCCTACAAAAAGATATACCCATACTGCATTTTTGTACGAGGAGCGGACCGATAGAACCGGGTCCTTTGGGCGGGCACCGCACGACAGATACCTGGTGCGGCCAGTTTATGACCACCTCGGCTTTGAGGCGCCGCGGTTTTAAGTTTAAGCATATATTAACCTGTAACCCGGAAGAGGAGGCATTCAAGGAACAGGCTGAAACCTTTATCATGGCGGTGAACGCGATGAGCACCTTTAAGAATATCCGGATAGGGCAGATAGGCACAAGGCCGGATCTTTTCGAAAGCCAGGTTGTAAACGAACAACTGCTCCAGTGCAGGTTTGGCCAGATGGTGGTGCCGATAGAACAGGACCTGCTCTTTTCCTATGTGGAAAATATGAAAGATAATGACCCGGCGGTAAAAGAACTTATAAAGGAAATTTCCCGGGATGTTAAGATGGTAGATAAAACGGCCGAAGCGCTAACGAATATAGCTAAATATGAACTGTCGATAAAGAAACTTGTGAAGGAATTTGATCTTCGGGCGGTCGCGGTTAGTTGCTGGACGAGAGTTCAGGCCCGGTTACATATTTCTTCCTGTTCAACCTTTGGAAGATTGAACGAGCAGGGGATTATTACCGCTTGCGAGGTGGACATAATGGGCGGTTTGACTATGTGGCTGATGTATAACGCCGCACTCAGGAAAAATGTTCCCGACTTTATTGACTGGACTGACTTGCACCCGACGGAACCGAATGTCTGGCTGGCCTGGCACTGCGGTAACGCGGCGCCCTGTCTGAAGGACAAGAACTGCTGCCAGCCGGTTCTCGGAAGAAATGAACGGATGATACAGTGGGACCCGAATTGTTTCGGCACGCTTGAGTTTAAACTTAAATCCGGCCCGGTGACCTGCGCGCGGCTGGTTGAATATGACGGTGAATTCAATATGTTTATCGGCTCGGGAGAAATTATCGACATCGAACCGGCAATACGCGGCGCCTACGGCTGGGTAAAAGTCAAAGATGTAGGTGACTTTGAGCAGAAACTGATAGACAGCGGTACCGTTCATCATGGTTGCCTTATTCATAATCCGAAGGTAGCTGCGGCTCTGGAAATGGCCTGTTACTTTATTGGTATTAATTGTTTTAAATCCTGAAACCGGAGTTAGAGAATGAAAATAGCATTGATGACTGATATAAGAAAAATAGCGGTAAAAGATATTCCCAAAGCCGGGGCTTTGCCCGGAGAAATACTTATTAAGGTTATGCGCTGTTTTATCTGCGGTTCGGACCTTACTATATTTCACGGTAAACATCCCTGGGCGATAAGGCCGCTTGTTATGGGCCATGAGTTCTCGGGTGTTGTAGAGGCCCATGGTAAAGGCGTAAAGAAGCCAAAGATAGGCACGAGGGTCGCGGTAATACCCCACCGTGTTTGCGGAAAGTGCCCGGCCTGTAAAAAAAAGGTATATAATTTCTGTGAATCTCTCCGCTGTATGGGGGCCGAAGCGCACGGCGCGTATGCGGAGTATATAAGTGTACCGGCTGAAATGGTGGTGCCTATTTCTAAAAATATGAGTTTCGAAGATGCAGCCCTGCTTGAGCCGGCGTGTGTGGCTCTTCACGCGGTAAAGCGGGTCGGGTCTCTGAAAGGAAAGAATGTTCTGGTTGTCGGCGCGGGACCCATCGGGGCTTTTGCCGTGCAAGCAGCCAAAGCCCTCGGCGCAAAAAAAGTCTTTATCGCGGACACGGATGAGTGGCGGCTTAACCTTGTGAAGAAGTTTAAAGTGACAGCGGCGCTGAATATTAAAAAAACTAAACTTGAAAACGCTTTAAAGAGAATCGGAACCTCGATAAAAGAAATAGATGTATTTTTTGATTGCGTGGGTATGGAAGGAGTTGTTCTTGATGAAATCCTGCGCCTGGCCAGACGCGGGACGGATATCGTGATGGTGGGAGTTTTGAGAAGAGAATATAATCTTCCCCACCTGCCGGAATTTGTTCAGCACGAATTGACCCTTTACGGGACGACCATGTATGTGCCTGAGGATTTCAGGCATATGATACGCCTGATGTCTGAAGGGAAGGTAAGTACAAAAGGCCTGAAAACGCATGAGTTTAAACTGGAAGAGATCCAGAAAGTATTTGCTTTCATAGAAGCAAGGAAAGAACCATTTTTTAAGATTATGCTGAAAAACAACTAACATTTCCGGAGACAAACTATGGGATTACTCGGGGTTGATATAGGCAGCAGCGGCATAAAAGGCGTAGTTTTTAATGAACGCGGAAAGGTAATTGCTTCCGCTTCTGCGGCGTACAAAGTAAACTTCACGAAGGAAGGTTTTGTCGAACTTTCTGCGGAGGCGATGTGGAAAGCCTTTGTTTCCGTAGTAAATTCCGTTGCCGGGCAGATAAAATCTTTGGAAATAGACGGCCTGGCCGTATCTTCACATGGAGAAACGCTTATTCTCGCAGACGGGAAAGGTGAACCTATTGCGGATGCGATAATGAATTCCGATAACCGTGCGGCAAAGGAGAGCCGAGAGCTGACTTTAAAATTTGGGTTTGAAAAGATATATAAGCTCTCCGGCGCACCGCCGCATGCCATGTTCCCTCTTGCCAAACTAAGATGGCTGAAAAAATATCAGCCGCATATTTTAAAAAAAGCGAAGCGGTATCTGGCGGTGGGAGATTTTATCCTCGGAAAGCTGGGGCTATTTTCAGTTATTGATCCGTCGCTGGCTTCAAGGACCCAGCTTTTTGATATAAATGCAAGAAAATGGTCAGAGAGTTTGTGCGGGGAGCTGGAGCCGGGGGCTTTGTCGGTTGTCCGGCCGGCAGGAACGGTAGCGGGCTTTTTGTCTTTGAAATACGCGAAGTTACTCGGACTCAAAAAAGGCACGGCGGTTGTTGTAGGCGGGCATGACCAGGCCTGCGCGGCTTTGGGAATGGGAATTATAAAAGGCGGAGTTGCCGGTGATTCTGCGGGAACTTATGAGTGCCTGAGTATAAGCAGTGCAAAACCGCATCTGGAAGCGCATGCGCGGGCTTCATATCTTAATAGTTACTGTCATGTAGTTCCGGGCCAATATATCACTCTCGCATTTTTTGGCTCGGGCCTTATGATGCGCTGGTTCACCGAAAATATCTGTGAAGTAAAGGACCCTTCGAAGATAAAAATTTTATTGGCAGAATTAGAAAGTGAAGCAGAGAAAGGTGCCTCCGGCTTGAATATTGTTCCCCATATAGTGGGAGCTTTAAATCCAAAATGGAACCCGAAAGCCACAGCAATGATAGCGGGTATACGGCCTTATACCTCCAGAGCCTCTATCTACCGCGGCATCCTTGAAGGAATCTCAAAGGAGGTTGCCTTGAATGCGGGGTTACTGGAAAGGCTGGACAAAAATTTTAAAGAGATAGTTATTTCCGGCGGCGGTACCAATTCAAAATTGGGTTTAATTCTTCGGGCCTCGGCCGTGAATAAAAAATTACAAATACTTCATACCTCCGAAGCAAGCTGTCTTGGCGCGGCTATCCTGGCCGGAGTAGGCGCAGGAAAGTTTAAAGATACGAAAGAGGGTGTTAGGCTGATGTCGCGGTACAATAACACGGTAAAACCGGATAAGAAACTTTCGGAACAGCTTAAAATCAAAGTAGTAGTTACCGCCGTATGAAGTATACTTCTATCAGTACCGCATATATATGGAAGTAAATAGCACTGAAAGTATTGTATAATGATTCGAAAAGCGAGAAAGGGGAAGCTTGATATGGAACTGAAAGAATCAATTAAAACGATTTCCGGGCGTGAACGGTATCTTGCAACGGCTGAGTTTCGGACTGTGGACCGCGCTTTTCTTATTCAGCCAATACCCTGGGATGAAACTCTCGTGCGCTGGAGAAATGAAGGCCTGAAAGCCGAAAACCTGGCGGAACATTTTGGGACTGACACCGAGCTTGGCTATGATCATCCGTTTCACACCGATCACGGGACACCCCTGCTCCTGCCTCCGCTTGAACGAAAGATATTGTCTGAAGCCGATGAACATCAGATCATTTTTGAAGAAGCAGGGAATACGGTCAAGTTGTTCAAAAATAATCCGATGCAATCAATGCCTCAATTTGTCGAGTATCCCGTAAAAAATCGCGAGGATTGGGAGAAGATCATCAAGCCGCGGCGGGATTGGCATACACCGGGATGGACGCTGCAGGGCGAAGAATTGAAGAGTTATGCCGAAAAGGTAAGGACCCGTGATTACCCGCTCGGGCTCTGGGCTGCTTCTCTTTACGGTTGGCCGCGCTGCTGGATGGGAGTCGAACGGCTTTCCATGATGTTCTATGATGACCCGGACCTGGTCCATGAGATGTGTGAGCACATTGCAGAGTGGGCGGTGCAAACACTTACCCCGGTTCTTAATGCCGTACAATTTGATTTTGCATATATCTGGGAAGATATGGCCGGAAAAGCCGGGCCTCTTTGTTCTCCTTCTACCTATCGGGATTTTTGCCTGAAGCCGCTTAAGCGTGTTACAAATCTGCTTCGCAAAAACGGTGTAAAACACATCATCGTTGACAGTGACGGCAACAACGATGTGTTGATCCCTCTTTGGTTGGAAGCAGGTGTAAACGGCCTGCGCCCCTTTGAAGTCGCGGCGGGCTGTGATGCCATAGCCACGCGCCGGAAATACGGCAAAGACCTGATCATGCAGTGGGGTATAGACAAACGGGCGCTGGCCAAAGGTAAGGATGAGATTGACCGTGAAATACTTTCTAAGGTTCCCTGGCTTTGCATGCAGGGCGGGTATTTCCCGCAGGTGGACCACCTGGTGCCGCCGGATGTTTCGCTTTTGAACTACACCTACTATTCGAAGTTACTCCGGTCAGTGGTTGAAGATCCGGAAAGACACCTGCATGAAGCAAAACGAAGGGGTTTTTGGAAAGAGTAACAATATTGATTTAAGCAAAATTTAATTTGTAAAATTAAAAGGAGAAAGACAATGGCAAAGAAAACTTCTAAAGCGTCCGCAAAAACAGAGAACACGGAAATAGCTTTTTATAAATCCAAGGACCGCCCCGCGGCGCGCTATGTATCCGCGACCAGCGTCTGCGAAGAAGCGCTGCAGGATACCCGCTGGATAGGACTCTATCGTTCGGCGAGCGGACAGGTGCAGAGGGAGAATATCACCTCTGACCTTCCCGGGCTTAAGACCGTTGAGTTTCCGCTCCATACCTTTGAACTGGAAATTGACGGGCAGGACCTGCGCAACGGTTGGGAATGGGTGAGCGCAACGGAACGGAAAGGTGAAAGAGGGACGAGAGAGGCGGTGGTGGAACTTCGCCATACTGTCAGGCCGGTTAAAGTTAAGATAATTACACGCATGGACGGTACGCCGTTTTATTCGCGGCACCTGGAGATTACAAACACCGGAAAGGCGGCCGCTTCACTTTCCCGTGTAAGCCCGTGGTCAGGTCTGCTTTGGAGCTGGAACCCTCAGGGGCACTGGGGCGAAATGCCGCAGGAAAAAAAGAAGCCCTTCTCGCTTGGTTCTTTCGAAAGCGTTTGCCAGGGCTCCGAAGGTAATTTTCTCTGGGAAGACCTGCCGAAAGGCACAAGACGCATTGAAGGCGCCAACGGACGCAGTGGCTTCGGAAATCCGTTCGTTGTATTAAAGAATAACATGACCGGCGAGACTGCGATAATATCCCTGGCCTGGTCAGGTAACTGGTATGCCGAGTTCTGGAATGACCCTTACCGGGATCTTTCCAACGAACCGAGCCGGGGCGTAAGCCTCGGATTTAGTATGGGGCCGAATGGGTCCGCTCCTCAGCGTGTTCTTGACCCGGGTGAGACTCTAAAAACACCTGAAACGCACCTCGGCATATTGCATTGCGGCGAAGCTGAAGCGGTGGCCGCCTGGCACGGGCATCTCCGTGCTTCGGTAATTCCTTCGAGGCCTAAAGGTAAAGAGATGTATAGCGTTACCGGCCGTGTGGTAGAGGAACCCGGAAAATGGATACATAAGGAAATTGAGATTGCCGCCGAAGTCGGGGCAGAGGCTTTTATGGTGGACGCCGGCTGGTACGGGGATGAGTTTGGCAGTTGGTGGAATAACCGCGGCGATTGGTGGGAAGGCAAATGGCTGCCGGGAGGATTAAAAGCCTGTAGGGACCTTTGCCATAAGAAAGGAATGCTGTTTGGCCTCTGGATGGAGCCTGAGTCAGTTGGCCCAAAAAGCAAACTTATGAAAGAACATCCTGAGTGGCTGCTTCGCACCGATAATGGCCGTGAGGTTTCTCCTAAACAAGAGGCGCCTTATACGAATCATGTTTTGGATCTTGCAAATCCTGAGGCGGCGGCATTTTTCCAAAAGGAAGTGGTCAGGGTTATACGGGAACATAAATTGGATTTCTTTAAGATAGATTACAATGTTATCGTCAGTGAAGGCGGACAACACAACAAGAACGGTTTCAGCGAGAGTGAAAACTGGCGGCATTACGAAATGCTCTACAAAACCTTCGACCAGGTCAGGCGCGAGATGCCTGAGGTCGCTCTTGAATGCTGCGCGGCCGGCGGAGGAAGGAACGACCTTGGTATAATGTCCCGCTTTCATTATGCCTGCGAGTCGGACTTTTCTATGTTCCCGCGAAGCATCCGCACGATAAACGGACTGACGCGGTTTCTTCCTCCGGAAGCACTCTGTTATTACCATAATCATATGCAAAACGCCCACCAGAAGGTCGATCTGGATTCGCACCTGCGCGTCACTTTGTTCGCCCAGCCGATATTTGTCGGCTTTGGCGGTCAGTATGCAGACAGGACGACACCGTATTTCCAGAAGACCAAACGGTATATCAAACTGGCAAAAGATTTTACCGCGCCTATTCTTGCAGGCAAACCCACAGTCTATCATCACACACCGGATATCGGGCTCTATACTCCGGCCGAGTGGTGTGTGCTGGAGTACGGTGCAGAGGATAAGAGCAGAGGCTATGCCGGAGTTTTCAAATTGACCAATGGTAGATCTGAGTACAAACTGCGTCTTCGCGGTGTAGATGCGGTTTCTATATATAAAGTCACACTCGACAACAATAGTCAGGTTTTAAATATGTCCGGTCAGGAGATACTGCTTCATGGTATCCCGGTTGAACTTGATGCGGCGAATACGAGCGAGTTGGTGATGTATGAAAAAATACAAGGTACAAAATTTATTGGAGGAAGATAATGAAAAAGGCAATTCAGTTAAAGATGAAAAGAGCAATATGGGCAATTGTAGCAGTATTTGCAGTATGGAGCACCGTGTTTTTTTCCGGCACATTGGCTGCGGAGGAGACTGTCTGGACCTGTGATATTGTTAAAGATGAATTGTCTCCAAAGGCGGTTAAAGAATTAAAACCAATTAACCTGGCCGGACCCAGAAACGGCACTTTCTCGGGCAAAATTATTGTAGAAACTACCAGCGGCAGCATTAAAGGTTTAAAAGCTACGGTGAGTCTGCTAAAGGGAAAAGACGGAGCCATTCCTGCGCAGAATGTGCAGATTCGTTACGGGAAATTTTGGGACAATCATGGCGGCAGGTCGCCTACGGGCGCGGATATACTTATGGAAACTCCTTCGGAAACGACAGGGTCCGAAAGATATAAGAATATCTTTCCTGTTTGGATAACCGTAAAAATACCCAAAGACGCAAAGCCCGGGATTTATACCGGCGAGATTTCAGTCCTCTCCAAATATGTAAAGATAAATCTGGAGGTTCTTGACTGGACCCTTCCTGATACTCAGGATTACCGGACTTTTCTGGACTTTGTCCAGTCTCCGGATTCACTTGCCGTAGAATATAATGTACCTCTTTGGTCAGAAAAGCACTGGAAGCTTATAGACCGGTCCTTTCAGTTATTGAGTCCTACCGGTACCCGTGTTGTGTATATCCCTCTTATCTGCGGGACGAACTTCGGAAATGAACAGTCAATGGTTAAGTGGATAGATAAAGGCGGGGGTAGATACGACTACGACTACAGTGTCCTGGATAAATATATGGATTCGGCCGAGAAAAATCTGGGCAAACCCAGGCAGGTCATTTTCTACGTTTGGGATATCTGCATGAATATGAAGTCATTGGAAAGAGGTCTAAATACATATGCAAGTGATGGAGGAAAATCAATCAAAGAAAATCGTCAAGCATTACTTGGAAAGGGACCGCGCGTTACCGCATTTGACCCGGCGACAAAAAAAGAAAGTATGATAATCCTCCCTCGTTATGAGGATCCTGCGAGCAAGGCGCTCTGGCAGCCTATGTTTGCTGAGGTGCTTAAGAGGATGAAAGCCCGGGGTCTGGAAAAAAACAACATGATGCTTGGTCTTATGCCTGACCTCTGGCCCACAAAAGAGGAAGTGACCTTCTGGAAAGATGTGTCAGGCGGGATACCGTGGGCAATCCACGGGCATGCCGGCTCTCAGAAAGATGTTATGATAGGAGCCAAAGGTTTGTACAAGATATCTGATATCGGCTATGCCGCCTTCGTGTACGACTGCGTTTACAATGTTAATCCGGATAAAGGACGGTTATACGGCTGGAATTGCCCGGCTCTTTTAACAACTTATGAGAGATATGTAATGAACTCTCTTACGGCGCCACAGATACGCGAGCAAATGGCCTTTAGTATCACCGGAGGACAAAGGGGTCTAGGCCGGCTTTCAGCAGAATTTTGGTATGCGGTAAAAAACAAGAATGGAGCGAGAGGGGGCCAGGTATTTTCGCGTTACCCGGAAAATAACTGGCGCAACCTGGATATCTCTGACTGGTTCCTGGCTCCGGGACCTGACGGTGCTTTGGGGACAGCCAGGCTCGAACAGCTTAAAGAAGGTGTAGAGATTTGTGAGGCAAGGATTTTCCTTGAATCTGTCCTTATGGACGGAAGCAAAAAAGCAAAGATTGGCGCAGAGCTCGCCAAAAGGTGCCAGGCGGCCCTGGACGAACATCATCGTGCTATGTGGAAAACCTACTGGAGCAATGAAGAAGACTTAAAAGCTGTCGGAGTGGCCAACAACGGAGGACGGGATCCGCATGAGGGAATATGGTTGACACTTGAAAGAACCGGAATAAAAAAGATGGGTAACTATTGGACGGGAGAGGCCCAGAAGCTGCGCAGTGATGAGGCTGCAAAAGGTACGGCACAGTACATAATCGGCTGGCAGGATCGGGAAAAGAAGCTTTATGTTCTGGCGGGAGAAGTTGAAGCGCGGCTCGGAGGCGGGACTTCAGCAAGCGCATCCACAGGCGGGACTTCAGCAAATGCAGGTGGCGCTGATTATTCCGATGTTATATCCGGAAATACAGGGATTTCTAAAGATGTTGTTTCTGAGCTTTTGAGTGTTTCAGGTATAAAAAAGGACGATGTCCTTTTAATCTGTGCTGCGGCTGAAATAACCAAAAAGGATACGAAAGAACTTCTAAAAAATAGAAAAAAAGTTAATACCGGCTATGATTTTATCAGTGAGCTGAATCTGGAAAAAGATGAGAAAGCAAAACTTGATGCTCTCATCAAAAAACTCAGGGCTGCAGTGAAGTAAAGAGGAAAATAGAGCAAAGAGGAGGCTCTCTTTCTCGAGAGAGCGTCTATTTGTTTAAACGGCAATACTGCCTAGATATTGCTGTTTGAGTATAGTATTTTCCCGTGTCTTGGTTGTATAATTAAGCCGAAAGAGTTTCCCGGAAGTTTAAAGGAGCAATACAATGAGTTGGGAAGGTCTGATTAAAAAAAGAAACTATCAAAAACGAGATTTGGCCTATTTTCACATTTTGTCTAGGTTTCCGCAGGCTTTTCAGCCGGGACTATGATTGATTTTAATATTGAAATACGAATTTTGCCGAAATAGGATAGGTAAAAGGTTAAATAGAATTCAGGAGGAAGTAATGGCTAATGCGAAAAAAGTAGTACTAAATCCAATAAGTTTGTTAAAATGTTTTTTCGGATTATTATTGCTGACCGTACCCGGTTTGGCCGGGATCAGGATTCTGCCGGTTAACCCTGTAGGGATGGCTATAAGTGTTGAGGCCGGCAGTGTGGACTTTCCCGGAGGCAAAACCGTAGAGATAAAAGCGGTTCAGCTAAAATTTGATGCTCCTGAGATACGCGATTTTAATGTTGACGCTAAGGCACCTCGAAACTATGCCTCCTGGTATGAACCGTGGGATTGCTGGCCGGGATATAGCCAGGATAAAAAAATAAACTACATAAGTTTGTATCCCAAAACCGATGAGGAGGGGACTTTGATTCTTGGGTCCCTTTACCGTTCTGTGCTTCCCGAATCGATCGTGGTCACCAGTGCCGACGGCAGTAAGAACTATAAGATGAACGAGGAGTACAAATATCAGTCAGATTGGGGGCATATAGCCAATCTAAACGGCGGGTTGGGCAAGGAATGGGAAGCAGATCTGAAGGTCTCCTGCAAATACGCCGCGCAGAGGTTAGATCTTGTCCAGGCGGGTTCTGACGGTGTAGTTAAGGTCAAAAAAGGTAAACCGCTTATAGTTTGCCCTGAACTTCCTGAACCTGATGAAGGTTGTATCGGTCTTGCCGGTATCTATATAGCGGGCTGGAAGGTAACTGACAATCCCTGCTATGACGGCGTCCTTCAGGATGCCGGCTCTTACGCTATAACGCCTTACGAGATATTTCCGATAAAAACTCTTCCTCCGGTTGCTCCCGTTAACAAACCGGCTCTGGAAAAAAGTATTAAGAAACTTAAAGCAGGCGGGGAATTTAAGATAGCTTTCATCGGCGACAGCATTACCGTGGGAGCAGAGGCCCCGGCCTGGTGGGATAATCTTTGGACCGAAAAGAATCTCGGCTATCCGAGCCGGGTCGTAACGGGCCTGAGAAAATTATTTCCCAAAGCAAATATCACTCCCATTCCGGCATTCCAGGGCGGTACGACTACAGGTTACGGCGTGGAGATGCTTAAGAAGACCGTCCTTCCTAAAAAACCTGACCTTGTAGTTATTTCCTTCGGCGGTAACGACGCAGGCGGCTCCATAGGCGGTAAACCGAACAATCCTCCGGCAAAATTCAAGGAAGATCTAAGGGCTATGATAAAAACAGCCAAAGCCGCGAATGCGGAGGTACTCCTGGTGGTAACTATGCATCAGAGCGCCCGGCTCAAAAATAAAGTGGCGGAGCGCTGGCCGGAGTATGTAAAGGCAGAGCTTGATTTAGCCAAAGAAGAGAATATCGGGACTGCTGACTGCGACAGCGAGTGGCAAAATCAGGTGTCGCGCGGCATCCCGCCTTTTTCCCAATTGCACAACGGCATAAATCATCCGGGGAAGTCCGGCCACAAGCTTTTTGCCGATGTGATTCTGCGGTTCTTTGAATAGTTA
>CAIYPD010000085.1 GCA_903928075.1 Candidatus Firestoneibacteriota bacterium
GCCTTTCCGTTTATTAAACAATCATAAACGCTTGCTTCAACCGTATACGGGTTTACGCCAAGACCACTTGTTGCATTGCCCTGAGGATCCATATCTATAAGGAGAGTTTTTTTCTCCATGGCGCCAATAGAAGACGCAAGATTCACAGCAGTGGTAGTCTTGCCTACACCGCCTTTTTGATTTGCAATCGCTATTACTTTTCCCATTTTTTTCCTAAACAAATATTTTATACTGAAAGATTCTACATCAAAGGTTAAATTATGTCAAGAATTATATTAAATGTTTCACGTGAAACATCCACTCTTTAAAGTATTTTAGAGAAAATGCCGCTTAGCTATATTTTTAAAGGCCTTTTCTGAGGTATTCCGGTTCTTCTGGGATATTTTCCCGGGGTGGGATTATTTTTATGAATGATAACAATATTTTTTTCTTCGTTAAAAAAAGGATATTTAATTTTTTCTATTTTTTCAATCACACCGCCAAGAAGTGCAATTACAGGCTCTGTCTCTTTTATTTCATTAAGGTCCTTACCTTTCGAGGCAATAAATTTACCCCCTACTTTTACAAACGGGAGGCATAATTCAGAAATCGCACTCAAAGTTGAAACTGCCCTGCAGCAAGCAAAATCATATTTCTCTCTATATGAAATATCTTTTCCCAAATCTTCTGCCCGCTTCCAGAGTACCTCTACATTTTCAAATTGTAAAAGCTCACTGATATGCTTTAAAAATAGGCACTTTTTTGATGATGAATCTATCAAAGTAAGATTTATATCCCGAAATAATAATTTTAATGCCAGACCCGGAAAACCCCCGCCTGTTCCAATATCTATTATTTTAGTTCCATTTTTTATGTAAGGTGCGAGTGTAAAGGCATCAATAAATAGGTTTATGAAAATATTTTCGTTACCTTCTATTGAAGTAAGATCGGCTTTTCTATTCCATGAATTGATTTCGTTGATATAAACTTCAATGTCTTGAATTTTCTTGGGAGGAAGCTCCAGGTTTAATTCGAGAAAATATTTTTGAAAATTAAATTTTAGCGCCACGGAAATATTGTAGCAAATTACTCCAATTTTTTCAATGACAACCTATTATTTTTCTTCTTTCAAGTAGTATATTTTTTTGAGGTAAATCATTACCGCGCTAACATCCGTGGGCGCAATACCCGAGATCCGCTGAGCCTGTCCGAGGGATTCCGGTTTTATTTTTGAGAATTTTTCAACAGCCTCGGCAGAAAGTCCGTGAACTTTCTTATAGTTTATTTCCGGGGGAATTTTTACATCCTCGTTTTTTACCGCTTTTTCTATTTGTTTTACCTGCCTTGAAATATAACCTTCGTATTTAATTTGGATCTCAGCCTGCTCTACCGCTTCCCGGTATACCCTGTTCGTCATTTTATCCTTATCCTGTAATATCTTTTCGAAATCGCCATATTTTATTTCGGGGCGCTTCAGAACTTCCGCGAGAGAGATTTTTTCCAATTTTTTTGAAGATTTATTTTCTTTAAAAAACTTTGCGCCGGCTTCGTCCGGGAAAATAAAAGTTTTCTTCAACTCTTTCAGTTTTTCGGCAATTAATAATTTCTTTTCCGAATATTTTTTAAAACGCTCGCCTGTGATAAGTCCCAAATCTTTTGCTTTTTCGGTAAGCCGGAGATCCGCATTGTCCTGTCTTAAGAGAAGCCTGTATTCCGCCCTGGAGGTAAACATCCTATAGGGTTCGGCAGTGCCCTTGGTGACAAGGTCGTCTATCAGTACACCAATATAAGCGTCAAAGCGGGTTAAAATAAATTCGGGGGCATTTTTCACTTTAAGTGCCGCGTTTATCCCTGCAATCAAGCCCTGGGCCGCAGCTTCTTCGTAACCGGAAGTTCCATTTATCTGGCCGGCAAAATATAAATTTGCTATTTTTTTTGTCTCAAGCGTATGTTTGAGTTGATAGGGCGGGCAGTAATCATATTCTATAGCATAGGCCGGCCGCATTATCTCAACATTCTTCATTGCCGGGATACTGCGTAAAAATTGGAGCTGGACATCCTCGGGCAGGCTGGATGAAAGACCGTTTAAATACATTTCAAGTGTATTTAATCCCTCCGGCTCGATAAATATCTGATGCCTTGTTTTTTCCGGAAAGCGAATTACTTTATCTTCAATAGAAGGACAGTACCTGGGGCCGACACCTTTTATCTTTCCCGCATAAAGTGGAGAACGGTGAATATTTTTTCTAATTATCTCGTTTGTATCTTCATTTGTATAAACCATAAAACACGCAATCTGCGGCATTTTTAATTCATCGGTATCAGCGGAAAAAGGGATTAAAACATCATCACCCGCAACCGGTTTTGTTTTTGAAAAATCTATTGTATTTCTATTTACACGGGGATTGGTGCCTGTTTTAAGCCTGCCTATCTCAAAACCGAGTTCTTTGAGGCAAAAAGATAGTTTTTCAGCCGAAAGTTCGCCGTTTCTGCCCCCCGGGAAAGAAGCTTCGCCAATGTGGATAAGTCCGTTAAGAAATGTCCCCGGAGTGATAATTACTGCTTTTGCAATATACGCCATACCCATATGCGTAACAACCCCGTAGGCCGTATTATTTTTTACAAGAATTTTTTCGATTATGCCCTGTTTAACATCCAGGCCTTCCTGTTCTTCCAGCACCCGCTTCATTTCGTTTTGATATATCTTCTTGTCGCATTGAGCGCGAAGAGAATGAACCGCGGGGCCCTTTTTTGTGTTTAGCATCCTGAATTGAATACCTGATTTGTCAGTAACTCTTCCCATTTCCCCGCCAAGAGCGTCAATTTCTTTTACAAGATGTCCCTTAGCAAGGCCGCCAATAGCAGGATTGCATGACATTTGGGCTATGTTATCAAGATTTATAGTAAATAGGAGAGCTTTTAAGCCTAGTCGCGCCACTGCAAGTGCTGCTTCAGCCCCGGCGTGCCCTGCTCCAACCACTATTACATCATATATTTTTTCATATTTAAGTAAATGCTCATTTTTCATATTTTTATCCACAACTTATCCACATCCTCTTATAACTTTATTTTGATTGTTATTAACTATGTTGATAAATATTCAACAGCAATATAACTCTTTGTGTTTAAACGCTTTTTCGATTTTCATCACAGTTGGCATTTAGTATGTGGTGCAACTATATGCCTATCAGAAACATATTGTTATATACATCTTATCCACATTTTATCAAATATTCTGTCGGCGTACACTTTGCATCATAATGACTTAGTAAAATATAAATTTTTCTTCTAATTTATTAATGTGGATATCTTTGGCAAGGCTTGTTTTACCAAAATTGACCCGCATTGTAAAGAGAAAGATTGTATTGCCGAAATTCAGGAGATCTACGGCTGTACTTAAGTTACGAAAAGGTCAAATGTTCCCAGTTTTTTGTGCTTCAGGTTTCGTAATTTATGGATTGTCGGTAAATATTTGCACTGTCCAGCCTTCCCATTCCTTTTCTAAAAGATCCAGTTTTTTTCCTGTAACCGTCTCCAGGGCAGTTTTTCCTGTTCTGTCTTTTTCGTAAGTCTTTTTATATTCTTTATAAAATTCCCCGAGTAATTCTTTTTTGTAAAGATAAAGCCCAAGGTAGCGCACAGCTGCATAGAAGACCTCAATATCTATTCCTTCTGTCCAGCCGTCGTTCCCGGAAATTAATTTATCAAACCCTACATGCTTGCCCGTCCGGATTCTTTCGCAAATAGTATCAAGCCGGCCGCTTTTATAATCCACCTCCAATTTTTCCTTTACAACATTCCACTTGAGAGATTCAAAGGTAGTGGCAAGCATCTCGGTGAGCCAGCGGGGGTGTTTTTGTAAATAAAGGTTCTGATCTCCGGAATGAAGCGCATGCATATATTCATGAACAAAGGTGCCATAACCCGTAAGCCGATCGGAGACAAATATTCCGAAAGAATTTAAATAAACACCTTCAAATCCCGAACTTGTGCCCATAAGGGTCCCTATAAGTCCTTTATTAACTTCTCTATTTGCGGACATGATCCAGAGCATCGGAAACTCGCTTGGTACTATCTTAAGGGTCTCTTTTGCAAAGGTAGCGCTTGTTACCATAGATTCTTTAAGCACCTTGATGGCCCCGTTGTCCTTAATATCGGTAAAAAGAATTACATTTGTTTCCGGAATTTTTATTTCAAAATAGCTTGCCAGTTCTCTCTTTGCCCGGGCAAGCAGGGCTTCGCGCCCTTTTTTAACAAGTTCCTTTTTCCTTTTAATTATGCCGTTTAGCTTTCCTTTGCTCATCATATCCGCAAACGCTTTTTCGGCGACAACCGACGACATATCATAATAACCCTGATTAAAAGCTTCTTCAATAAAGACCAGTGCCTCTTCTTCCTGCTTCATATTGGCATAAATAACTGCTTTCAGCATAAGGATTTGCGCATCTTGCCTATTTATTAACAATGCATTATCGGCAATTTCATTTGCCTCTCTTAACTTCTTTTTATCAATTAGAGAGTAGATTTCGCTGTCTTTTGCCGAAAAAAGCGAGTGAAGCACTTTTGGAGGAGTATCGAACGAAATAGAGCTAATAAGCGCGGATAAATATTTCTCAATCTCCGCCTGCGGCTTTACATAATTGTATAGCCCTATAATATTAATAATACTGCCGGTTTTGACAAAAACCATATATCTTTTCTTTGTTTCGCTGTCTTCTTTCTTTTTTCTCTTACGGATTTTATTTTCTTCCTCTTCTTTTTCTTTCTTGTAAGTGAAAAATACCTTTATGAGTTTTCTTTCTTTTTGGAGCAGTTCTTTCTTTTCAACCAGTTTTAGGCCTTCAAAATGCTTCTCCATATTTTCCCAGTACTTATCAAAGGCCTCTTCTACCGGAATGTCCCGGAAATACTTATCCAGCATTATAAAATCCTGTATTTCCTTGTCCGGTTCCGAAAGAAATAAGGGAGGATACTGATTTTCAACATATTGCCAGCCGGCAGGTATTTTAAAGGAAAGTCCCGAGATAGCATCGGTGAATTTTGAATTACCCGGCGGGACGGCAAAAACCAAAGAGACGCAAAGAAACATCAAAGTAAGCATGTAAAAACATCTTTTTTTACACTGCATAAGTCTATTCTATATAGGAAAGATACGCGGGTCAAGTTTAAAATCAGAAAATACCGGGTTTTTCGGCATTGTTTTCTGATGTTTTACTTGGGTTTTTTAGAGCTTCGTGTTTCAAATTTTAAGCTTCTATTTAGGTTACTTTCCGATGCAGAAATTTGAAAATATTTTATTCAAAATATCGTCTGTTGAGACCCGGCCGGTTATCTCTCCGATATGATCAAGCGCTTCCCTGATATCCACGGCGGGAAATTCCTCGGACATCCCTTTTTTTATAGAGTCTATGGCTCTTTCCACCGCTACGCCTGCTTTTTGAAGCAGGTGCTTGTGCCTCGTGTTGGTAATAATAATATTTTCTCTTCCGGCAGGGCTTTTTTCCCGCACAGCCTGCACCATAGCTTTTTTCAGTTGAGATAGGCCGGTCTTATTTTTTATGGAGATATTCACTGCTTTTTTATCTTTAAATGTTTTCGCTGCGTCTATTTTTTGCTTTAAATCTGTTTTATTTACGACTATGATAACTTTTTTCCCGGCTGCCAGGTTCATTATCTCATAATCTTCTTTAGAAAGACCGGTTGACCCGTCAAACATAACAAGAAGCAGATCGGCTTCTTCAAGAGATTTTAGCGAGCGCTCAATGCCTTTTTTTTCGACAAAATCGTTCGAGGCCCGGATTCCCGCCGTGTCGGTAAGCACAAAAGCAATGCCTTCGATATTTATAGTTTCTTCTATGATATCCCTGGTGGTGCCCGGAATATGCGTGACTATGGCGCGTTCTTCCTCAAGCAGTTCGTTTAAAAGGGAGGACTTCCCGACATTAGGCCGGCCCACTATAGCCGCCTTGACTCCCTCACGAAGCAGTTTTCCTGATTCTGCCGTTGCAACCAGCCTGTTAATTTCTTTAAGAATATTAATAAGATTTTTTTTAACACCGTTAAGGTCGGTCGTCTCTATCTCTTCCTCCGGGAATTCAATATTGGCCTCTATCATAACACAGGCGCCGGTAAGTGCTCCGGCCAGCTCTTTTATCTTATTTGAGAGATTCCCCTTTAGCTGGCTTACCGCGGCTTTGAGCCCTTCTTCTGTCCTGGCTTTAATAACATCTATTACGGCTTCCGCTTGCGCCAGGTCTATTCTGCCGTTTAAAAAAGCCCTTTTTGTAAACTCCCCGGGTTCCGCCAGCCTTGCGCCTCCCTCAAGAAGAAGTTCGAGAGTACGCCTTACCGGAACCGGGCCGCCGTGACAGTTTAGTTCTACAATATCTTCTCTGGTATAGGTCGACGGCGCGCGCATAACGCCGACAATTACTTCATCTATTATTTCTTTATTTTTAGGATCCACAATGAAACCGAAGTGAGTCGAGAAGGAGGCCGCTTCTTCAAGTTTTTTGTCCTTTAACGGTTTAAATATTTTTTTTGCAATATTTAAGGCATCTTTTCCGGAAAGACGGACTATAGAAATGCCGCTTTCCCCGGCAGGGGTGGATATTGCAGCTATTGTATCTTCATTAAAGGTTTTCATAAGAGGCTACTTTTTAATCTTAATTTTAAGTTCATTGGAGACCACCGGCTGCATAATCCAGCCTTTTTCATAGCCATTAAGAACCGGGCTCGGGACATAAGAAACCGCCAAGCTAAGCTCGGTTTCCGTATCATTTTCCTTTGCAGAAAGAGCAATAAGGTCTGAGGCAAGCGCGCTTCCCGGCTCTATTGTAAACAAACCCGCCTCGAGCGCCTCTACTTCCGCTATTTTTGAAAGATCTTTCTTTAGTCTCTTTAAAAACCGGCCTTTATTCAAAATAACCAGGTCAAAACCAAGGTTACCTTCCCGGTCATTAATCCCTGCTACCGGCTGCGTCCCGGCATTTTTTAACAACAGGCTTAACTTTATTTCTTCTCCGGTATTATATTCCTGTTTCTCCGTGACTATCTCCAATTTCAATTGTTCCAAAGCAGCCTGCTCGATACCCGTAAATATATCTTTATGCTGCTCTTTGTTTTTTGCTTCACAAAAAGTAATCTTTTTTTGAATAACGGCAGCGGGCAAATCAAAACTATCCTCGAGGAGCAAAAGTTCTTTAAATACCCCGGCGGCCAGATAATAAGCCTTCAGCTCCAAATAGGCCCCGGCCGTATAATAGCAGGTTCTGAAGGTTTTTTTCTTGAAAGCAGTTTCTTTCAAAGCCAGCAGATTTAAAAAACGAAGATTGACCAGATAATCTTTAACGGACATAAGCGGGGAAATTTCCAGAGCCCTTTTTAAATTTCCTTCAGCGGCCAGACATAAGGAAAAAAGTTCCGTCGCGGCTTCATCCGTCGTTCTTTCAGTGCGCCCGGCAGCATTTTCATACAGTGAAAGGTATTCGAGAGCAAGTGCATAGTCATTTTGACCGTAATAAAAAATATTTGCTGCCTCTTTATACGCTTCCTTGTCCCTTTTCACTAAAAGTTTTTTTAAAACCAGGGACGCATATTTCTTAAATTCTTCGCCGCGGCTTTTCGGGTAGTTTACGGATAATTCTAAAATCACATTTTGCGCCAGGCTATTTTTCAGGAGATTTAAAAGAAGTTCTGCCTTTTCGCTGCTTACCGGTTCATGTAACAGCATTTTCGCCGCCTGCTCAAAGGAAAGAGCGACCGCCGAACGGGCTGCCAGCTGCATAAGGGACGTCTCTTTGAATGCGTCTTCTATAAGCGGAATTGTTCTTTCATCTTTCATCATTGCTGAGGCTAAGAGCAGGTAACCAAATATTTTATTGTTAACCAGAGTTTTTTTCCCCTGCGGGTCTTTGGCGGTAAGAAGCTCCTGCCAGAGTTGTTCTTTGGCGGTTTCGAAAGAAATGAGGCCAAGCTCTTTTGCCGCCTGTTCGCAAAAATAATCCTGCCTGACGGCTGCTTTGTCTTTGATAACCTGTGTCCATTTTTTTGCCCGCTCTTCGACGGGAAGCAAAGCAGCTTCCTCGCGCAGTTTAATGAGCTCTATTGCCTCCCGGGCGGCCTGGCGCACAGGATAGACATCTTTTCTTAAGGAGTAAGGATCGTAGAGAAGGGTATTTAGATGCTGAATGGTTTTTGCGCTTCCGCGCTCGCCAAGAATTTTTGCGGTCAAGAACCTGACCTGCGAGCTTTTGTCTTTTAACACGAAAAAAAGAGTTTCAGTGGTAAGTTCATCCGGCTCAAATACGCCTTCATAAATCTCTCTTACTATCCTTTCTCTAATATATCCGCTTCTTGCTTCTTTTAGGAGGGCATAAATATATTTTTTTACTTTCTCGCCGGGAAGAAGGAGGTTTTCAAGATTTTCATTTTTTATATTTACGGAAAAGCCGGCTTCGGGCAGCTCCCCCGTGTCAGAATCTCCGTCAAGAACAGAAGCCTTTAGAGGTTCGCAGTACTTTTTTATTTTTTCTTCCTGTTCTGTGGCTTTAGCTTTTTCCTCCAAATCCAAAACTCCGGGTAGAGCCGGGGCGGAGGCAGGAATTTCAGATGTAGTTTCTTTGCTAATGGTTAAAGGCAGAGATTCCGGATTTTCTCCGGAAAAAAACACAGCCGGTAGAACCAGCATTCCAAATAAAACATATGTAATTACGCATATTTTCATGCTTTTTAGGCTGCAGGAGCTCCCCTGTTAACCATTACCTGTTGGGCTATGCCAAGAATGTTTTGAACGACCCAGTAAAGAATTACGCCTGCGGGCAGGGACCAGAAAAATATGGCAAACATTATCGGCATCATCCACATCATCATTTTTGCCTGCTGCGGATCCGTAGACGGGGTCATCTTCTGCTGAATTATCATCGTAATTATCATAATTGCTATCAGAATAAAATACGGATCCTTTGTGGAAAGGTCTTTCCATATTAGAAATGAAGCGTTTCTAAGTTCAATTGCATTGGCCAAAACGGCATAAAGCGCCACAAATATCGGGATCTGAAGAAGCATGGGCAGGCAGCCGCCTAAAGGATTTACTTTCTTTTCCTTATAAAGTTTCATTGTTTCTTCGGTTTGTTTCTGGGGATTATCTTTAAACCGTTCGCGAAGTGCGGTTATTTCCGGCTGCACTTCCTGCATTTTCTTCATCGCAATGTAACTCTTTTGTGTCGGCCACCAGGTAATGACTTTAACCAGGATAGTAAGAAGAATAATAGCCAATCCCCAGTTTTTACAAATTCCAAAGAGCCATTTTAAAACCACGAGCATCCAGATGGCGAGCCAGGAGAACCAGCTCCAGCCCATTTCCATAGCGCGATGCAGCCCGGCTTTAAAGGCCTTAAGATTTTCATAAACCAGCGGGCCCTCATAGAGTGTGATACTTTGCTCCGCTCCTTTTTCACCGTCAAACTCCGGCAGCAGTAGAGCAACCAGAGGCATTATATAGGGCACCTCATAAACTTTGTTGCCTTTTAATTCGTTGGCCGCCGAAAGTTTAACCTTCGGGGTATAAAGCACCGCATGCTCGAAGCCTTTGTAACCGGCTTCCGGCTTTAAGAGAAAAGCCGACAAATAATATTTATCTTTAACGCCTATCCAGGAAAGCGCGCCTTTATCAGTTTCCTTAGCGCCGGTTTTTAAGAACATTTCAAAAGTGCCGTCAGGGTTAGTTCTTTTGTCATAGGTAAAAGTGTTTTTAATAAGTTTCTCGTCAAGATAATGCATATGCGCAAAAGGAACAACCTTGTCCTTTATAGCGCCCAAATTTTCCTCGGGAATCCGTATTCCGTCGCTGTCGTAAATGAAATGATTATTAACACCGGCGCCGAGAAATAATTTTGCATCCGCAATTTTTTTAACTTCTTTATTCAGGGATTTTATAAAGAGTGTTATATCACAGGCAAAATTATCTTTTTTAAAGTTATAGATTTTTTTCACCTCGACAACATTTTTTACCGTTACCATAAACTCCGCGCCGGTCTCTGTTTTCTTTGCGGTATAAATAACCCTGTCGTAGAACTTAAGCGAGGGTATCTCAAGCGTGCCGGGAAAAGTATTGAGTTTGTTATTCCAGATCAAATTTACGGGCTTTCCGTTTTCCTTGTATTCTTTTAAGACCCAGCCGGTAATTTTTCCGCCGGCAGTGTCAAATTTTACGACGGCATAGGGAGTATCAAACAACAGCTCCTCGCCGGTAAGCGCGGGTTCGGCCGAAACTTCTTTTTTTTCTTCTGCTTTCTTTTGCGCGGCAGGAACGGCAACTCTGGCTTCAGGGGTTATTTCCGCTTTTATTGCGGAGGCCGCCATAGGCACGGTTTGTTTTTGCGCTTTTGGAGAAAACATCTGAAAAGCAATCAGCACTGCAAAAGAGAGCGCCGCTGCCAATACTAATCTTTTTCCTTCTTTCCCCATTGTATTTCTCCTTAAAAAACAGTTTTTAGCAGATAATTTCCCTTCTGCGGATTAATATTTTTATTTAGTAATCTTACCATAATATATAGTAAACTCAACCAAAAATTACAGCAGTCTATAATACGCTAAATGGCTAGGTTTTACAAGAGCAGACGCGGATATTTACGGCCAATATGAGCTAAAAGGTCAAAAGGTCTATAAACGTCTGTAAAAGTTTATAAAGGGGTGAATGCTATTTTACCTTTACGGACATTTAAAGACTTTTATAGACATTTACGGACACACAGTAATATCTCTGAGGGTGGCATTTAAACCTACCTCAGCATGAGCAGAAACGTCTTTACTCAAACCTAAGAGCTTCTATAGGATTGAGTTTTGCGGCTTTTCTTGCCGGAAAGAGCCCGAAGATGAGACCAATCGACGCGGAAAATAAAGTGGAAAGAATTATAGACCAGGAAGTCACAACAACAGTCCAGCCCGCAAATGCTGACATGGCCAATGCGATAAATACGCCAACCACTATTCCGATAATACCGCCGCCAAAAGTCATAACTATGGCTTCTATCAAAAATTGCAGCATTATATCCTTTTCCTGGGCGCCTATTGCTTTTCTAAGCCCTATCTCTTTTGTCCTTTCCGTGACCGAGACCAACATTATGTTCATGATACCGATACCGCCGACCAAAAGCGAAATCGCGGCAATACTGCCAAGCAGCATGCTCATAGTGTTGGTCATGCTTTTCATCGTATTCTGGATGTCTTCCATATTTCTTATCTGAAAAGAATCAAGTTCATTCTGTTTTAAATCGTGCTTTGCGATAATTATCTGCCTTATCTGTTCCGAAGCATCAGCCATCGCATCCAAATTTAGCGCTTCTACATCGATAGAGTCGACATAAACCTTACCGAGCAGTCGGTACATCGCCGTAGTTACGGGCACGACGACTATGTCATCCTGATCCTGAAAACCGGTCGAACCTTTCTGCGGCAGGACTCCGATAATATTAAAATTATTCCTGTTAATTTTTATGGTTCTTCCTATAGGATCAGTATTGCCGAACAACTGGCTCACGACCGTTGTACCGACCACCGCAACTTTTGTGCGCGCTTTAACTTCTTCCTCGGTAAAGAATCTGCCGAAATCCGGTTTGGCGGCCCGGATCTCCGAATATAGCACTCCGACGCCTTGAACTCTCGTACTCCAGTTTTTATTTTCAAACACCACCTGCACCCGGCCGCTTACGGTAGGCGAAACTGCTTTTATACTGCCGCCTGCCTTACCCAGAGCTTCGGCGTCACTGAGGGTAAACCGGGTCACGGCGCCCGCCCCGAGAGAAACTCCTCCGACATTGCTGCTGCCGGGTAAAACCATAAGAAGATTTGATCCGAGAGAAGCCAGCCTGGCCTCCATGGATTGCTGCGCCCCTTTTCCCAGGGCTAGCATGGCGATTACCGCGCCCACGCCTATCAAAATACCGAGCATGGACAGAACCGAACGCATTTTATGGGAAAATATGGATTTTAACGCCTGGGGAAGATGATCCATTAAAAGCGCGGACCAAAAATTTGTTTTCTTCCTGGCAAAAAGTTCTGCAGCATTAAGTTTTCTTTCTCCGTCAGGAAGAGTTATCTTCTTTACCTTTTTAATATCTGACACTATTTTGCCGTCAAAGACTGTTATTATTCTTTTAGCTCTCTCGGCCATTTCCTTTTCGTGGGTTACCATTACTATCGTCTTGCCTTTTTTATTAAGGTCTTCCAAAATAGCCATTATCTCTTCTTTGCTTTTTGAATCCAGGTTTCCGGTAGGTTCATCCGCAAAAATAACCAGCGGATCATTAACCAGCGCTCTGGCTATTGCGACCCTCTGCTGCTGCCCGCCGGAAAGTTCATTGGGAGTGTGATTCTCCCTTTGTTCAAGTTCCACCTGTTCGAGTTTTTCATGGGCCTTTGCTTTCAGGCCTTTTTTCCCCGCATAGATAAGAGGAAGTTCAACATTTTCCAGGGCCGAGGTTCTGGGCAAAAGAAAGAACTGCTGGAAAACGAAGCCGGCAACATTGCTTCTAAGGATGGCCAGTTTGTCATCTTTTAATTTTGCGACATCCTCGCCAAAAACCGTATATGCCCCGGTATCCGGCCGGTCTAAAAATCCCAGGATGTGCATAAGGGTGGACTTACCTGACCCCGAGGCCCCTATGATGGCAAGAAATTCCCCCTGCTCTATCTTAAGTGAAACATCCCGGAGGGCCTGTACTGTTATATCGCCCATCTGGTATGTTTTGCTGACATTCTTTAATTCAATCACAGGTTTTATCCTTTGCTTTCACTGTTTAAAATTATTTCCCAGCTTTAATGGCAGAATACAAGACAACAAGGTTTAGTAGTAGTACTTTTCCTGCTAGCTTATCCTCTTTCTTTCTCTTTCTCTTTCTGAACCTCCAACCATCCGACCATCAAACCCTCTAAACTACCTTCCCCTTCCACCCCCGCCTGCTCCCGCCACTGGTCTTGCAGGCATAAACGGGCTGCTCCCCGGCGCTCCGGTTGACAATGAGAATTTCTTTGATTCAATTATGATTTTATCGTCCGGCCCGATCCCGGAAATTATCTCAATATTTGCTGCATCTGCGAGGCCCGTCTTCACTATTACTTTAACAGGCTCGAGGACCCCTTCCTTCTTAACCATCACATAACTATCGCCAATGCTCGCATTGTTTTTATTTTGATTACTTTCTCTACTGTCACTCCCTCCGCTTCCCTTTCCCTGTCTGCTGTCTGTACTTTTTCCGCTTCTGCCGCTTCCACTGCTTTCTTTCTTTACTGCGGCAAGAGGTAAAATTAATATATCCTTTTTTCTATCCTGTATGATATCCACATTTGAACTCATGCCGGAACGAAAAACAGATGGAATATTTTTTGGAATTATTTCCACATCATAGGTGGTAACATTATTCACCAGCTTGGATTCGTAAGAAATATGGTCAACCGTCCCCCGCTCTTTTACCTCCGGATAGGCATCCAGTGAAATCTTGGCCTCCTGTCCTACTTTTACCTTGCCTATATCAGTCTCGTCCACTTTGGCATTCACGACAAGCTTGTCGGAAAGCACAAGCACTGCGGTGGATTGTGTCACTGACTGCCCCGGTTCGACATTCCTTACTATAACTTCCCCGTCTATCTGCGCTATTATCGGCGTTTGTTTATAAACATCTTCCCAGTGCTTTATCACTTCGGGGCCCTGGCTCCTGGCCGCATCAAGCACCACAGTTCTTTCCGTGGAGCTCAGCCAGGCGAGGATTTGTCCTTTTTTCACCTTATCGCCTTCTTCCACCAGAATGCTATCCACGCGCCCGGCCACAGTAGGTTTCATTTCCACCCTGTTTTTCGGTTGTACATTCCCCGTGGTTGAAATAAGTATCTCAATTTTTCCGATTACCGGAGACACTATCTTGACTTCGCTCTTTTTTGCCGCGGTTTTGTTCCCGTAAAAATAATACGCCGCCCCGCCACCGAGCAAAAGGACAACCACTGTGATTATTATTATTTTTTTCATCAATCCTCCGGTCTTTTATGACGTTATGCAAAAGAAAACCCCGAGCGTTAGCTCGTGGGAT
This sequence comes from Candidatus Firestoneibacteriota bacterium, assembly GCA_903928075.1. GTDB lineage: Bacteria > Oederibacteriota > D2-FULL-39-29 > D2-FULL-39-29 > D2-FULL-39-29 > CAIYPD01. The sequence goes on from CAIYPD010000085.1 coordinate 14,061, forward strand.
GAATTTGGCATGAACAATCGATAATATTCCAATCGTCGAAACTCCGGGCGTAAGCTCGGAGAGGTTCATAAGTACAAGGTACGAAGTACAAAGTTAAATTGTGCTTAGCTTTTATCATCTATTATTCGTTATTCATTGCCTTATTCCAGAGCTTTGCCCTGAGCATTCAGCCAGGCATTCTCTGCACTTAGAGAATTGATCTGCGCATCCAAAAGTGATTTTTTTGAATTAACAAGATCATCTTCTATAATGGTCCAGTTATCAAAAGCTATTAGCCCACTTAAATATTGCACTTCGGCTATTTCCGCACGCGCCTTGGTCGCTTCTAGGAATTTATTCCTCACACCCACCAGATCCAATGAGTTCTTCAGGTTTATCCAGGTGTTAAAAAGCGCAACCTCAAGATCAAAAGCAGAGGAAATAAGGTCAAATTCCGCCTGAATAATAGCAGAGGCTGCTCTTTCCACCTGCGCCCCGTTCTTTCCCCCGTCAAAAAGCAGAAGCGACAGACTGATTCCCGCTGAAAGATCAGGTACGCTCCAATTGAAGTTAGAGGCGCTTTTTCCCGCACCGCCGCTTAAGGAAATCTGCGGAGCTGTCGTTGTTTGAATTGATTTAAGGCCGTATTCCGCAATATTTTTTTGCGCCAGGCTTTGTTTATAGGAAGGATTTGATTCCACCAGCTTTTTCAGGTCCGGTTTGTCTTTTTGTTCAATTTTTATATCCACCCCGGAAATAACTTTTACCGGGCTATCGTTCTTTCTGCCCAGTTGTCTTAAAAGCTTTGTCGAAGCCAGCTCCAGATTGCGCTTTGCCGCAGTTAGCTCATAGTCCGCCTGTAAAAAATTGGCTTCCGCGAGGAGAACCGACCCCTTGTGCTCGCTGCCGGCATCATAACTTAATTTTACCATATCGTAATTTTCTTTCCTGCTTTTTTTTATCTCCCCGGTGATATTAACAAGTTCCTGGGTTTTAAGCAGATCTAAAAATGCGATTCTAAGGCTATACCTTACCCCTGCGGAGGCTGCTTCATAAGCAAATTTTGCAGCGTTCACCCTTTCTCTGGTTACGGCCGTGTCAAACGCAAATTGGTTCCCGTCATAAAGCGTGTACCTGCCGGACAGGCTGTAGCCGCTGGACGCGCTATAGGTCCCGGAAGATAGTGTGTAGGAATTATTCTGATTTAAGCTGCCGCTTACCTGCGGGAGATTACCGCATTGCAACGCCAGCAGGTCTTTTTCCGCCTGAAAAATCTTTTCTTTGGCGGATTTGAGATCAGGGCTGTTTGACAAAGCTTCTTTTACACAAGTCTCCCAGGACAGTACTGTCTCTTCCGCAAAAATTAGCACCGGAAGAAGAAATATCATAAGTATTTTATTAAATTTCATAGTATTTCCTTTTTTAACGGCTTTCTGCGGGTATTTTGCTCCCGGTGGAATAAACAAAAAGAAACCTTCGCCTGTTTGCCCGGGCGAAGGTTTCTTCCGCCTATTTATTTACTTTTGCAGTTTTCCTCGCAGGTTTTTAATTTAGCGCGCAATTCCATTATCTCTTTCATTTTTGCCATATTTTCCATGACGGCTTTATACATCTCCGGATTTTCCGTTTTCATCTTTTCCAGCTGCTCGGGAGACGGCCCTCTTTGACCCCTTTGCCCTCTCTGTCTCTCGCCGTTCTGTTTAACATTGTCTCCTTCTTTTACATTCTGCTTTTCTCTCTTGGCCTCCATCTCTTTCCGGTCGGCCTCTCTCTTTGCCATCAGCTCTTCATATTTTTTGGGGTCATTCTTTTTTAATTCTTCAAGTTTTGCCTGTTCTTCGTCGCGCAGTTTTTTTATTTCTTCCTGCTTGGCTTTTATCTGATCTACAATACCCTGGCAATCGGGACAATCGGTCTTTACCTCTCTTGGCATGTTACCTCTTTCCTTCTGTCCTCCTGCCGGTTTCTGGCTTTCCTCTGCCAGGAGTGCCCCGGAAAATATCAAACTCAAGCATACTGCTCCTCCGACCAACATCTTGTTCATTCGCATAACTTCCTCCCTGTTTCTATAATATCTACTCTGTTTTTGACGAAGTAACTAGAACTTTTGTTTACGCCTGCTCTTGCCATGTTTTACCCTTCCCTACTTAGACCCGATATGCCGTCAATTAGTTCCCGTTTAAAACCGGTAATCTTATTTTATGCTCATACAGTATTGAATAATATTTTTATCCATCTCCCCGGAGATAACCGTGTTTTCATTGAAGCCGGAGACGGTTTCGGAAAGTACATAATCAACACTGCTCTTTAAAGTAGGAGTTTGCTTTGTCTGATAGAAAACTCCGGCGCCGGCTACAACAAAAAGCGCTGCTGCCGCGGAGAATAAAATACGCATATTTTTAAGTTTAGCCGTTTTTCTTTTAATCACTCTTTTGGCGATCTCCCGGCTCCAGTTTAAGCTGTTTATGCGTTCCTCTGTCATTTGGTCAAGCCTGTTCATTATTTTTGCCTCCTTTGTTCATCAAGGTGTAAATCATTCTTCTGCCGCGATGCAGCCTTGATTTTACGGTTCCCCGGGGTATTAATAATTTAGCCGCTATTTCTGTTTCGTTTACTCCTTCATAATGCAGCATGATAATGGTCCTATATTTCATCGGGAGCTCCCCGATCTTTTTCATTACTTCGCTGAAAATATATCCGTGCTCTTCTTCTTTTTCCGGCACGGAAATATCTCTTGAGAACAAGGTAAACCGCTCTCTTTTGGTCTCCTCATTTTTTAACTTACCGTTCATTCTTAAGGACTCGTTTCTTGCGATAGCATAAAGCCAGGTGCTTATTTTTGATTTGTTTTGAAACTTATCTTTTACCAGGCTCTTATAGGCCCTAAGATAGGTCTCCTGCACCACATCGTCTATTGCGTGCGCGTAATGCTCAAAAAGATGCGACCTTACCGCCGCCAAAACAATACCTTTAGTCTCGTTTACTATCGCGGCAAACTGTTCTTCGCTTACCTTCATTATTTATTAGGCTCCGGCCTTTCCGCGGTTATTTCTTTCCTGCCGTGCTCCCGTCTCGGACCGGACCTTCGCTCCGACCCAAGCTCTTTTAATATCTCCGTAAGCTTTTTTCTTTGGGACGGGGTTAAAATTGCGTGAAATTTAGCCAGCTGTCCTATCATAAATCTGCGCATTTCTTCTTTTTGGGCGGCTTGCGTATCCATTATTTTATTCAATTCTTTTTCGTTAAATTTTTCCCCTTCTATCTGTTTTGTAAAAGCCGCTTCCATTTCTTTCATCTCTGCCGGAATTGATTTCTTTTTTTCCGCATTTTTTTTGAGAATCTCTTCCTTTATTACGGCGGTTGTCAACTTCTGGCTTTCTGTAAGATCCAAAGAAGAGGATATTTTATCTATCATCTGCCCGAGCTTCTCTTCGAATCTTTCCGGTTTTTTCTTAGCACAGCCAAAGCCGGCCGCTAAAAATATCCCCGCTAAAACTATCAAACAGATAATGCTTGTTTTTTTAAACATTTATCTCCTCCTATAAAATTCCTGAAACAATCTCTTATTTGCCTGTTAGACCTATCTTGTGTCCCAAAGGTTCCATTATTCCTTTTTTTGACCTTACAGACTTTACGAACCTTATAGACTTTATGGACTATCTTTTTTTGGCACCGGATCTGCCCCCCCTTCGTGAAACGGATGGCATTTACCAATTCTTTTTAGAGCGAGCCAGAATCCTTTAAAAAAACCGAACCTGGTAAGCGCTTCTATGGCGTACTCGGAACAGGTGGGGGTAAAACGGCAGGACGGCGGCAAATAAGGGGAAAGACCCTTCTTATATATTCGCAGCAGAAATATCAGAATTGTTTTCATTTTAAAAGGAGGCCGTTGTTTGTTAAAACCTTCTCGACAAGCTTTTGCACTTCTTCTTTTGTTTTTAGAAGTATTTTTCCTGAAGTTATCAGGACGCAGGTTTTTTTTGCCGGGAGTTGTTTTCGGAAGCCTCTGACCGCTTCTCTGATTTTTCTTCTTATGGCATTTCTCTGGTGGGCTTTTTTTGCTCCGGCGGGGATAACGGCGAACCTGAACGGACCGCCGCTACTCTCACCGATTATCAGGGAAAACTCTGTTCCCCTTATTCTTTTACCTTTGTCAAATAATAATTTTACTTCAGTAGTTCTTAAAGAATCGATCATTTTGTGATCAGGGCTTTTCTCCCTTTCGCTCTGCGTCTGGAGAGCAATTTCCTGCCACCAACTCTCCGCATCTTCTTTAAAAACCCGTGCGTTCTTTTTCTCTTCCTGTTATGCGGCTGTAATGTTCTTTTAACCATATTAAAGTATCCTCCACGTTAATTTTATCTTTCTTCGTTTTCTAAATATATCATAGCCCCGCCTCTTTGTCAAACTTATACTATTACCCAAAGAAGCTATTAAAAAAATCAAGCAATTTTGGGTGAATCCTTCTGATTACAAGACTATAGGATTTTACTGATTTAACTTACTGCTTTTATTATTCAATTTTAATAATCTGTGGAATCAAAAAGAATAGCAATCGGTGGAATCTTTTTTCAAATATCTCTTGACATTCATTTACAACTGTTATATGATTTAACTCGTTCGATCGGGAGCTTATTTATCTTCCGGACATATTTTTGTGTTTTACCCCTATGACAGGCCTTGAGCCTGTCTTTGTATTTAAGGGTATGACCACCACAACAGGTTGTGGATAACTATCTGTAAATATACCACTAATTGTGCCTGTGGATAACTATTAAAACGCTTTGATAATATATGCTTTTATACATATTAACATTGTTGATAAATATGTGGATAAATGCACGTTTTTGACACTAATTCGCACTTTTTGCATCTATTTGTTGCGATATTGCATTATATTATAAGGGGAAATAGCAGATGGCGGATGTTTCATTATGGAACACAGCATTAGAGATTATTAAAACAAAAATAACCAAACAATCTTTTGATACCTGGTTTAGCACTATAAAACCGTTATCTTATGATTTGAATAGTTCTATTTTAACCGTCGAAGTCCCGAATAAATTTTCAAAAGATTGGATAGAAAATTCTCACAAAACACTAATTCTCGAAAGTTTAAAGATGATCGAAAATAAAGATGTCGCCTTTAATGTTCTGGTTTCTGACGCCAAGCAGCCGCCGTTAATTCCGGAAAGCTCAAATACCCAGCCTATCCGGGAAACTAAATTTAACGCCAGCACGATTATCGGCTTATCTCTTGATCCCAAGTTAATCTTTGATAATTTCATTGTGGGAGATTCCAACCGGTTTGCCCACGGGGCTTGTGTTGCGGTCTCTGAGGCCCCGGCAAAATCCTATAATCCTGTTTTTATTTACGGCGGGGTGGGTTTGGGAAAAACCCATTTACTTCACGCTATAGGTAACGCCATAAGAAAGTCGGATCCTTCTTTAAAAATCGCTTACCTTACCTCCGAACAATTTTTAAACGAAATGGTGGCGGCTATAACCAGCGGAAAAATAAATGACTTCCGGAACAAATACCGCTATGTCGATTTGCTTATGATAGACGACATTCAGTTTTTGCAGGGGAAGGAGGGGATGCAGGAGGAGTTTTTTCACACCTTCAATGTGCTTTACTCGGCCAACAGACAAATACTCGCCACCTCGGATTCTAAACCACAGGAATTAAAAATAGAAGAAAGATTAAAATCAAGATTTGAAATGGGCCTTATTGCCGATATCGGCTCTCCCAGTCTCGAACTCCGGGTTGCTATTTTAAAAAAGAAAGCGGAGACGGAAAAAGTTTATCTTTCCGATGAGATTTGTTTATATATCTCTAACATGGAACAACACGACATCCGGAAGCTGGGCGGCTATCTGACAAAGATTATTGCCTACTCCTCGATTACTAAATCAAAAATTTCCCTCGACCTGGTCAAGGAATGTTTAAAAGATGTCACGCCGTCGGCGCTGGAAAGAAAAATAACCATCGAGGAACTAAAAGAAGCCGTCGTAAAATATTATAAATTAAAACCCTCGGATATGGTAACAAAAAAACGCACCCAGCCCGCTGCTTTTGCAAGACAGGTGGCTATGTACCTGACCCGGGAACTTACGGATATGTCCCTGCCGGAGATAGGCCAAAATTTCGGAGGAAGAGATCATTCTACGGTCATACATGCTTACGATACTATCGCCGCAAAAATCCAGACCGACCTGGTCTTAAGTCAGGAACTAAAAGAAATACAAGATTTAGCAAAACAACTCTAATCCTTTACCCGGAGTTATCGATCCCGTTGGCCTCAGGAATTATTACTCAATTACCGGTTTGCTAGAGGAAGAAGCACTTTCTTTTTTACCGTTCCTCTGAACTTCTATCCCTCTATTTAGTTACTCACAATATGTGAATATTAATGGTTAATAACTTATCCACAGGTGAATTACAAAAAGTTATCCACATAATCCACAGCTACCCACATTTTAATTAACACAATTACCAACAGGTGTTTAACTGCTCTAATATTGACTTATCGGGCTATTCACATATCCACAGCTCCTACTACTACTGCTACTATCTTTATAAGGTATATTTAATATAATAAGAGATCTTCTTTTGTTTGTATAACTCTATTTTTACGCTAATATTTTATACTTAAAAAGAGCAAGCAAAGATTTTACATTATTGTTTTAAATATATTCCCGGGCTTAATCTTAATATTGTAATATTATTTTTTATTATGTATAATGAACGCAGTTATAATATTTTATTTAATAGAGACAGGGGGAAGCAACAAATGAAAATATCCTGCAAAAAAAATGATCTGCTGGAAAACTTACAGAAAATAGAAGGCGCTGTAGGAGTAAAAACTACCCTCCCTGTTTTAAATAATTTTCTGGTAGAAACGATAGATAAAAAACTTCATTTTACGGCTACGGATCTTGAATTAACGGTAAAATGTTCCGTCGGTGAAAGCATAAATATTATTGATCCGGGGGCGATAACTATCCCGGCAAAAAAATTCATAGACATTATCAGAGAATTGCCGGACTCGGAAATTTTAATTGATGTAAATGAAAAAAATAATATTACCGTTAAATGCGACAAGATTGTTTATAAACTTATGGGGCTGCCAAAATCCGAGTACCCGCCGATTCTTGAGCAGAAGAAAGAAACCGTAAACTTTAAAGTTAACAAAGCCGTATTTAAAGAAATGATAAGAAAGACAATTTTTGCGGTCTCACTGGATGATACGAGAAAAATTTTAACCGGTGTTCTTCTGGTAGTTGAAAACAATGAAATGAAGATGGTGGGGACCGACGGTCACCGGCTGGCTTTTATTAAAAATCAGGTAGGTAAAACAGAAAATACCAAAATAATTATTCCGACAAAAGTTTTAAATGAACTCCAGAAATTTCTTAAAGAAGATGAGGATGATGTTGAAATCCTTGTCTATGAAAACCAGATAACTTTTAAATTTGACAACCTGGTCGTAACTTCACGGCTCATTGACGGACAGTATCCGAGCTACGAACAGATAATTAACCGTATCTTCGATAAAAAAGTAAAAGTAAATACCGAAATTCTTACAAAAGCCGTAAAAAGAGTTTCGCTCCTGGCTATAGATAAGGCCAGCGCAATAAAGATCAAGGCCTCGGAAGGAAAACTGCTGATAAATGCCACCACGGCGGATGTCGGAGAAGCGGAAGAAGAAGTTGCCGCGGATTATAAAGGTGAAGAGATGGCCATTGCCTTCAACGCAAAATATGTCGCGGATGTCTTAAAAGTTGTGGGCACCGAAGATGTTGAAATACAACTGCGGGACACGATGTCGGCAGGTTTAGTAAAGGCGCCCAACGCAGAAAACTACCTTTACATTATAATGCCTGTTCGGATCTGACGCCTTTAGATGGAAATCAGGTCAATAAGCGTCAAGAACTTCAGAAACATCAAAGACGCGGAAGTTACGGGCTTAAAAAGGGTTAATCTTATAACCGGCGGAAATGCCCAGGGCAAAACAAATTTTCTCGAAAGCATCTTCTACCTGTCTACTTTGTCTTCCAGCCGCATGAAAACTTTAAACGATCTTATCACGCTTAATGAGTCGTACTTTTCGCTCCGGTGCAAAGTTGAAAAAAACGGTTTATCCAAAACCCTGGAAGCTTTCTACGGCCTGGGCAAAGACACCTCGGTCCGGGTCAATGAAAATCCCGTTTCCAAAAAGAACGAATACATCGGGGAATTGCAAATAGTAAAATTTTCCCCGGAAGATATTGATCTAATAAAAAGATCTCCCGTGGAAAGAAGAAGGAATCTAAATATTCTTATCTCCCAGATGAGCCGGTCCTATTTAAGCGACCTTTCAAGATATCATCAGGTCCTGGCGCAAAAGAACAAACTGCTTTTTCAAATTAACGAAGGCCGGGCCGACAGGAAATTGCTTTTGGTCTGGAATGCCCAGCTTGTGGAGACGGGTACCCGGATAGTAAAGGCCCGTCTGGAAGCGATTGACAATCTCAAAGACCGCCTTAAGGATTTACAGGCAAAGATTTCCGGGGGCAAAGAGGACATAAGTATTTCTTATAAATGTTCTTTTGAGACGGCGGGGGATGCGGCCGCGAATTTTGAAGCAAAAATTAACGCAATGCAGGAAAAGGAAATAATACGCAAGGCCTCTCTGGTCGGCCCGCACCGGGACGATGTGATTTTTATTTTAAACGGGCAGGATGCAAAATATTTTTCCTCGGAAGGCCAGCAGAGATCCATAATTATTAATTTAAAACTTTCCGAATATATGCTTATGAAGGAGAAAACCGGCGAGGAGCCGGTCGTGCTCATTGACGATATTTTCTTTGACCTTGATGAAAACCGCAGGACAGCCATTCTCTCGGTTTTTAACGGCATGGCGCAGGTTTTTCTGGCGGGGACGGAAGATAAAAATTTTCAAAAATATTTCACGGATTATGCTTTATTTAAAATTGAAGACGGGAAGGTAACGGCGGATGGCGAGAAAAAATAAACCTTTAGTAGGCATCGGAGATATACTGCAAAAAGCGCTCAGGCACATTGCCGTGACCGGGGCCAAGAATGAGGCATTGCTAAATGCAAAAAAAAGTACGGCTTTTGATAAGATTAAGGAATATTCCATTTACCTTATCTGGCAGGACGCCGTCGGTGCCAATATAGCCCGGCATGCCGCTCCAAAATATTTTAATCAGGGGGTTTTAACCATAGAGGTCGATTCGTCCACCTGGATGAATGAACTGAAATTTATGAAAAAAGACCTTATGAAAAATTTAAACGAGAAACTCGGGGTTAAGAAAGTTAAAGATATTGCCTTTAAGATCCGGTGAAAAGAAAGCACTAAGGTCAAAGCACTAAATTCTAAACAAGAGCAGTAATAATTACCATTGCGAGGATAAATGAGGTAAAGAAAAATGGGCATACTAAATTTTATTCTGCATTTTATTTCTGTCTCCATCGAAATCCACATGACGAACTGGTATTTATATTTTTGTTCAATCCCTATTACCTTGGCAACAATTCTAATTATTTCCCGTTTCGGAAATAAAAAAGGAAAGAAACCTAAAGGAGTACCATACATTACAAATCTTATATTATTGTTGATTTTTATTGCTATTGAAATATGGGCGTTTATTGCAAGCTGGAAAACTTGGTATGTAGACTTTTAGGGAGCTAAATGACCACTGCAAAGTTAAGAAAGTAAAAGATATAGCCTTTAAGATATAGTAAATGTAGTTTAGCTTCGGGAAAAGAGGCAATCCGCAATAAATAAGACGATAAATTTAAAATTTTAGCAAAAAAAAGCCGTTTTTTTTTCAATTTCCTTTTATTTTTCAGTGTTTTTAAGGGAAAATCAAGTGACAAAAGGGGCTTTTTTATGCTAAAATATGATGATATCTATAGATAGAGTAGTTTGTAAAATGCTACTTTTATCTGTGAAATCTAACTTCAAATCTGTGTTATCAGCTCGAAGGTTTCTAGCGGAGGTAATCATAAGTGGCAAAAGCAAAAGAAGAAAAAAAGAAAAAAGCCGGTAGCGGTGACTATGGTGCCGACAACATAACAATTCTTGAGGGCCTTGAAGCGGTCAGACGGCGTCCGGCTATGTATATAGGCGGGACCAGCATAGACGGCCTCCATCACCTGGTTTACGAGGTCGTAGATAATTCTATAGACGAGGCACTCGGGGGACACTGCAAAAATATCTCGGTGGTCATACATAAAGACAATTCCGTTACGGTCCTTGATGATGGACGCGGAATCCCCGTAGACCTGCATAAAGAAAAGAAAAAGAGTGCGCTTGAAGTAGTTATGACGGTACTGCATGCCGGCGGCAAGTTTGATAAGGACTCTTATAAAGTTTCCGGCGGTCTGCACGGCGTCGGCGTCTCCGTGGTAAATGCGCTTTCGGAATGGCTGGAAGTGGAAGTCTACAGAAACGGGGAAGCCTTCAAACAGGAATATAGGCGCGGAAAACCGGTAAAGGATGTCGCAAAAATAGGCAAGACCGGCAAACGCGGCACCAAAGTAACTTTTATGGCGGACGATAAAATATTTGAAACGCTCGTATATTCTTATGACACCTTGTCCAACCGGCTGCGGGAACTTGCGTTCTTAAATAAGGGCATTAACATAAAAATTAAAGACGAAAGAAACGGCAAGGATCACGAATTTGAATATGCCGGGGGTATTGTTGAGTTTGTGACTTCTATGAATAAAAACAAAGAGCCGCTGCACCCCAAGCCTATTTATATTCACAAAGAAAAGGAAGGGATGGAGATAGAGATCGCTCTCCAGTGGAACGACGGGTATAATGAAAATATTTTAACCTATGTTAATAATATCAACACTCACGAAGGCGGCACGCATTTAATCGGGCTTAAAACAGGCTTAACCCGGGTCGGCAACGACTATGCCAGAAAAAAAGGCCTCTTAAAAAACGACAGCGAAACTCTTCTCGGCGATGATATGCGAGAAGGTTTGACGGCTGTCATCTCCGTGAAAATTTCTGAACCGCAGTTTGAAGGCCAGACCAAGATGAAACTCGGCAACTCCGAGGTTAAAGGTATCGTCGAATCGATTCTCAATGAAGATCTTTCGGCCTTCTTTGAGGAGAATCCCGGCGCCGGAAAGAAAATTCTGGAAAAAGCCTGTATTGCTTCCCAGGCCAGAGAAGCGGCGAGAAAAGCCAGAGAACTTACAAGAAGGAAAGGCGCACTTGATGGCTGGTCGCTTCCGGGTAAGCTGGCCGATTGTTCAGAAAGGGATGCGGCAAAATGCGAATTATATATAGTTGAGGGTGATTCCGCCGGCGGTTCCGCCAAGCAGGGTAGAAGCCGGCAGTTCCAGGCGATACTTCCTTTACGCGGTAAAATATTAAATGTGCAGAAAGCGCGGCTGGATAAGATATTTGGCAACGAAGAGATCAGGAATATCATTACCGCCGTGGGTACGGGTGTGGGGGCTCAGGATTTTGACATTGCCAAACTCCGCTACCACAAGATAGTTATTATGACCGACGCCGACGAAGACGGTTCCCATATCAGAACGCTTCTTTTGACCTTCTTTTACAGGCAGATGAAGACGCTTATAGAAAATGGCAATATTTTTATCGCGCAACCGCCGTTATACAAGATCAAAAAAGGGAAACTCGAGAAATACTTTTTAACCGAAATAGAGATGGAAAAATTTCTCATAGACGAGGCCTGCAGAAACACCCGGCTTTGTAAACTCAAAAACGGGAAAGAAGATATACTTTTTAATGAACCCAAATACCGGGAGATTCTTACGGCGCTTTTGGAAATAGAGATCCTTATTAAAGATATTGAGAAAAAAGATATTACCGTAAGCGAACTGCTGTCTTTTATCGGCAAGAAAAAACTTCCTATGTTTAAGGTCCAGGTTTTCGGAGAAGTAAAATATGCCGATTCTGAAAGCGAAAAGAACACGATTTTAAAAGCGCTTAGAAAAAAGCAAAAAGAAGAAAATAAGAACAAAGGCAAAACCATAGAAAAGGGTGAGGACGAAACAATAGTTAACATCTCCGAGATAGAGATAATAAAAGTTCTCATGGAGAAAATTAAAAATATTGAAAAAAAGGATATCTTCCTCGACGAAGAGGAATTTGACAAGAAGAAAAAAGAACTTAAGCCCCTGTATATGATTAATGAAGGCGAGAATGAAACGATGATTCACAGCGCCCTGGATATTTTAAAAAGCGTCAGGGTTATAGCAAAAAAAGGCCTCGAAATACAAAGATACAAAGGTCTGGGAGAAATGAATCCCGAACAGCTTTGGAATACCACGATGAATCCGGAGACCCGCACTATTCTCCAGGTAAAATTGGAGGACGATGTGGAGGCCGAGGCAACTTTTACCACGCTTATGGGCGACCAGGTGGAACCCCGCCGGCAGTTTATTCTGGAATATGCTCTTGAAGCGAAGAATATTGACATATGAGTAAAACAGCCAGAGTGGATAAACATCTTAAAGCCGTCACGGAAATCAGCAAAGCAATTTCTTCCAGTCTTTATCTTGAAGACATTCTCCGGCTTATTGTCACGGTAACGGCAGAAGTTATGAACTCAAAAATATGCTCGCTCCTGCTTTTGGATAATGATAAAAAAGAGCTGGTAATCAGAGCAACGCAGTCAATTTCGCAGGCCTATAATCAAAAGCCGAACATAAAACTCGGGGAAGGTATTGCCGGGCGGGTGGCGCTGGAGAAAAAACCAATAGTAATAAGTGATGTTCGCACGAATGAAAATTATCTCAACCGTGATGTAGCAAAAAAAGAAGGCCTGGTTTCTTTGCTTTCGGTGCCTATGCTGGTAAAGGGCCGGGTTATAGGCGTTTTTAATCTTTACACCGATAAACCCCATGATTTTTCTCAAAAAGAAATTGACACCCTGACGGGCGTAGCCAGTCAGGCGGCTATAGCGATTGAAAATGCCGAACTTATGGTCCGGACAAAAGTTATTGAAGAAGAACTTGTGGAAAGAAAACTGGTAGAAAAAGCAAAATCACTTCTGATTAAAAAACTTCATATGTCCGAAGAGGATGCTTACAAAAAAATTCAAAGGCGTAGTATGGATTCGCGAAAATCTATGCGCGAGGTGGCGGAAGCCATAATCTTAGCGGCAGACTTCTAAATTTTTATCAAAAATAAGGCCGTTCAGGCAGGGAGGTGACTACAAAATGTTAATAGTAATTAGAATAATCTTTATCTTTATCGGCGGTTTGGTCGGTTTTCTTGTCTCCGACAGCATGGGCTTTCACGCCAGGTGGGGTATAGCTATAGGCATAACTTCCGGTTTTGCCGTGATCCTGCTTGACATTTTTTCCGGGAAAATATCTATTAAGGATTTATTGTCCATATTAATCGGCCTGATACTGGGCTTGATCGTGGCCTCGCTTTTTGCCTATGGATTCTCCCAGGTGCCTTCGCTTCAGAGAAACCAGAATGTAACTTTGATAATTTATATAATCTGCATGTATCTCGGGATAGTTATGGCGCTTAAAAAGAAAGAAGAACTTTTAGGCGTGCGTTCCTTCATCGGCGGCAAGGAAAAGTCCGCTTATTCAAAGATTCTGGATACCAGCGTAATTATTGACGGCAGAGTGGCGGATATTATTGAACTCGGTTTTATGGACGGGGATATTGTTATTCCCAAATTTGTCGTTCATGAACTTCAAATGATTGCCGATTCTCCGGATACCCTAAAGCGGAACCGGGGGCGGCGCGGCCTGGATATAGTTACCCGGATCCAGAAGGCCTCTCCTTTTGTAAGAATATTGGAGGAGGATTTTCCCGAGTTAAGGAATGTGGATGAAAAGCTCCTCAAGCTGGCAAAAAAGACCGGCGGGAAAGTTGTGACCAATGATTTTAACCTGAATAAGGTCGCGGTGGTTGAAAAAATCAGCGTCTTGAACATAAATGACCTTTCTAACGGTTTAAAACCGCAGGTAATTCCCGGCGAGTATATGCGGGTAAAAATAATCAAGGAAGGCAAAGAAAACAGCCAGGGTATTGCCTACCTCGAAGACGGGACGATGATTGTCGTTGATGGGGCTAAAAATGCGATTAATAAAGAAATAGATATTATGATTACAAGCGCGATTCAAACCTCCGCGGGCAGAATGATTTTTGCCAAGAAGAGAGACGACTAAATATTTGAGAATATTTAAAGTGCCGGGATTAAAATCCCGGCATTTTAAATCTAAGGATGGGGTGAATATGGTCAGCGTTTCCGCAATAATAGTTGCCGCCGGGAGCAGTTCCCGCATGGGCGGTAAAATAAATAAACCTTATATGAAGCTTAAAGGCAAACCGGTCTTATATTATTCTCTTAAAACATTCTTAAGCATGAAAGAAGTAAAAGAAGTAGTTGTTGTTATTCGAACCGAAGACGAGGAACTCTTCAGGAAAATACTAAAGAAATATAATCTTAAAAATGTCCATTATACTTACGGCGGCCCGGAAAGAAAGGACTCCGTGCTAAACGGTTTTTTTGCCGTTGTTAAAAGAAAAGGGATAATTCTGGTTCATGATGCGGCAAGGCCGTTTGTTTCCCCGGAGCTCATTAAAAGAATAATTAAAGCGGCGGTAAAATACAAGGCGGCCGTTCCTGTCATCCCGGTTACGGATACGGTTAAATATTCCGCAAACGGTAAGTTTGTCGAAAAGACCCTGAACCGCCGGCAGCTCTTTCTGGCCCAGACGCCCCAGGCGCTTTCTTTTCAGGTTTTACTGAAGGCAAATAAAATTGCAAAGAAAAAGAAGTTAAATATTACCGATGATGCCATGCTTGCCGAACTTGCGGGCGTTAAAGTCGCGCTGGTGCCCGGGGAAGAAAGAAATATCAAGCTTACCGTAAAAGAGGACCTGCATAAATGAAAACAACTCTAAAAGCCGGGGTTTTGAGCCTGCTTCTTGCTGCCGTTGTTTTTGGAAGCGAGTACCTTTTTTTAGTTAATGAAAAGGGACAGGTCTATCAAAATAAAGTGGAACTAAAAGTAACCGGGCAGGGCTATTCTTTGAAAAGTTATGTAACTAAAGAAGACCAGAAAGATTCTATTACGGAAGCAAAACTAAATAAAGATTATGAAACAATAGAGTGGCGCTTTAAAAGTCAAAAGGGCGATATAGATGTAGTTGCCGTAAGACAGGAAAATAAAATTCTGCTTACCGGAACTTTTGGCGGGAAAGAAAATAATAAAAAAGAGCTCGGTATAGACAGCCGGCCCTGGCATCAGATTTTTCAACTCGGGATGATGAAGTTTGCAATAACAGAAAAAGGGCCCGATAGCGTGGAATTTTGGGGCCTGCGCCCGGACAACCCCGAAACCGCCGGGGTCTTAGCCGCCCGGCGCGAAAAAATAGAAACAATAGAAATAAACGGAAAAAAAGTTGAAACCAGCAAGCTCCGGATAGGCCTGGCCGGCTGGCTCTCAATATTTTGGACCGGTGACTACTGGTTCCGTAAATCCGACGGTCTCTACATCAAAGCCGTCCCCACCGGCAATGTCACCGCAGAGCTGATTCAGGAAATCCCCTAAATACTCAACTCAATAGGGGTCACTTGTCTCAGACGATAGGGAAAAATTCAATAAGAAAAGAGGGATAGCTGTCCCTCTTTCCGGTGTCCATGCGCGAACGAAGGTTAACAGGGATCCGGGATAACCCTGAGCAGGAGCGGCAAAAGAAAAAGATCTTTCTGTTGAAACTTCCGCGTATTTTATATATAGTTCGTGCAGGAGAACAATAGGGACATGGAAAATCTGGACAAATATCTCATAAAGGTCGCCGACAATATAAGCAGGTTAAAATACGAACAATTGATATTGGGGCAGACGGAGCATCCGAGACGGGTTAAGGCTAACGATATAAAGTCCGTGAAGATGCTTGACGGCTATTACAGGGAGCTTTATGAGGTCAATGTTTTTATCAAAGGCAAATTGCCGCCCGTTGTAGTAAATGAAAAAAAATACCAGCCGGCGGCGGGGGATATTTGGGTTGCCAGTAAGACCGTGCCCGCGTATAAGCAGATAAGAAAGGAAGGGAACGGCTGTGAATATATTGCGCTTTATTATCGTAAGGCCTCCCTGCTTAACATAATATATATAGAACAATCAAATGAAGGCCAGGAAAAAATATTAACAACAATAACCATGAAGATGGATAAAACTTCCAGTATCAATCTGGATAATATATTTGCTTTAAAAGATACGAAAGCAGAGTTTAAAAAGGCCAGGGAACTCTTGACTAAATGGTTTCGCCTGGTCAAAGAAAACATTGTAAAGAAAAAGTACGATATTACGGTCTGGACGGAAGAGGTATTGCTAAAAAAGCACATACAGGCAAACCGCATTAAAGAAGCGACGGAATATATCAAACAGCATTTCAAGGAAGAGCTGACCTTAGAACAACTTTCCGGTATTGCCGGCCTTACCCCGACCTACTTTACCAGGATGTTTACGGAGGCTCACGATGAATCGGTCTTTAATTTTATTAGAAGGCTCCGCCTGATAGAAGCCTGCCGCCTGCTTAACGGCACTGATGCGAAGATAGATGATATAGCCGAAAAGGTCGGTTACACAAGCCCATTATTACTTCAGGAAAATTTCAGGAAAGTACTGGGTATCTCCCCGACCAACTACCGCAAAAGTTTGATAAAATCCAAAATAAAATTTATTCCCCTGCAATAAACTTATAGTAGTAAATATTCCATAAGACCTGAATAAACCTCCTGTGTGAATCATAAAATTCCTGTGCAAATAACAATTCCGCATGTAGCAATAATTTCCTTTCTGCTGTACTATTGCAAAAGAAAGGTTCCGGGTTTCCGCCACAAGGCGAGATCTCTCCAAAGCTAAGCTTTGGAGGACCGGGTTCTAGGTCCTCGGAAGAACGGAGGGACAGAGGTACGGCTGACGGCAGACTTCCCCACTTTTTGGGGTATAATCAAGAGCAAGAACAGTTTGGGCGTTTTGATATAACTGATGCTAGATAAAAAATGGGGTATAATTCTACCATGAATAAAAAATTGGCGTATAAAGTAGGGCTCCTGGGCTGTCCCTCCAGGACGGATGTTGCCTGGAATAAAAAAAATCTTTCCATTCTAAAAAAACTCGGATTTAACGCTCTGCAGTTAAACATTGCCTGGGCCGCCCGTCCGGCGGATGAACCCTTAAATCTGGAAGATGTGGTAAAGATACCGCTCGAAAAGAAAAAGATCTTTGCTCAACCTATGAAACTTTTATCAAAGCAGACAAAAAAAGATATAGACAGAAGAAGAAGAGATCTAAAAAAACGCATTAAGATATGCAAAGAAAACGGTTTTAAAACAATCTTCCACTTCGGCGCGCCCTACAATGCTCACCAGCTCTGGACCGACGCACCCATGATTAATTGTATTCTTGATGAAACTGTGGTCAACAGGTATGAGGGCCTTATAGAGGAGTTTTTTAAACAGTTTCCGGGCGTTGACGATCTCTTGTTATGGACCTATGATCAAGACGCCGGTATTTGCAATGAGTTCGGCGTTTGCGCTGCCTGTCGCGGAATCCCTCTTCACGAAAGATTAGTTCCATTTGTAAATAAAATAGCAGCAACCTGGAAACGGTTAAATCCTGCGGGAAGAGTATGGTGGGAGCCTTGGGAACTTTCCCACGGCCAGGCGCTAAGATGTGTGGAAGGTCTGGATCCAAAAACAATCGGGCTGGCCATGCATTCTAATATCGCTGAGGTTATGATAACCAATCCGGTTGACCTGTGGCTGAAAAGCACCGCTGAGCTGGCTAAGAAGAGAGGCATACCTCTCATTGTCGAAACCTTTCTGGGCGGGCCTTCGGAAGAAGTTGAACCTTTTAATAATCTGAGCCATCCTCTGGCTACTCTCCGGTCGCTTCAAACGATAAACAGTATTTCTCATATATCAGGGATCAAGGAATACTTTGGACTTGTCCCGGGAAAAGAGGACCCGAACCTGCGTATGTCGGGAATATTCTTTAAAAATCCGTCCATTTCCGAAGCTAAAGCCTTAAAACTTCTTGCCTTGCCTTACAAAAAAGCAAGCGGGGACATAATAACTTTCTGGAGATTAACATCTTTGGCTATGGAATTGTTCCCCTGGAACGCTTCCTGGTGGCTCCGCATAATCGGTAAATGCGAGATCAAACACGCTATGACCGCCGCCTTTATTAGAGGCCAGCAGGCTCATACCCCTTCCTGGGAATCTTCCCGCCGGGCCGTATACATTAAGACGGATAGTACCCAGCCGGATCCGTGGCTGCTTGAAGATGTCCAGCTGCGTTGTGAGATGGCGGCAGAGAAAATGGAAGAAGCTTTAAAGCTGGGCCGGATGTTTAAAGCCAATATCCCCGGGGAATTACGGCCGGTATTTTTAAAAAACCTTGCCGAACTTGACGGGTTCAGAAGAAGAGCGCTGTCTTACGCCTATCATATCCGGGAAACTAATCTTGTCTTTATTATGCGGTATTTACGGAACAAAAAGAAGCCGGTACCGGAAAAAATAAAAGAGGAATTGCTTGATATTTTAAAAAAGGACATGGCGAACCAGCAATCCACCATCGCCTGCAAACCGGCTATAAAACTCCTAAACCTGAGTGTTGATAAATTTCTTGCAAAATATTTTAAGATCGGAAAAAAAGACCTTAAGTCTAAAGGTCCATACACAGTTACTTCCAGATAAAGTGCTCTGCTCGCAAAACATTGTGGACTTATCCATGGGACTTGCGCTTAAAACCTTAAATAATGCTATAATTTAGCCCGTATCCGTTATATCAAAATATAAATAGAGCATGTAAAAGGGCTAAAAGTGTTGTACAATAAGGGTAATAGAGGATTTTAAGCAGTAAAAAGCAGGACACCAAGCGGGTGAAGCCAAAAAACACTGTTTTAAGCTCAATTTTGCCGATAATGTAATGGCATATTTTAAGGGTTCAGAAATTACATCAGATGGCGGATTACTTGCGATTAGAGAACTTGATGAAACTATGGCAGAAGTGCCCATATCGCAGAAAAATAATCTATTAAACAGGATAAATAATATGTTGCGTAAAACTATAACTGCAATGTGCATAATTGTTTGTTTGAATTTGCCCGGGCTCTCTGAAATTACTCTGGATGCAAATTTTGAAAGCGGGCACCTGGTAAAAGGGAAAGTTTTTGGCAATACAGTAAATATAGGGCCGCTAAACAGCGATAAAGAACTCTGGTACAATTTTAGGATCAAAGGTGTAAAACACCAGAGTATCGATTTTGTTGTTGAATATGCGCATCAAGGAACTATAGATTTTGCGAGTTTGAAAAGTAATGATGCGGCGATGGTATCCTATGACGGAAAGGGATACGAAATAGTAAACGATGTACAGCCGGGCGCAAAAAACCCGGGTTCCGTTTCAGGAAATTATGTTAGACGTTTTTCTCATACTTTTAGAGAGGAAGAGGCGTTTGTCTCTTACTGTGTACCATACACTAATACTATGCTTGCGGTACTTTCGGAAAAAATACAGAATAATCCTAATGTTACTATAAATAAAATAGGAGACTCGAAATTCAAAAAATTACCGGTTACCTATTTTAGGATCACGGATAAGGCCGCGTCTGACGCTCCAAAAAAGAAAATATTTATTATGGGCCGAGAAGACTCCTACGAAGTAGGAGGCTCCTGGGCGGTTGAGGGCATTACAAGATTTATCCTATCCGATGATCCTGTTGCAAAAGAAATGCTGAAGAAAATGGTATTTTATATTTTCCCGATATTCTCGGTTGACGGTGTCGCGGGGGGCTGGACAAATTACCCGCTTACTGCGGACGGTTCGAACTATCTATATGTGACGGCAACCTGGAATAAGCCGGAAGCGCTTCCGGAAGTAAAATTAATGAAAGCTTTTTTTGAAAAGCTGAAAGTCTCAGGCGAGAAAATAGATGTTTCTTTCAGACATCATGCTTCGTGCTACTGGAGGCCGTTTGTCCAGGGTGAAGTTACAAAAGATACAAAAGAAAATAAAGAAATAAGAAGCGAACTTAATAAGTTGGTGCAAATTGAAAAGAATAATCTTTTCTGGTATGAAAAAGATGCAATAAGGGATGTTGAAGACCGTTTTTCCTGGTTTATTGCGCAGATCTTTCCAAAGGTATTAACGTTTGCCTATCATAATGATTTTATTATTAACAAAAAATATGCAAAAGAAAAAAAAGAGATTGTCAGAAGAAATGAGGATATTTTGTGCGATGGTGAACTTATTGCGCGGGCGCTTGGTGAGTATTTCGGTATTGAGACAAAAGAAGCCGCCCCGTATATCATGGCTTCTGATGTTGACAAAAATTGCGGTAAAAAAGGGGAGGTAGTCACGTTTTCCGCCTATTATTATGATCAAAAAGGCCTGGCTCCGGAAAAAGTTGAAATTAATATAAACGGAAAGCCGTATAAAATGGAAGTGAAAGCCGTAGAGGGCTCTAAATTTACAAAATTTCAATATAGTCTGGTTTTAAATGAACCGATTAATAACTATTACCTTACGGCTTCAAACGGGAAAAAAGAAAGAAAAATACCGCAGGATGATTATTTGCTTCCCGGTCCGTTTATTATAGAATAGGAAAGTAAAGCAGAAGAGAATTTATAACATTAAGATGGATAGTGTTCCTCCTGTGCTATTGAGAAAAAGATCGAGTGCAGTTTTATAGGAACAGTTCCCATAATAGCTGATTAATCAGAGAACTGCCGGATTTTATTAGATGGTGCTTGAGAGGAGGTATAAGGAACGTTGGGAAGAATTTAGAAAACTAGGTTCCGGTAGTCTTGGTTTTGATATAACTGATACCAGCTTAGTATAGTTTAACCGGAAACTTAAATAAAAGGTGACAGAAATAATTTAGTGAGGAGGAATAATGCTTAAGAGAATGGTACTGGTGGTAATGGCAGTGAGTTTTGCGACTTCGATTTATGCGGCAAAAATAACCGAAGGTTTTGAGGATAAGACAGTTCTCAAGAAGTGGGAGATAGAAGGAGATGCGGTAATTTCTACCGACCAGCAGCACGGAGGCAAGTCCTCTCTCTATACCCCGGTCGGTTCAACGGCCATATTCCGGTTTAGCCCGGATAATAAGTTCGGCACCGTGACCATGTGGGTATATGATTCTTCCGTAAATAGAAAAGGAAAAGGTAACGGACCTTATTTTGGTTTGATAAACAGTGATGACGACAAGGCTGTAGAAGCGATAAGTTTCTCTCCCGTCCTTGCCATGAATCAATATGCAGTTATTTTTACGGCGGAAAACCAGTGGTATAATAAATGGAATTCCGGCATAGCAAGAGCAAAAGCAACCTGGATGAAATTTGTATTTACCTTCAC
>CAIYPD010000086.1 GCA_903928075.1 Candidatus Firestoneibacteriota bacterium
AAAAGTAAAGACCTTCGAATATTTTGAGGTAGATTTTAACCGGGAGCGACTCCACTCGTCAAACGGGTATAAAACGCCCGAGGAGTATGAATCAGAGTATTACCAACTAAACAAGTAGTCCACTAAATCGGGGAAGATTCAAGCAATAGAGCAATGGACAATAAAAAATAGATAGAATAAAAACAAGATGATTTATGAGAAGTTGAGCATAGCGAAATCCGCCAACGTTTTGTGGCGGAGAATCTTTTACAAAAAGGAGAAGCATATGATAAAGAGAGGCGACTATCAGGGAAAGCCGGTTATTTCATTAATGAGGAAAGAGGACGATAAATTCCCGTTCACTTTTGGTCTGGCCAAGGCAAAGTTGATACTGGAGAACATTGAAGAAATAAAGGCATTTGTGGCGGAAGCCGAACAGGCAAAATAGAAATAGGGGAAGCACTAAGATCAAAGCACTAAATTCTAAACAATGAATAAATTAACAATTAAACAAAGATATTTTTCGAATTTCAAGTTTCAGTCTTCGAGTTTCCCATGTTCAGACTATAGTTTAAACAAAGGGATTATTGTTAGTGAGACCACTATTCCGCTTACCAGAAAGGGCAGGGAGATGTCTATGGGCGCAAGGGCTCCGGCGATAAAAGGGGCAAATACGGCTCCGAGTGAAGAAAGAGCAACGGCCTCGCTTACATCCCGCCCGCGGGACTCCTCTCGTGCGAATTCCTGGACATAATGGTTTTGAATAGGCGACCACAATGCCGCGCCAAAAAAATCATGGGTGAGCCAGACGGTGACCGCTATCCAGAAATTCGGAATAAGGGCTGCAGCCCCTATGGCACAAGCCTCGTAGAGCATCGTTACTATGTAAATTAATTTAAGGTTTCTGCCTTTCATAAAATTACCGTAAATAAACATTGGCACGCCGAGAAGCAGCCTGTGAATCATAAGCACGACCGCCGCATCCGCTATGGAAATATGGAATTTTTGGATAAAAAATAACGGCATAATAAAACAGTGGCTGATATTCATACCCAGCGTCATAATAAACATCGCCAGAGTAAGATTTTTTAGTTTTGGGGGTAAATCTATTTTTAGCAGGTCTTTAAAACGGAGGGCGGCTTTATCGTTCTTAAGCGGCTTAAAATCTTCTTTGAAAAAAACCAGGAAGAATATACAGGAAATAAAGAGCGCCAGGCCGCAGGCAAAAAAAGCGCTTCTGGCGGCAAAAAGGCCACCGAGCATAGTTCCGACACCCTGGAGGAAGAATTCCATCCCGACTGTTTTTGAAATCAGGTTTAAGAAATTCTTCTTCCCGTTCTCATAGACCAGGATAGAACGCATAGTGTCGCGGACGATTAAAGAAGCTTCACGGACGGTTTTCACTGCGGTTAAGGGGACCATGGTACTAAAGACCGGGGTAAAAAAGTTGCCCAGAGCGCTAAAAAGCAGGCCCATGGTGTAAAAAGGTTTTCTGCCTATCCTATCGGAATGAGCGCCGACATAAAGACGCAAAAAATAGATAAGCGTCGAGGAAAGTCCGAAAATTATACCCATATTGGCAAAAGAGAGTTTGATCTCATTCAGATATATGGGCATTGCAAAATCATAAACGCCCATACAAACAGCAAACACAGCAGAAGTAAAAATAATTACCCAGAGATTGCGGTTCAAGTCAGCTCCTTTAGGTTAAATAATATTGTTTTTTAAAAAAAATAATAAACGAAAGAACTTAGTATTACATAATACAGTATTAAGGGGAATAAAACAAAT
>CAIYPD010000087.1 GCA_903928075.1 Candidatus Firestoneibacteriota bacterium
ATACAACACTATCAGGCCTCACAGTTCTCTTGGTGGTAGACCGCCGGCTCCTGAGTCTTTGCTGGCAACTTCCTGGATGGGAAAAGCAAACTTATGTTTCAGTCTCAACTAGAAATTGGTACAATATCTGGGGGCAGATCAAAATAAAGATTTTAGGCGAAAACGCCTAAAGATTTTTGACAATACGAAATAAAATTTAAGGGGGGATTAAATGAAAAAGATTGGTTTGGTAATTGCAGTTCTTGCGGTAGTACTCGGAATTTCTGCTACGGCCGGTGCCGAGGAGATGAGTTTGAAAGGAAAAATAGGAGCGGGTTATACTAATGCAGGCACCCCGCTTGGTTTGAAGATGTGGCTCAGTGACGGCTTTGGTGTAGATGCTTCTGTAGGGGTTAACACAGCGGCGACCCAGACTTTTGGTATTCAGCTTGGCGCGGATCTGGTTATGGCAAATAAATATCCGGTAATTTTAGAGTTCAGACCGGCGGTCGGCCTTGATTTTGGCGGGGCAACTAACTTTTCCGTACCTTTAATGATGAATATCGAGTATTTTGTGACTAAAAACCTTTCCGTTTCTGCCGGTGTCGGAGTTTTGTTCCAGATAACTCCTGCTTTTGTGTTTTCGCACTGCGTAGTAACAACAAACAATCTCGGAGTTATGTATTATTTCTAAAGTTTTTTAGAAATTTGAAATCCCTGCTCTATTCGCGCAGGCTCGATAATTTTTGATCCAATGCCTTTTTGTCGGGAGTTCGTGTTCCGCCACGGTGTGCACCCGCAAGGGCGCCTAAATGTCGGATAGGACACCCACTTGACAGAACGGTTCAAAAACCGGGTCTAACGGTAGGGCGGGGATTTTTTTAAGGCAGAAAATAGACAATCGACAATAGAAAATAGAAAAATGCAGGCAGGAAGAGCTCTGCCTAATATTTTAAGAAAAGATTAGCCGTACTAACGTCGGCTTGAAAAAAGATTTTTGCAAATTAATTAACTCTTTAATCTATTTTCTATTGTCCATTCTGCATTTTCTGCTATTCTTTATCGCTGGCTGGTAAATACTTGATTGTTATAAATCAAAGAAAGCAGGGAAATAAGTATCTAGGAAAAAAGGAATAGAGTGGCGGATTTTTTTAATGACATATCCGGGGAGATTGATAGAAACGCTCCGCTGGCTAAGCGGATGCGGCCTTCAACTCTCGAAGAGTTTGTCGGCCAGGAACATATTTTAGGCGCAGGCAAACTGCTTCGCCGCGCTATTGAAGCAGATAGAATCTCCTCTCTTATTTTATATGGCCCTCCCGGAACAGGTAAAAATACTATTGCCAATATAATTGCTAGAAAAACTCTGGCCTCTTTTGTAGAAATTAATGCTGTTCTTTCGGGCGTGGAGGATTTGCGCAAAGTAATCGCACTGGCTAAAGAACGCCTTTATACTGTCGGCAAGAAGACTATACTTTTTATAGATGAAATACACAGGTTTAACAAATCACAGCAGGATGCACTGCTGCCCGATGTTGAAAACGGCACGGTAATCCTTATAGGCGCCACAACCCAAAATCCCTATTTTTATGTTAACCCGGCTTTGATTTCCCGTTCGCTCATCGTTGAATTATTTCCTCTCTCAAAGGAAGCAGTTTCTAAAGTGATACTTAGTGCGGTCAAAGACAAAGAAAACGGCCTCGGCCGCTATAAAGTGGATATTACAGCAGAGGCTGTTGCCCATATTGTCGACAAGTCGGACGGAGACGCCCGCACTGCCCTGAACGCTCTTGAGATAGGTGTTTTAACTTCAAAACCCGGCGTGACAGGCAACATAATTTTCGATATTAAAACGGCGCAGGAATCCATCCAGAAGAAAAAAATTGTTTATGACAAAGGTGATGACGAACATTATAACACCATATCGGCTTTTATTAAATCCATGCGGGGTTCGGATCCGGATGCCGCGCTTTATTATCTGGCTAAGATGATCTATGCCGGCGAAGATCCCAGGTTTATTGCCCGGCGCATAGTAATATGTGCCTCGGAAGATGTGGGTAACGCGGATCCAACCGCACTCATCCTGGCAAATACCGCCCTACAGGTCTCTGAGTTTATCGGTATGCCGGAAGCGAGAATTCCTTTAGCTCAGGCAACTGTTTATGTCGCAACGGCCCCCAAAAGCAACGCTTCCTATCTCGCTATCGACAAAGCGCTCGAGGATATTAAAAATAATATAACTCTGGAAATCCCAAAATACCTTAAAAGCACGGGCTATAAAGGGGCAAAAGCACTGGGCCACGGGATAGATTATAAATATTCGCATGAGTACGAAGGAGCAGTCTCCGGTCAGGAATATATCACAGAAAATAGAGTATATTATGAGCCCACTAACTCAGGACATGAGGCCAGAATCAAAGCCTATTTAGAAAAGGTCCGCCGGCTAAAAAAGAAACTTTGATATCTTCCCCGTGTTTGCAGCAGCATTTTTGTAAAATATATTGACAACTATTGACGGATACCCGGCAATCTGGTATAATTTTAACAGCTTCAGGGCTGGGTGAGATTCCCGACCGGCGGTTAACCATGAACCATTCGAGAAACTCAGGTTCACGGCAGAGCCCGCGACTCCGCCAAGGCGGACTGATCCGGTGAGATTCCGGGGCCGACAGTAACCCTGCACCGTAATGGTACAGGGGAGTCTGGATGAAAGAAGTTTTGCTTTTTTAGGCATTGTTATTCGGCCTTACCCTGAAGGTAAGGTCGATTTTTTTTTGGTAAAAACAAAAGAGGAGCAAATGATAAGAGATGCAGACAAGACCTACATGGAAAGGGCCATTATGCTTGCATTAAAAGGCCAGGGGCTTACCGGCACCAATCCTATAGTTGGCTGTGTTATTGTTAAAAATCATAAAGTAATTGCCGAAGGTTATCACCTGGTATCCGGCGGCCCGCATGCCGAAGCAAAAGCGCTATCTTTGGCTGGAGTAAGGGCTAAGGGTGCCACGCTCTATGTCAATCTTGAACCCTGCTTCTCTTATAAAGGTAAAAGAACGCCTCCCTGTGTAGAAGCCATAATTAAAGCAAAAATTAAAAGATGCGTTGTTGCGATGAAAGATCCGAATCCCCGGGTAAACGGCAGATCGTTCACTTTACTCAAAGCAAAAGGGATAAAAACTGAGCTCGGTTTACTAAAAAAAGAAGCCGAGAAAATAAATGAACCTTATATAAATGTTGTAAGAAAAGGCTTGCCGCTAGTCGTTTCCAAAATGGCTCTGACGCTTGACGGTAAGGTGGCTTCTTATTCCGGTGATTCAAAATGGCTTTCAAATGAACTGAGCCGGACGCTGGTTCATCACAAGAGGTCAAAATTTGATGCAGTAATGGTAGGAATTGGCACCGTCCAGAAGGATGATCCAAAATTAAATGTTAGAAAAGTAAAAGGGCGAAATCCTCAAAAGATAATAATCGACCCGGAGTGTGAAATATCGCTGAACGCGAAGGTTCTTAGAGACGAAAATAAAGTGCTGGTTATAGTAAATAGTAGCGCTAAAAAAAAGAGAGTTGAGAGACTTTTGAATGCAGGAGTACGCGTCATTTTTGCCGGCGGCCGGGCAGGCACAGTTAATTTGAAAGAAACGCTGGCAATGCTTCCGGTTCTTGGGATTTCGTCAGTACTGCTGGAAGGCGGGCCGACCTTGCTTACGGCGGCTCTGAAAGAAAAAGTCGTTGACCGAATTTTGTGGTTTATAGTTCCGAAACTACTCGGAAATGACGCAAAAGGTATTATAGGGGCTATGGCTATTAAAACAATAAAAAAAGCTTTAACAGTAAAAGCTCCGGAATATTATGAACTCGACGGCGACCTGATTGTGGAAGGAAGGATAAATTAATGTTTACAGGGATTATTGAAGAAATCGGCCGTATAAAAAATATCAGAAGTAATTATGAGAATTCCCTTCTGGAAATTCAGGCGGAGAAAGTTGTCGCTGACGCAAAAATAGGTTCCAGTATTGCAGTTAACGGCATCTGTCTTACGGTCGTAGAAATAAAAAAAACAGGCTTTATCGCGGAGGTTACAAAAGAAACACTATTAAAAAGCAATCTTTCAGGAATAAAAACCGGCCAAAGCGTTAATCTGGAGCGGCCGCTGAAAGCCAACGGAAGGTTAGACGGACATATTGTAATGGGGCATGCCGACGGAACGGGAAAAATAAGCGAAATAAAAAGGGAAAAAGGTTCCTGGCTGGTCACAGTTGAGGTTTCGAGCGGTCTTGCCGTCTATATCGTTAATAAAGGTTCTATCACGGTAGACGGCATTAGTTTGACGGTAACTGAATGTAAAGGTGATGTTTTTACTTTGAATGTAATTCCCCATACTATTGAAAACACCACTTTAAAGGAACGCGTTTGCGGCGATAAAGTTAATATTGAAGTTGATGTAATGGCCAAGTATGCAGAAAAAATCAGCGCTAAGAAAACCGAAAAAAAAGAGCTTACAAAGGAGTTCCTAAATGAGAACGGCTATACTGTCTAGCATTCCGGAAGCAATAAAAGACTATAAAGCAGGCAAGATGCTAATTGTGGTGGACGACGAGGATAGAGAAAATGAAGGGGACCTTGTTTTAGCGGCAGAAAAAACCACCCCTGCTAAAATTAATTTTATGGCCAAATACGGAAGGGGGCTTATCTGCCTGCCTTTGCTTTCCGAACGGCTGAATGAGTTGGAAATTCCTGACATGGTAAATTCCAACACCTCGAGTTTTCATACCGCTTTTTCCGTCTCGATAGATGTAAAAAAAGGCGCAACCACGGGTATCTCCGCCTATGACAGGGCAAAAACCATACTTGCGGCCATAGATAAAAAAACCAAACCTCTAGACCTTGCAAGGCCGGGGCACATTTTTCCGCTTAGATATCGGGACGGCGGAGTTTTAAAAAGAGCTGGGCAGACCGAGGCCTCGGTGGATCTGGCTAAACTTGCGGGACTCTATCCCGCGGGCGTAATTTGTGAAATAATGAAAGAGGATGGCACTATGGCCCGGCTGCCCGACCTTGTAAAATTCTCAAAGAAATATAGAATTAAAATAATAACCGTAGCCGCTCTTATCAAATACAGAAGGCAAAATGAAATACTTGTCAAGAGGTCTGTGGAAACTTCTATTCCTAATAAATTTGGCGCGTGGCGGGTGATAGCCTACGAGAATCTTATAGACGGGGACTTTCCTATAGCGCTGGTACTCGGTGATATTGAGAATAAGAAAGATGTCCTGGTTAGGGTCCACTCCGAGTGCCTTACCGGGGATATACTCGGCAGTTACCGGTGTGATTGCGGGGATCAACTGGAAAAATCTATGAGCATGATCTCTCAAAAAGGCGAAGGTGTGTTACTCTATATGAGGCAGGAAGGCCGGGGGATAGGACTTATCAATAAACTGCGGGCGTATGCGCTTCAGGATAAAGGTTATGACACCGTCGAGGCAAATGTCGAACTGGGATTTAAACCTGATCTTAGAGACTACGGGGTCGGGGCTATGATACTTGCGGATCTGGGGCTGAAAAGCATCAGATTGATAACAAATAATCCAAAAAAAATAGTAGGCCTTACAGGGTACGGCCTGACCATTACCGGGAGAGTCCAGATAGAAGTGGATCCCAATAAATATAATATTAAATATTTCAGGACGAAAAAAAATAAAATGGGGCACTTTTTAAAAAGTGTCTGAGGAGGAACGGAAAATGACAAAGTTAATAGAGGGTAATCTGATAGCAAAGGGTAAAAGGTTTGCCATCATAGCGAGCCGGTTCAACAGTTTCATCACGGACAAACTGGTGGAAGGAGCTGTGGACACGCTAACAAGGCATGACGCCGAAGAAAAGGATATTTCGATAATAAAAGTTCCGGGAGCTTTCGAGATACCTTATCTGGCTGTGAAAACGGCCAAGTCAAAGAAATATGATGCAATTATTTGTGTAGGTGCTATAATAAGAGGAAATACGCCGCATTTTGATTATGTGGCCGCGGAAGCCGCTAAGGGTGTGGCCTGCGCTTCAATGGATTCAGGGGTCCCCGTAATATTCGGGATACTTACAACCGAATCAATTGAGCAGGCGATAGAAAGAGCAGGGACTAAAGCCGGAAACAAGGGCTCCGACGCCGCGCTTGCCGCTATAGAAATGGCAAATTTGTACGAAAAGATCTGAGAAAAATTAGAAAAGGGGAATATGGGAGAAAGAAGAAAATCCAGGGAAATAGCCCTGCAAATGCTGTTTTCCGTAGATTTAGGGCGGATGGATTGCAAAACACTTAGAAAGGATTTTCTTGAAGAGCTTAAAGAAAAGCCCGAAATAAAGGTTTTTGCTTTTGAATTATTTGAAGGCACCACCGCCAATCTGGAAAAGATAGACAAAGTAATAAACACCAGGCTTAAGAACTGGGAGTTTGAAAGGCTGGCAAATGTGGATAAGAATATTTTGAGGTTTGCTACTTATGAACTTCTTTTTCGGGCTGATATTCCGGTGCCGGTGACCATAAATGAGGCTATTGAGATTGCCAAATCTTTTTCCGGGAAAGAGGCCGGGAAATTTATTAACGGCATTCTTGATAATATTAAGAAAGATATTAAAATAAAAAAGAAGGAGTAAGAGTTTTCATGGAACGCTTGATTAGAAAAGCTGTGATACCCTGTGCCGGGCTTGGTACCAGATTTTTGCCTGCGACTAAAGCCCAACCTAAGGAAATGCTGCCGGTTTTTGACCGGCCAGCTATTCAGTATATTATTGAGGAAGCCCTGAGCGCAAGGATAGATAACATTGTTTTGGTGACCGGCCGGGGGAAACAGGCCATTGAAAACCATTTTGACAAGTCTTTTGAGCTGGAACACTACCTTAAACAGAAAAAACAATTCCGCCTGCTTAAAAATGTCGAAAACATCTCAGATTTGACGGATATATTTTACATAAGGCAGAAGGAACCTTTAGGCCTGGGCCACGCGATTAATTGCACGCGTAATTATATTTCTAATGAACCTTTCGCAGTTTTTTTGGCTGATGACCTTATTTATTCCAGCCAGCCGGCAATTTCCCAGTTAATAGAGGTTTACAATAAATATCAAGGAGCGGTTCTGGCCGTGGAGGAAGTTTCGAAAGAATTTATCAGCCAGTACGGCGTAATAAAACCGAAACAGATAGGTGATGGGGTCTACATTGTAGAAGATATCATTGAGAAACCTGCCGCGGCCGCCGCGCCGTCCAACCTCGGTGTGGTAGGCCGGTATATACTTGTACCCGAGATATTTAATTTGCTGCCTAAAGTCAAAAAAGGTCAGAACGGAGAAATACAACTGACGGATGCAATACGCTTACTTGCTAAAAAGATGCCTGTCTATGCCGTAAAAATTAAAGGCAAAAGATATGATACCGGTGATAAACTCGGGTATATGAAAGCTTCTATAGAATATGCTCTCAGGGATAAAGAAATTGGAGCCAAACTTAAAAACTACATCACAAAATTATGAAATTTAAAAAATATATTAACTTAGCAATAGGCCTGATTTTTAGTGCCGGATTCCTGCTTCTTGCCTTCTATAATATTCAACTTTCCGACGTGCTGGCCGGTTTTAAGAAGTTCAATCCCTGGTATATTCTCCCGATTGTCCTGATTACCGTGGGCTATTTTCTTATAAGAGCTTTTCGCTGGGGTCTGATATTCAAACCCCATCCTGTGCCGTCTTTTAAAAATCTTTTTTCCGGTGTCATGATAGGTGTTATGGTTAACAATCTTGTGCCGGCAAAGATAGGCGAGCTTTCGAGAGCTTTTATTTTAGGAAAGAAGGAAAAAACAGGAATCAGTCTGACTTTTGGAACTATCATTGCAGAACGGATATTCGATTTTCTGGCGTTATTTTTTTGCTTCTTTGCGGTCTTTATATTTTCTCCGGCAGAGAGAGAGTTCTTAAATAGCACTTCCGTAGCCGGAAAAACAGCTTTTTTTACTACTCTTTCCGGTTTTTTATTGCTCATAATCCTGATACTGTTTTTTAAGTTACGGACGGGCTTATTTATAAAAGCCGTTGAAAGTTTTCTGGGAATCTTCTCAAAAGGCCTGGCATTGAAAATTGGGCCCTGGTTTAATTCCTTTGCGGACGGCTTAAAGTGCCTGGATAGTTTTAAAAACAGCATTGAAATATTTTTCACTTCTGTTTTGCAATGGGCACTGATGGGTTTTTGTACCTGGTTGGCTCTTATATCTTTCAATATCCACGGCGCAAACGGGGCACCGCTCTCGCTCTTCTCTGCTTCTTTCGTTATGATTATAATTACACTGGGCTGTGTGCTTCCGCCCTCACCGGGCGGAATAGGTACAGTTCAGCTCATTTCAGTTTTAGTTCTTAAGTTTTACGGGGTAAGCGGCGGGGAGGCCATGGGCTTCTCAATAGTACAGAACTTTTTAAGTTTTTTTGTGGGAACCGTGCTCGGTATAATATTTCTTTTAAAGGAAAGCCTGAATCTTACGGAACTTATAAAATTCAGTGAGGAGAAGCAGATATGAGAGCGGTCGTGACCGGCGCGGCGGGTTTTATTGGCTCGCAAATATGCGAGCGGTTAATAAAAGAAAAATTCCTGGTGACAGGGCTTGATTGTTTTACCGGGTACTATCCCAAAAAGACAAAACAAAATAATCTGCGGGCCCTCCATAAAGAAAAAAATTTTACCTTTCTTGAAGCAAATATTCTCAAAGTTGATCTTAAAAAAATGCTGGCCAACACAGATTACATTTTTCATTTTGCCGCGCAGACCGGAGTAAGATCGAGCTGGGGCAGGGACTTTAAAAGCTATGCGGATAACAATATCTTAGGTGTACAGCGCCTCCTGGAAGCCGTAAAAGAAAACGGCAGGCTTAAGAAAATAATATTTGCCTCTTCTTCTTCGGTTTACGGAGACGCAAAAGATCTACCGGTTAAAGAAATAACTGCGGCCAGCCCG
>CAIYPD010000088.1 GCA_903928075.1 Candidatus Firestoneibacteriota bacterium
AATACCGTCTCCAACGCTATCTTTACCGGCGTATTTGGAAAATCTATCGGCGGCTCTACCATTACCTGCGCCCACGAGACCGCTGCGAACGCCATTACTACTGCTAATATCTTTTTCATTTTACTCCCTCCTTGATTTTTTAAAGAAAAAACCCTGTCACACCTCCTCTATAGAATTTATTATAATTATTTCTCTGTCTGACTTACTTAGCGTATTTGGATAATTCGCCGGAAACTTCTTCCATTTCAAAAGTAAAAGTTGATTTATCCGCGCTCTTTAAGATAAGTGTTTCGTAGCCGGGTATTTTTTCCTTGGCTTTTGTTTCAAGTATATCCCCCGGAGCGGCAATGTATATCTTAGTCATGTCCCCGCCGAGTGTGAAAGCGACTTTACCTGCGCCGACGGCCATCATATATCTTAATTCTTTTGGAGGCACTATAGGTTTTGGCGGCGGCGGTTTTATCGGTCTAAATATCGGCCTAATATCCCAGCTGCCGGTGGAACCCTTTACCACTTCTTTCACAGTCAGTTTTTTTTCTTTTACCTGAATTACCTGGGCTTTTTCTTTCAGGAAGACAGGAGTAATTTGATCTTCAAATGTCACATCTTCCAGTATGGACCTTAGATCTATATCCAGCTGGGCCGGGACCACATAGGCGTAAACAACAAAACTTGTCAATTTTACGCTGTTTTCATCGTCCCCACGGGTGATCCGAAAAGGCGGTATCTCTATCATTTTATTAGAACTTTCCAGCGCTTTAAGAAAGCCGACAAAGTTGCCGAGGGTCATCTGAAAAGTGAACTCAATTGACTTTTTCTTAAAGGAAAGTTTCTTCTTGGTGTCTATGCCGTTTATCCGGACATTGTAAAAGATGTCCTGGTCGCGCGCCTCGGCTCTTTCGGTGGCGTCTATGCGGTCGCACTTATAATCTTTCGCAAGTTTTTTTACCGCTTCCTTGAAATCATTTATCTGTTTTTCTGACAAGAACTTGTTGCGCAGGTCCAGGGTCAGACTGCGAATGCTTTCAAATTCCTTCTTTATCACTGCTTGTTTCTGTTTAAGCTCGCCGGACTCTATCAGGTCATTTGTTATCTCTTCGTAGTCTTTTTGTTTATTTACCATCTCCCGGGAGAAAAACATAAAAGCGGCCGCACCGGCAACCAGCATAAGGAGACAGACCGAATAAATAATGATATCTGTCCGGCTGATATTAAATTCTTCCATAAAGGCAATTATTGGATTGCTTTTTTGCTTGTTTTCAACAGCCATTATTTTGGCCTCCTTTCTGCCGCCGGTAAGTTGGATACTTTTTCTGCTCCGGTTCTTACTGCTTTACCGGGAGCTGCCACCGCCTGTTTTTCATTTTTTATCCAGGACCTGAAAGAGATGAGCCCGTCCCCGGTTTCCCTCGTGCTATACTTTAAATTTTGAAAATTCTTGCTCTTCATACCTATATCCGCAAAATCCCGAACCACATCCTCTTTACACATACCGGACGCATCAAACCCGCCGATATTCCACTCCACAGTCTCAAACCACATCTTGTCAGGAACTATCTTTGCAAGCTCACAGACCATATCCGACCACTTTTTAAAATACTTGGCGTGAGAAGTATATCTTACAGTGTAAGCCGCAAGCCGGTCTATAGCCTTCTTTTTTATGCGAAGTTCCTTTACTATTTCATCCTCTTTCCCGAGATCAGTCTTGCAAATTTCTATTTTCTCCTGCAGGGCCGCGCCCAGTTTTATTTTATAACCCGTACCCACCAAAAGCACCAGCAGTATTGAAGAAACTGTCACAATAAGCAGAGAACGCCGGCTCCGGAGATTCCGGCCTATGATTATTTCCCGCGGCAAAAGATTTACATTGTTTTTGACCGGCAGTAAAACACGAAGCGCCGCGCCAATGGCCGTCCCGAGCTGGGGGAGCGCATTCAAAAGCGCTGACTCCTGGCTCTTGTCATAACTTATCAAATTTTTATTAAGTTCGCTTTCCACCTTAACCGGTTTGCCTATTTTCTCGGCAATAAATTTGTTAAAGTTAAGCAACCTCGCCGCGCCGCCGCTCATATAAACCTCGGCGACCTTTTTACCTTCATTCTTGCTCTCAAAGAAAGAGAAAGCCCCGTTTAACTGTCTCAAAAAGTCCTTTAATTTCCCTTCAAACGCGCTGTAGACCATCTTCGTTTTCTTGTCTGCCAGAGCCTGATCCTGGGTAAAATCCATGGTTGAGACAAATTCCTTGGCAGCAGCCCAGTCCAGAGCAAGCACTTCCTCCGCGGTTTCGATAATATCATTAACGCCCCACGGCACATTAAGCCCGAATTTCAGGCTGTCCCCTTCAAGAATATTTACTGAGGTGGTTTCCGCGCCAATATCGACTTTGCTCCAGATTTTATCTGAGGGAATAACCATATTATAAAGTGAAAAATTAAGATTGGCCAGCAAACTGGATTCCAGAATGTTTATAGAAAAGTTTAAACTTTCGGCTATATCCAGGTAGTTATTTACTATAGATTTTTTCGCAACCGCCAGAACCACTTCCATCTTCTCTTTACCTTCGGTCTTTACCTCATCCTTTCTTCTGTAGAAATTAGAGATATTTATGTCCCAGATCATGTCATTTAGATCAAAGGGAATATAATCCTGCTGGCCGCCGAACTTTAAAACTTCGCGCAGTTGTTTTTCCGTCATTACAGGAAAGAGGATAGTTCTGACATTTTCCTCGTATTTGCTTATGGCAACTGCCACATTTACGGGTTTTATCTCCGAAAATATTCTTCCCAGTATCTGGGAGACGGCCTTTCTTCTGACTTCCCCGGACTCGAGCTCTTTAGAGGAAAGAGCGTAATCTTCTATATAGAATTTATCTATCTTGACCCCGCTTAAGGTCTTTCGCAGCTGCACAACCTTGACTTGATTGTTTCCTATGTCCACGCCTATACTAATATTTTTAGCCAACTTTGTGTTCTCCTTCTTTTTACATTACTTCTTTCGCCGCCTCTGGTATAAAAGGCCTGCATGGTAATATTGAAAAACTGCCCGGCTTTTTACTGCCGGTCCGAAGCCAAACCAATAAAAGGTATATTTGTGGAGGCCGATTTTTTCCTGTTTAGTCTGCCAACCGCATCCCCGAATTCGCCTTTCATAACATACTCAAGCTCAATTTTAATACTCCGAGCATTTTTCAATACGGAGTAATCAAAGTTCTCGGAGGACTCTATCACCAGGCCGTCTTTATCATACGGAATATATTTAATAGAGGTGAGCAGAAAGGGCATGCTCGCGTCCTGATCGAGCATATCTACGGCCTCCCCGGTTTCGGTTACCGTTTTTCCGGTAATGGGATTAAGCATATCCTCAGGATAACCGGGAGGCTCGACCGTTTCAACCGGCACCTGGCTGTGCCCGAATTTCATCCACCATTCATAGACGGTTATATTTTTTAATAATATCTTATAAGCGGTGCCGGTAGCATCTTTTTCTTCCCGGGTCGAAAACTTTACGACATTACCCCTCACTTTTTTATCATTGGTGTTTTTATCTTCTTCCAGCACTTCGGTATTAAAAATCTCGAACTCTACGGTTTCAGCATCCCCGCCGATAGAGGTGAAACGGTTTAGATACCGGAATTTTTCGTCAAAATCCGCGAATACTTTCCTTAAATAGGTCTGTTCCTGTATCGTGCCTACGCCCATCGCGAAAAAAGTCGTCGACAAGAAATAGGCTTTGTAGAGCACCAGGAGCAAAAGAAACGAGATTCCCAGGGCAATAATAATTTCTATTAAAGAAAAGCCTTTTTTCATTCGCATGTATTCCTCACAACCTCCGGCTCCTGCTTCGCTTAATTTGTCAATTTTGTTTCGAGAATAAAATCATCAGACTTAATTTCCCCGCGGGGGTCTTCCCAGGTTACAGTTATCTTTATATGTAACAATACCGGCTCCACATCCTCGACCAGCCACTCAACTTTGCGGGTAAAAATATATCCGCTGTTGGCTTTAGATATTTCATCGCTGTTCGCAGAAGTTTGCACATCGCCGACTAATTGAATTTCATTTAGCGGTATGGTGCCGTCATTGACCAGATCAATGGGCGCAATAACCCCGTTTTTCAGATCCGCAA
Organism: Candidatus Firestoneibacteriota bacterium; assembly: GCA_903928075.1. Lineage (GTDB taxonomy): Bacteria > Oederibacteriota > D2-FULL-39-29 > D2-FULL-39-29 > D2-FULL-39-29 > CAIYPD01. The sequence goes on from CAIYPD010000088.1 coordinate 4,126, forward strand.
TCAGTTTGGGCCCCTCCTGGAGAGTAAGCAGACGGATATAAATAGGATTCTCTATACTGGATAGCCGGACCATTTCATTGCGGGCCAGACGCACACCCTCATTTCTAACATCTCCGATAGAGACAGAACTAAAGCCTGAAAAAAAGAGTTGGGCGACAAAAGAATACGCCATAGCCATAAAGGCGACAGTAATCAGTATTTCTATCAGCGTGAAGCCCTGCCTCCCAACATTCTTCTTTTTCATCTTAGACCCCTTTACAGCTCAGTTCGGTTAATATTATTTTATTGGACGCCCGTTCCGCCCGTGGTTGTGGTGGAAGAATCATCGCCTTTGCTCTTCTTGAAAGTATGCCGCTTGGTGTTAATCGGCGGTTCGACATCATCATCCGTATCCTGTTTCCCGTCCGGCCCGTCACTGCCTATTAAATAGTTATTTGCCGTCTGAGCGCCTTCTGCTTCATTCGCCGCACCTGAGCCGCTTGTAAGTGCGTATCTTAATTCTTTGTTCCAGTTATCCTTGTTGCCGTTTTCCTGCAGGTAACCTTCCGTGATCAAAACCTGGAGATTATCAGGATAATATTTATAATGTGTATAATAGAGTTCCAGCGAGGACTGCACGCCTCTTAAGGACGCCTTGCAAGCTTCTATCTCTGCCATCTCTCTCGTCTTCAGTAAATCCGGTATTACCACTGCTATCAACAATCCGATGATTGCAATCACTATCATCAGTTCCAAGAGTGTAAAGCCTTTCTGTTTCTTCATTTCTTCTTCCTCCTTGACTTGAACTTTTTTTAGTTTCTTTTCATCTTTGAAGACATCTTGAAAACCGGCAGGTAGAGCGCCACAACAATGACGGCAACCACGCTGGCCAAACCTATTATCATAAGGGGCTCAATAAGCGCCGTTAACTGGGCCGTCGAAATTTCCACTTCTTCGTCATAAAATTCCGAAATCTGCTCCAGAATTTCCCCGAGTTTACCGGTCTGCTCGCCGACATGCACCATGGAGATAACCAGCGCCGGGAAATAACTGTTCTTTCTTAAAGTATCGGCTATTTTTTCGCCCTCTTTAATCCGCTCTTTGGAAGCCAGGATGGCCTTTTCGACCGGCACGCTGCCCACGGTCTTGGAAACCAGATCCAGAGATTCCAGAATCGGCACGCCGTTGTTCACAAGAATTCCGAGCGTCTGGGAGAATTTGGCAAATACTACTTTCTTCATATAACTACCGAGAATCGGGGCTTTCAACATAAAATCATCAATTCTATATTTTCCTTTCTCTGTTTTCATAAGGCGGGACAAAAACATCACTATGCCGGCAATTAGCGCCAGGCTGACAATATTCATCGGGAAGGTAAGGAGAAATTTACCCATGACATCCCGGCTCAAGTAAACCATGGCTTTGGTTAACCAGGGAAGATCACTGCCGATGGAGGCAAACATTTGTTCGAATTTCGGGATAACGAAGGCAAGAATAAAAACGACCACGATAATACCGACTACCACGACGAGCGCCGGATAGATCAAAGCGGCTTTAACTTTATTCCGCAGCCGCGCGCTCCGGTCCATATATTTTGCCGTCCTGACCAGAATTTCGGGTAATTTACCGGAAGCTTCACCGGCTTTAAGCATCCCGACATAGAGATTGTCAAACTGTTTGGGGAACTTAGCCATCGCAACCGAAAGAGGCATACCGGAGATAACATCGTTTCTTACGCTCTTAACTATACTTTGCAGTTCAGGATGTTCCAGCTGGGCAATGAGCACATCCAGCGCCTGCTCAATCGGTATTCTGGCGCGGACCAATGCGGCTAACTGCCGGGAGAAGAGTAAAATATCGTCCTGACTTATTTTTTTAGTGGAAATATTCTTCTGAAAGATACCGGTAAACGCCCATTTTCTTTTTATACTGGTGATCATAAGGCGCTGCCTCTGTAATTTGGTAATTACAACATCTTTACTCTCGGCTTCAATATCGCCCTTATATGCTTTGCCGTCGGTATCTACCGCATTATATGTATATACTGGCATTTTGTTTCCTCCGTATTACCTCCGGATGAGACCGGAGTTTTTTATTAATTTTTTGAAAAAATAATTAATTAAAGGTTCCCGCCACCTTGACTATTTCATCAATCGTGGTTTGCCCCTCTAAAGCCCTGTCAATACCGCTTTGGAACAAAGTCCGCATCCCGTTCTTTATCGCAGCCTCTTTTAATTCGTAAGGCTCGGCTCTTTTTGCGATGAGCATCTTGAGCTCTGAATTCATCACCATTATTTCAAATATCGCGATACGGCCCCTGAAACCGGAACCGCCGCAGATCTCACAGCCGCGCGTTTTGAAAAACTTCGCGCCCTTATTGTTTATCACCAGACCGAGGGTCGCCATCTGCTGATCCTTGGTCATTATATATTCCTCTCTGCAATGTTCGCAGGCCCTTCTAACAAGACGCTGAGCCATAACCATAACTACGCTGGAGTTAATCAAGAACGGTTCAATACCCATATCAATAAGCCTGGTCACGGAACTCGGGGCGTCATTGGTGTGAATGGTGGAAAAAACCATATGGCCGGTAAGCGCGGCGCGGACGGAAATATCGGCAGTTTCGAAGTCGCGCATTTCACCGAGCAGTATGATATCCGGGTCATGCCGCAGGAAAGACCTTAAAATTTTTGAGAAAGTCAGCCCAATTTCTTCTTTTACCTCAACCTGGCCTATACCGAAGAAAGAGTACTCAATGGGATCTTCGATTGTCAGGATGTTATCTGCAGTATTGTAGATTTTATTAAGCGCCGCATAAAGGGTGGTGGTTTTGCCGGAACCCGTAGGGCCGGAAATAAGTATCATGCCGTAAGGTTTAGCGATAGATTCCAGGAATTTAGTCAGATCATCACCCTGCATGCCAAGTTTTTCGAGGTCTAGTACCGTTGCGCCCCGGTCCAAAACCCGAAGCACTATACGCTCGCCAAACTGGTTAGGGACTATGGAAACACGGAAGTCAATATCCCTGCCGGTTACTTTCTTTGTAATACGGCCGTCCTGGGGAAGTCTCGTTTCCGCAATGTCCAGGCGTGACATGATCTTAACCCGGGAGATCATCGCCGGATAAAGCTGGAAAGGCGGTGCCGGAACTTCATGCAGCACGCCGTCCTTGCGGTACCTTATCCGCATAGTTTTTTCAAAAGGTTCTATATGAATATCCGTGGCTCTTTCTTTCACGGCGTTGATGATGATGAGATCGACAATTTTAATTATGGGTGCTTCGTCACTGCTCTCTTCCGCTTTTTCTTCTTCACCTGTCTGCCCGTCCCCCAGAAATTTATTGTCTATCTGTTTGACCATATCCCGCATCTCGTCCGTAAGGCCGTAATACTTGGAGATGGATTTAATGAGGGCTTTTTCGCTGGCAAGCATGGGTTTTATTTCTTTATGAATGAGGAACTTTATGTCGTTTATTATCCTGAAATCAAGCGGGTCGATCATGGCGACCGAGACAGTATTATTTTTTAAAGCATAAGGAAGGACTTTATATCTTCTGCAAATATCTTCAGGAATTATTTTAATTACTTCGGGGTCGACGATGATTTCGTTTAGATTTACAAAAGGAGTATCTAACTGCTTACCCAGAACTCTAAGAAGGTCGTTTTCTGTCACATAACCGAGATCTATTAAACAATGTCCCAGCCGCTTATTGCTTGCCTTTTGTTCGGCAAGAGCCTTTTCAAGTTGCGCCGGAGAAATTAATTTCTCCCGTATAAGCATTTCACCTAAAGGATGCTTATCCACATTGACCGACCCTATAAAGAATTTTTTACAACTAAACTAAGACCCGACAGTTACTTATAAATCATCTAAAAAAAATCGATACAAGCACCGTAAAAACAAAACACCAGAAACAGAACAACCTTTTTCCTTCCAACGGCATCCGGCTTTCACTGCCGCAACACTGACTTATATTTTCTTTTGTGATTTTACCAATTAACCCATTTAAAGTCAATACTAAATGTCGTAAATTACTTATTTTGTCAGCAGCAGGTCTACTTTCTTTGCCGCTTCGTCCAGGGCTTCGCGGGAGGTGGATTTCCCCAGCAGAGCTTTTTCCAACGCTTCCCCGATATACATCCTTACCTCCTGCCAGCACTTTACCCGGGGGTCCGTGACCGCAGTTTTCAGCTCTTCTATCCCCACCAGATCCAGAGGCTTTTTCTTGAGATGCTCCAGCATAGCAGGGCTTGCCGCCGCAGACTTTCTAATGGGCAGGTAGGAAGTGCCTATAGCCCATTTTACATTATTTTCGGTATTAGATATCCACTTTATAAACTTCCAGCAGGCGGCCTCCCTTTCCCTGGTACTGTTTTTCTTTGAAAATACGGCAATATTGGTGCCGGCAATCGGCGCGGCTTTTATCTTGCCTGACGGCAGCGGAGCGACCCCCAAAGAAAAAGAGAGCTGCGGTTCCAGGTAACTCCGGTGGGGATTTGTGGAAAAAAAGGAACCCATCCGGCCGGCCGTAAAATCATTATCAAGATAATCTTTTGTATAATAGGCAACTTTATACTTATTGACCAGGTCTATAATAAACTGCATAGTCTCCAGGCCTGCCTCATCATTAAACATCACCTTCGTTTCGGCCTCATTAAAAAACCGGCCTTTATTCATATAAAGGAATATTGCAAAGACATCTATATTGGCGCGGAAACCAAAACCGTACCGGATAGTTTTGCCGGACTGATCTCTCTTGGTCATCTTCGCGCAAACATTTAAGAATTCTGCGATGGTCTTTGGTGCCTCCAAACCTTCTTTTTTAAAGAGGGTCTGATTATAGTAATATACATATATGGATTTATTGAAAGGAAAGGTCCAGATTTTATTTTCATAACTGTTATTCTTTATAAAAACCGGGTAGATATCAGCCAAGTCTTTTTTGAAATCCGGCTCTTTTGTAAGCCAATCCGAAACAGGCAGAATCACCTTCTCTTCCCTGAAACGGGTCGTCCAATTTTCATAGACCTGGGCAAGATCAGGTGGATTCCCCGCACCGGCGGAAGCCATAAGCTTTTGCAAAAGCACATCATAATTTCCCACATACTGGGGAACTATTTTAATATCCGGATTTTGTTTTTCAAATTCGCTTATAAGACCGGTTAAGACCTTATCCTTGGGATCGGCCATGGCATGCCAGAAAGTGAGTTTGGTCTTTGCAGGGGCTACGCCGCAGGCCGCAAACAAAAAAGCCGCAGACACCGCAGTTAATATCAGTTTTTTCATTTTTCCCGCCTTTTCATCAGTCAATTATATAGAAATATTCCTACAAAAACAAGGAGAAATATATTCCGGCATAAAAAAATCCCAAAACCGGTATTTTTTGAAAATTGTTTGTGTTGAAATAATATACAGGGAATTATTGTTTTTCGTTTTCGTGGTATTTTTTATTCTTTCCGTCTCTTTTCTACTTTTTCCGGAAAAGCAAGGCTGTTTTCTTATTTCATCCCCGAGGTGGAAATTCCTTCGATAAAATACTTCTGCGCGAAAAAGTAAACCACCAGTACCGGCAGAGTCGCAAAAAGCGCCGCGGCCATCATAAGATGGTACCGGGTCGCGTACTCAAGCGTAAAATAGGAAAGCCCGACCGGGACCGTGCGCATGCTTTCGCTGTTGGTCATTATAAGAGGCCAGAGAAAGGAGTTCCAGCTGCCCAGCATGGAAAAGAGTCCCACGGTAATAAAGACCGGTTTGGAAATAGGCAGGACTATTTTCCAGAGGATCTGCCAGTGTGTACAGCCGTCTATCTGGGCCTGGTCAAAGAGTTCCGCCGGCAAAGAAACAAAGAACTGCCGCATCAGGAAGATGCCAAAGACTGAGACGGCCCAGGGAATCACTAAAGCCGTATAAGTATCTATCCAGCCCAGTTTTGAGAGAATCAGGTAATTGGGTACCAGGGTAACTTCCACAGGAATCATCATAGTGCCGAGAAACAAGAGGAAAAGGAACTTTTTCCCTTTAAACTTAAACCGTGCAAAAGCGTAGGCCGCAAGCGCAGAAGTAACCACCTGAAGCAGGGTGCTGGCAATGGTGACCAGAAAACTGTTAAAAAAAATACCGGCCGAAAGGCGCAGCCTCAAAAGCGTAAGCATAATTTTTTAAATTAAAGACAGAGGGCAGCAGTTTCGGGGGTATTGCCAGCACTTCGTCCGGCGCTTTTAAAGAAGTAAGCACCATCCAGAGGAACGGCACCATCATTAAAAATGCACCTGCCGCCAGGGATATATATAGAAGGCTTCTTTTAATTTTCATAGTCTATCTTTTCCCCCCAGTATTTATTCTGCAAAAGCGTCAGGGTGAAAATAATAACGAAGATAACAAAAGAAATTGCCGAGGCGTACCCGGCTTTAAAAAAGACAAACGCGTTCTGATAAAGATAATAAACTATAACCATCGTTGATTTCAAAGGGCCGCCGTCGGGAGTAAGCATATAGATCTGAGTAAAGGTCTGAAAAGAGCCGATAAGGGAGACCAGCGAGACAAAGAAGATAGCCGGCATGACGAGCGGCAAAGTAATATGCCTGAAGAGGGAAAAACCCGAAGCGCCGTCTATTCCCGCCGCTTCATAGTATTCTCTGGGGATACTTAAGATGGCCACAAGAAATATTATGATATTATACCCGAGACTTTTCCAGACGGACATCAGGATTACCGCCGGCATCGCCCAGTCCGGATCCAGAAGCCACTTATGCGGGGCGACGCCAAAAAATCCTAGAAACCAGTTCAAAATTCCCGCGTCCGGATGATAGATCCAGAGCCAGATCATAGCCACGGCGTTCACCGAGGTGACCACGGGTAAAAAATAGACTGTTCTAAAAAAAGAAAGGCCGCGAATCCGCCGACTTAGCCCGTAGGCCACGGCAAAAGAGCAGGCAATACTTAAGGGAATGGTCCCGAGTGCGAAATACAGTGTATTTAAAAGTGCCTTCCAGAAATCCGCGTCCGCGAACAATTTTTTATAGTTACCCAGGCCCACAAACTCCCCGGCGGGAGAAATAAGATCCCAGTTAAACAGGCTCACATACCAGGAATAAACCGTCGGAAAGATATGAAAAACAATTATTACCAGGGCCGCCGGCAGGATAAAAAGATAAGCCAGAAAAGTCTCATTCTTTTTCATTTATGTTTTCCCTGTGCTTTTTTATAGAGTTCAAAATATTTTTCGGCAGAAATATCCCAGGAAAAATCAAGCCGCATATCCTTAAAAACGAGTTTGCCCCACAACTCTTTCTTTTGGTATATTTCCAGGGCGCGTTTTACCGCATCCAGCAGGGACAGGGGCGAATAGTTTTTGAAGACAAAGCCTGTACCTTTGCCGGTTTTGGCCTCGTAATTTTTTACAGAATCCGCCAGGCCGCCGGTCTCGCGAACCACAGGGACGGTGCCGTATTTGTAGCTTATCAACTGCGAAAGGCCGCAGGGTTCAAACAGCGAGGGCATCAGGAACACATCGGCACCCGCATAGATGAGATGGGCCGTCTTCTCGTCAAAATCCGGAAAGACACTTATTTTGTCAGGATATTTCGCGCAAAAACCATTAAACATATCCAGGTATCTCTGTTCACCGACACCCTGGACGGCCAGCTGGAGATCATTTTGCAATAAATGTTCCAGAGCCTGCCCGAGAATGTCAAAACCTTTCTGGTCGGCAAAGCGGGAAACAATTCCAAGAAGCGGTGTTTCCGGCAGAAAAGGCAGGCCCATTTTTCCGGTAATCATTTTTTTATTCTGAAGTTTCTTTCCGATAGTCAGACTGTCATATTTCTTTGCCAGGTACCTGTCGGTTTTAGGGTTCCAGACCTTGCTGTCAATGCCGTTAAGTATTCCGTAAACATCACTTTTGCGTATCTGTAAAACTCCTTCGAGACCCCAGCCATATTCATAACTTGACTGAATCTCTTTGGCGTAGGTTTCGCTTACCGTATTGATAACATCCGCAAAAACCAGCCCTCCTTTCATAAAGTTAAAATAATCCCAGTATTCCAGCCGGTCCCGGGTAAAATAAGACCATGGCAGACCCGTAGCATACATCGTGTCTTTATGAAAGATACCCTGGTAGGCCAGATTATGTATTGTCATAACCGTGCCCGTCTTCTTAAAAAAAGGATCTTCTCTTTTATTTGCCAGATAGACCGGGATTAACGCCGCCTGCCAGTCATTGCAATGAATGATGTCGGGCTTAAAACCAGAAAGTTTTGCAAAGTCCAGTACAGCCCGGCTGAAAAAAATAAATCTCTCCGCATTATCCGGGTAATCGGCGCCGTTTTCTCCGTACAGGCCCGGCCGGCCGAAATAATAATCATACTCAATGAATATATATTCCACAGGAGAACCTTTCAGTTTGCAGCTCTTCACTGCGCCGCCGTTGGAGAGGTCGCGGACATATTTTAAATTATAAAGGTCTTCCTTGATGGCAGCGTACTTCGGCAGAATTACTTTCACGGTGCAGCCCAGTTTGGAAAGTGCTTCAGGCAAAGCAGCGGCCACATCGGCAAGTCCCCCTGTTTTAGCAAAGGGGACGGCCTCTGTTGCCACAAAAAGAATATTTAATTTCCGGTTATCAGCCATTATTCCCTTTTCTGAATCTATAGCCCGTGATAATTCCAAAAAGTGCCGGCAGGACACAGGCCCAGGAAAATATATCACCGTACAAAGTGTAAAAAGTAAGCCCCTGCCCGGAGTCGTTTAAAGAGGCAGAAAGTGTGTTCATTTCATTTTGCCCGAGCGTTGTTATTATTTTACCGGTATAGTCCACAAAGCCGCTTAAAACGGTGTTGGCAGCCCGGCCGATAGAAATCCTGTTTTCAACCGCCCGGAACGGCAGCACCATAAAATGCTGATAGGGTGCCGCAGAAACTCCGTACCAGCCGTCGTTTGAAACTGTTAAAAAATATCTGGCGCCCTTTTCTACAAAGCGGCGGCAATCATCCGGGAAAATTACCTCCCAGCAGACAGGCGAAGAGATTTTGAGGCCTTTGGCCGTGGTAAAAACGACCGGTTCTTTTCCTGCGTTCCATTTGTTGAAACCGGAGGTGAATTTTTCCAGGAACTTTAACTGCTTTTCGAGCGGCATAAATTCCCCGAACGGGACTAAATGTATCTTTGCGTAAGTGTCTTGAGGTTTTCCTTCATTTGACAGGTGCAGGACGGAATTATAAGCTTCTGCAATATTCAAATCCCGGTCCGGAACGGCATCCGGGGTGCCTATAAGCAAGTCTGCTTTTGTGTTCTTTGCCAGCCGGCTCAAGCGGTATAAATATTCGGGTTTGTATTTGACATACATTGCTGTGGCGGTCTCCGGCCAGACAAGTACTTCCGGAGAAATATCTTTGGCGCTCTCGCTTAACTTTTCGTGTTTTGAAAAAGCATTTTCCGAATAGGCCGGCTCCCATTTTTCCGGCTGGGCTACATTCGCCTGAACTACCGTAAAAATATGTTTTTCTTTGGTTCCGTTTCCGAGCTGTTTAAGCCTCAGGCTGCCGTAGAAAAGTACCGCACAAAGAAGAAACACGCCCGCGGCCAGAGGCAGATATTTTCTTACTCTTTCCGCTTCCGCGTCTTTATTGGCAGTGGCAAGAGCCAGTCCCGTATTAATTAGTACAGCCAGGAAAGAGATACCGTAAACCCCGGTAAACTCACAGATCTGAATAAGCGGAAGATTTGTAAACTGGGAATAACCCAGCAGTGCCCACGGAAACCCGGTAAAAAGCAGGGTCCGTAGAAGTTCCAGACCTATCCAGATAAACGGAGCAAAAACCAGTCCGGCCCGGGCGGTTAAAAGCGCAAACAAACCCGTGAAAAACGCCAGGTAAAGACCCAGAAGAAGCCAGCAGGGGAATGCCAGCACGCCCAGCTCCTTCATATTGTTCAGCCAGAAAACCGCACCGCCTAAATATATAAAACCGGTAATCAGTCCCAGACTGAAAGCTTGTTTACTGTTTTTATCTTTTAGAACGATTAAAAGCGGTGCCAGGCCGAAAAAAGCAAAAAAACCCATGCTCCCCGAGAGATTTAAATTAACAATGCTCGGAAAGGCCAGCAGGAGAATAAAACCGCTTATGATTGCAAACAGGTAGTCTTTTAGCTTCATAGTTCCTTAAGAGAGGTTCTTCAACTTTTCTATACCTGGATTCGCGGTACGGTTTAAAATCTTCATACCCGGGTTTTCATCCGTTCAGGAAATCCAGACAGGCGCGGGCCAGTATAGCAGTCCCTACCGGCAGTGCGGCCTCATCAATATCAAATTTGGGATGATGCAAAGAATAAGCCGTTTGCTTTTTACCGGAGTTAGCACCGAGATTGAAAAATGCAGCCGGGGCAAGTTTTGCAAAATTTCCGAAGTTCTCGCCGCCCATCGAAGGCCGGACGGCAATATGGACCTTATCTTTACCGAGTAGTTTAATACCGGCTCTTTCTATGAGTTTTGCCATTTTTTTATTATTAGAGAAGGAAGGATAGCCGTCGGTATACTTAAAATCGGCAGCAGCCCTGTAAGCCTTAGCAGTGGACCGGATAACCTGCCGCATTCTCCGCTTTATTAATCCTTTTGTTTTATTTTCCAGGGTTCGAACCGTGCCTAAGAGCCTTACCTTTGGCGGGATAACATTGCTGGTCTCACCCCCTCTTATTAGAGAAACGGAGATGACCGCCGATTCCAGCGGGGAAACATTTCTGGCAACTATCGACTGCAGGTTTAGGACTATGGCCGCCGCAGCTACTATGGGGTCAACAGTTTTTTCCGGCGCCGAGGCGTGCCCGCCTACGCCCTTAACCGTAACCTCAAAGAGATCCGCATTGGCATAGACCTTACCATAAGTTAACTCGATAGAGCCGGTTTTCAGGGGGGTGGAGACATGCAGGCCTATCACGGCGCTCGGGACCGGATTCTTCATTGCTCCCGCCTCTATCATCTTCTTAGCGCCGTCCAGATTTACCTCCCCCATTTCTTCCGAGGGCTGAAAGATAAATTTAACTGAACCTTTTAGGGCTTTTTGATTTTCTTTAAACAGTTTTGCCAAACCCAAAGCGCAGGTCATATGCGCGTCATGTCCGCAAGAATGAGCAACGCCTCTTTTTTTTGAAGCAAAAGCCAGCCCGGTTTCCTCTGTCACGGGTAAAGCGTCCATATCCGCCCGGACCGCAATGATTTTTCCTGGCCGTGCACCTTTAAGCAGCGCCACCACTCCTGTGTTTGCGGTTACCTTAAAAGGAAGACCGAGTTTTTTCAATTCCCGCTGTACCACCGCAGAGGTTTTATATTCACAAAGTCCGAGTTCCGCGCAGGCGTGCAATTCTCTTCTGAGCCGGACCAGATAGGGTTTTAATTTTTCTGTTTTTTCCGGAAGTCCGGTCATTTTACTGCTCCGGGGCGGCTCTGCATAAGATATTTTCTGATTTTTTCCAGTTCCTGCTGGAGCGCCGCGGCTTCTTTATCCGTCTCATATATTTTATCCATAGAAAGATATTTGTCCCAGTATTCCACGGTCTTCTCCGGACGGTTAAGTGCGTTTAAATAGAGTATTCCGAGATTTTTATAGGGAGAGGCAAAGGAAGGATCTATTTTTATCGCCTCTTCATATTCTTTAACCGCCCATTCAAATTTTTTGTTGTATTCATAGGCCCAGCCCTGATTGAATCTGGCCTTGGCGTAAATGGTGACAATTTCTCCCTCAAAGGATTTTGGTACATATCTTCCGACGACCGCGTCCTTTAATTCAAAATTTTTCCAGATAATATCGTTCTCCGCCTTTTTTTCCTCTATCCGGATAAGCTGGGGCGGCACAGCGTTTAGATTTACGGAGGAGGGTAGTTTTATAAGCACTCTTAGCAGTCCCTGGCCTATCATCACATATTCCTTATCAAGGCTGGGATCCCTGGGTCCGGTCACATAAATTTTATGGTGGTCATAATTAGCCTCTACAAACTCCGCAATCGGATGCGTGGTACCGTTATATATCTGAAACGGTACTTCAAGCGTGGGTTCCTGTTTCCTCTTTTGTTCGCAGTACCAGGGGTAGGTCATCTTCTCCTGGTCCACGACTATCACATCCCGCCTGTGCTTTTCCACCATCTGATGGTAATCGATACCCATGGAAAGCGTATCCCCGCTGACTATCATAATGGCCCCGGGCGGATAGCTTTTAAGCATGTTGCCCGTAAAGTTATAGAGCAGGTGGTTGTCGGCTTTATCTACCTTCTGATAATTATAGGCGATTAAAATAAAAATAAGCGGAATGCAAAGAAGCGGTGCCAGGTTACTGAATTTTTTTATCTTCTCACCTAACCAGACCAGCCCGAGAGCCACAAAAACAATATATATAAGGAAGGAAAACATATAAAGCCGCTGGATCACATTCAGCACCACGGCATCCTGGTTGTAACCAATGAGCGAGATAAAAATAATTGTAGTAAAGATTAAAGCCGTGAGGAACATCCAGTAATGTTTTCTCATTTTTTTAAGACCGGTAAAAATGCCTATAAGTCCGAGAATAACGCCTACCGGAGTGAGATTCCGCAGTGCGGAAGCCAGATAGAGATAAAGCTGTCCGTACTGCCAATCAAACAAATGGTCGAGGTAAACGACCGGGGACGGGTAATCGCCTCTTTTTATTATATGGATGAATTTCTCAAAAGTCGTCGGATCGTCCCAGTTAAGCGGCGGCATCCTTGACGCGGCGAAAGGGAGAAAAAGATACGGTGTCAGCCCTATAAAAAATAAAAGTGCGGTATAAAAATAATTCACGCCCTTAAGCTTGGCCCGGTTCTGATAAAAAAAGAGCGAGAAAGCCGGAGTCAAAAATAAGACCGTCTGATGATGTGTCAGGCTGATACCCAGCAAAAAGCAAAAAAGATAGACGATATTCCTGCTTCCGGTCTCCTCCCATTTTATTACTATATAAAAGAGCAGGAGGACAAAAAAGTTATTAAGCGCAAAGACTTCGGCGACTATAGAATATTCCCAGATCAACCTGGTGATAGCCAGAAAAGCAACGCAAATAATTGAGATCAAATCATTTTTTATGAGTTTTTTTAGAATCTCAAAACAAAAAACCAGCGCCAAAAGGGAAAAAAACATGGAAAATATATTTATCCTGTACGCTATATTGAATATCGGGAGGTAGGTAAAAAGATGCCCCAGCAGGGTAAAAAGCGGGTACCCCGGGGGATGCGCAACGCCCAGAACATACGGTGAAACGACCATCTCCGAACTGTCGCCAGTGGCCGTAATAGTTGTGGCCAGGGTAATCATATAAAGAATTGCTATCCCGATAAAAACCAGATAGTACAACAGGCGGGGCTCAAAGACCCGCTTCCAACTTTTTGTGGCAGGAATTTCAAACTCCCGGTTCATTATTACCTCTTCCATTATAGTAACCCCTCAAATAGATTTATTATTTTTTCCCGCGAAAAATGGTTTTGAGCGTACTCGCGGCCGTTTTTCCCGAACCGCGCGCAAAGTTCTTTACTATTATATAGTTCAAGAATGGCTTTTTCCATGCTATTTTCATCTTCCGGGTTTATATTTATGCCGCAGCCGGCGGCGGTTATAACTTCTGCGGCTTCGCCTTTTACGCCGAGGATGACCGGCACGCCCATAGCCATCATTTCAAACATCTTTGAAGGCAGTGCTTTCTCAAAGAGTTTAATATCCTTAAGCGGAATCACGGCCGCATCGGCAGCGGAAAGCACCAGCGGCATTTCATTTTTTTGAAAACTTTTCAGGAAAACTACATTAGTAAGCCCTTCCTTTTCTTTCCTTGCCGCTAAAAAAGGCTTTTCAACGCCGTCTCCGGCAAAAACATACAGGATACCCGGATGCTCTCCGGTTTTCTTTGCGCAATTTAAGACAGTTGAAAGATTCTGGGCAATTCCGTGATTACCAGAATACATAACTATGAATTTATCCGCAGGTAAACCCAGGGCTTGCCGGGCGTTAAGTTTATCCCCGCGGGTAAAAAACTTCAGGTCCACCCCGTTCGTCACGGTAAAAACCTTAGCCTGCATCCGGGGCAGGGCCTCTATGATATTTTTTATGCCGTTGGTCACCACAATAACCTTGGAGGATTTCCTGTAAAGAAATAATTCCAGCCGCTCTGACATTTTTATCAGAGTTTTATTTTTAAGCATTCCCAGGTCCACGGCGGAAGCCGGCCAGAGATCTGAAACATAAAGATACATTCTGGCGCCTTTCAGCCGGGACAGAATATAGGCGGCGAGTCCGAGAAAGAGCGGCGGGGTCTCGCAGAGCAGTACCTCTTGCCGGCCGAGTTTAAAAAGTCCGAAAATCGAGGCAGAGAGCACAAACGAAAAATAATTGGCCAGCCGCTTGACAAAACTGCGGCTATGCGAGGGATAGATCCAGGTTCGGATAACTTTCAACCCTTCCATTTCCTCTTCCATATACGCCCTGAGTTTATAGCCGGGCAGAATCCGGCCTCCCGGGTAATTCGGAAAAGCGGTGAGGATGGTCACTTCATGCCCTTTGTTTTTCAGGCCCCGCGCCAGTTCAAAAAGCCGCGCCTGGGGCGCTCCGATCTCGGGCGGAAAATATTGTGTGAGAATAACCAGTTTCAAGAGTATTTCTCCTTTAGATATTTGACTATCATTACCGCCGCCCGGCCACCGCCGAAAAGGCCGGGGTGCGCGCCTGCTTTTTTACCTTTTACACCCTCTTGATATATTTTTGCCGCGTCAGCACCCGTTATAACATTCCAGCCGGTTTTTACGGTTTCCACCCATTCGGTCTCCTCCCGTAAAGTCAGGCACGGCACCTTGAGTAAATAGGCCTCTTTCTGCATGCCGCCGGAATCGGTACAAATCTTGGCTGCGTTTTGCATAAGCAAAAGATTATCAAAATAACCCGCCGGTTCTATAAGCTGAATCTTTTCTGCCGCCTCTTTTAATAAACCGGAGGCCTTTAGGTATTTTTTTGTCCGCGGGTGCAAGGGCAGGACTATTTTGGTAATCCCGGCCAGTTTAAAAAGTGCGCTAAAAATTGAAGCCAGGCGCTTTTTGCTGTCCGTATTTTCCGCTCTATGCAGCGTAACAAGAAAGTAGCCGCCTTTCTTTAGTCCCAGCTTTTTGAGCAGTCCCCGCCGCTTTTGCGCAACCGGCAAAAAAGCCCGGAGTGCGTCATACATTACATCTCCGGTAAGCCTTACTCCTGACTTGAGGCCTTCTTTTTTGAGATTAGAAACGGCCGTTTTAGTGGGGCAAAACAACAGCTCCGAGATTTTATCCGTCGCAATCCTGTTTATTTCCTCCGGCATTTTCCTGTTAAAACTCCTGAGGCCTGCTTCGACATGCGCAACCGGCAGAGAGAATTTTCTCGCGGCCAGCGCACCGGCGAGCGTGGAATTAGTGTCGCCATAGACCAGCATGCAAACGGGCTTTTCTTTAACAATTATTTCTTCGATTTTATGACGCATAAGAGCCAGCATTTGCTTTCTTGGCAGGCCGCCTATTCCGAGATTATACTCCGGGGCCTTAAGCTTTAATTCTTTAAAAAAAAGCGCGGACATATTATAATCATAATGCTGGCCGGTATGAATCATAACCTCTTTAACCTTTGCTTTTTTAAGCGCGACCGAAACAACTGCCGCTTTTACAAACTGCGGCCTGGCGCCGACAATCGTGAGTACTTTCACCTGCAGCCCCTCCCGGGATATATTTTTTTAATTTTCAGGCCTCTTGTTTTTCGTTAATGGTTGCCGGGCCGGGTTGCAAAAGGCCCAGGGCTATCATCAGCCAGACATAACTTTCCTGGAAAAAGTTTCCGTTAAACTGGGCATTTAGCAATAATCCCGCAAAAACAGCTATAAGCGCAAACTGCAGTATTTTATCTTCCCTAGAGAGCAGTTTTAACTTACTGACCATACCAAAAACGATCAGGACCATTAAATACACAAAGAGCAGAAGGCCCAAAAAGCCGTATTCGGCAGTTAAAGTAATCACTTGAGTATGAATGCGCGTAACTCCCAGGGTTTCAACTATTTTGTATTTTTCGTACTGATAAAAAGAGTTCCCGTCTCCCACGCCGAAGACCGGATTATTTTTTATCATATTCCAGCCGTTACTTATCAAACCGGCTCTTATCTGGTGCGAGGGGTCGCTCATATTTACCGGTTTTGTGAACCTGGCTTTATAATTTGCGGGCATAATAAAAACCAGCAGAACTGCGGACGCGGCAAATACAACTAAAGTTTTTTTATTGTACATAATAAAAAATAACGCCAGGCCGGCCAGCAGGCAGAGCCACAAACTCCGGGAGTAAGCCATCAGCAAGGCGGTAAGATTAAGAAGGAAGACCGCGCCGTAAAATATTTTTTGCTTAGCATTTTTCGAGTAAAACAGCATTCCGGCGGAAAGCACCCCCGCTATAAAAATAAAAAGCGCGAATTGATTCGGATGATCAAAAGTTCCCATCGCCCGGTATTCCGGCAGGTTACAGTTACTAATAAAATAGGCCTTGAAAAGATGCTGGTAGATACCCGTAAGTGCCAGGACAATAGAGGTAAGCGACAGGGCTTTTATTAGTTTTGGCAGGTCTTTTTGTCCGTAAATATTAAGCACTAAATAAAAAAATATACTTCTAAATATAAAACTCCTTAGGAAGTAGGGCTTGTCAAGAAACGGCGCCTCCGATCTCAGGGCCCCCACAATAAATAAGGCCAGCAGCAGGAGCATAGGGATTATAATAGGCAGAACGGGCTTTTCTTTTTCCTTAAGCATTTTCATTTTCAAGGAGAACAAAGAAATAAGAACCAGACCAAAAAATAAGAGTTTAATCTGATATTCCGTCCCGAAAACAGAAACCGGGATCCTGATAGGAAGTATGAAAATAAGCCCCAGCCAGAGGGGAACCTCCGGGTTCTTATTTATAAAGACAAAGTACCCGGCCGCGGCCAGCATTAATACCAGCAAACCCGTGTTGTAGCCCATCACCAAGCAGATAATTGTCAGACAGAAAAGGAACAAACACCCGACGAGCGCCTCTTTACTATTAGCGTTTAAAGCTTCTGATATTTTTTTTGAAATACTCAATATCCCTCCGTTTAAGCAGGAGCAGTGAACTCAAATTACTGCCGGACATTCTCATAAATATTATAACGGTACTAACCGTTGTAATTATATAGGAAACCGTGGAAGCCAGGGCCGCGCCGCTCACGCCCCTGCCCGGTATCAAAAGCAGGTCTAAGATCAAAGTTACCGCTAGGCCAAAAAAAGAAATGTAGGTATTATATTCGGGTTTTCCCCGGCCTGAAATATCGCTCGCGAGAATGGTTTGCACCGAATAAATGAGCGTTCCCGGTAACAGAAAAAGCAGCGGCAGTACCGCCGGCAGAAACTTTTCTCCGAACAGGAGTTTTATCAGCGCACCGGCAAACAAAAACAGTAATATACCGGCAAATAAGGTAAAAGTAAAAGTTATTCTGCAGACCGCCGGGGTAAAACTGTTCCTCTCTTCGTTGGAAGTCGCCGAAGTCCGGGGCAAAAGAAGTAAAGCCATAGAACCCGGCAAAAACCAGAGTATCTCCCCCAGGCTTACCGCCACGGCATAGATTCCGACACCCGAAAAGCCCGTAAAGTAACTTACAATGAACATATCCAGACGGTAATTAAAGAATTGGGAAAGATTTGTAAAATAACTCTTCAGGCCGTACTTCGCAGTCTCCTTAAATTGCACCGGGTAAAATTTGAACTTAAACCGTGTTTTATAATAGACCAGAGAAACCGGAAGGAGTCCCGCCAAGAATATCGAGCACCACCAGCTTAAGACCGCGCCTTTCAGTTCCAGCTTCAAAACATAAAGCGTGAAAAGAATAAAAATTAGAAGCGCGGAGCCCTCTACCAGCCTGACAAAATTATATTCTTTTATCCTGTTGGTGCCGAGGAGTATACCGTTAAAGATATTATACAAGAAGTAAAAAGGCAGGGCGCTTAAAGAAATTAAAAGATATTTATAAGGCATCCCTGAAAGTACGCGGTCAAAAAGAGGAGCCAGCAGTAAAAAAGCGAGGCCCAGAACAACCGGCAAGAGCAGGCAAATTACCAGCGAGTTTGAAAAGAGCCGGGGCTTGTCCGTCTCCTCTTTCGCCGAGTAATATATAGTGGAGCTGTTAAGGCCGAAGTTACCGGCCAAAAAAAGCATAGCCATAACTAGCGCGACCAGCGAATAAAGCCCCCGGCCGTTCGGGTTTAAGACCCGGGCAAGAATAATACCGTTCGCCAGGCTAAGCACGGCCAGAAGTATTCTTGTAGAGAAATTATATATACCGCCGGAAAAGAATCTCATTTTTTAGCCGCCTCCCCGGTTAAAGATGTCTCTATCACTTTCTTAAATATTTCATGAAGCCTGACTCCGGCTTTAAGCCTGCTAAATCTGTTAAAAGCACTTTGGGCAATTTTCAGCCGGTTATATTTGCCGGGATTTGAGAGTATGTTTTGTATGGCTGCCTTAAAGGCCTCAATATTGCCGAAAGGCACAAGAATACCGGAGTCTTCATCCACTACCTCAGGCACCCCGCCGACTCTCGTTGCCGCCACCGGCAGGCCGCACGCCATGGCTTCCATAAGCACACAACCGAAAGTTTCAGAGCTGCTACCGTGGACATAAAGGTCGCTCCCTTGCATTAACTCTGCTATTTCTTTATGTTCTTTATGCCCGCAAAAGTTGACCCGGGTGCTGATTTCTAATTTTTTGGCCAGCTCTTCATATTCCCGCCTTTTGGGCCCTTCCCCGACAATATTTAGAATAATATTTTTTTGTTCTACTCCGGCAAAAGCTTTCAGGAGAAAATCGAGGCCTTTTCTTTCGATTAGCGCGCCGACAAAAAGCAATTTTTTTTCTTCTCCGGGAGAGCTGTCCTTTTTATAATAAAAGACGGCCGGATCAAAAATATTAGGAAATATCTGATACACCGCCCGTTTATTATACGGTTTCATCGCTTCAAGCAAATATCTGCTTACGGGCATTATCAAATTTGCTTTATTTGCGACCGCAGCGTAAATTTTCCCTGCCAGGAAACCCGGGCCTCCGGCTTTAAGAAACTCCGTGGAGTGTTCCGTAATCACTAAAGGTGTCGAAGCCGTATAGGCCGATAAAATAGCAGGTACTGCGGAATAATTCACATGCGCATTTACCAGGTCAGGTTTAAAACCCTGGGCCTTAAGATATTTAAGGCCTTTTAAATATTGAAAGATACCGGTTATTTTATGGACTAAAGGTACTTTCCTGTAATAAATCCTGACCACCCGTACTTTATCTTCCATGACATCAGAGAGCCCGCAGAGTTTAATATCTTCTTTCTCAACCGGAATAACATTAAGGACAACCGTCTCTGCAAAGGCGGCTATCGCACCCGCAAATTCTTTTACAAATACTCCCGGAAAAGGATTTACCTTCGAAGGGTACCAGACTGAGATTATCAAAACCTTCATACTGTTTGTAATATCAGCCCCCGATCCTTGAATAAGCGGTAATTACCGTATTCGGCCCCAGTATCGACTCCGCAGTGATCTTTGTTTCCTCCGCGATTTTTGCCCCGGAACAAATAATTACATTCTTAAGAAAGCAATTTTTTCCTATTTTCACGCCGTCAAAAACAATGCAGTTCTCGACCACGGAGTTCTCCCCGATGCGGCAATTTTTGCCTATCACGCTCAGGGCGCCGATAGAGGAATTCTTTTCAAGCCGGGTGCCCCCGCCTATCAAAGACGGTTTAAATACTTTTGCCCCTGCGGCTTTTAAATATTTACCGTTTACGGCCAGGCAAATAGAATAATTTTTCTCCAAAATATCAGTGGTAAACTTTCTGAAGCGCTCCGGCGTCCCCATATCAAGCCAGTAAATGTTTTTTTCAACAAAGCCGTAAAAACTCCTGCCCACTAGCCCGGGAAAAACCTCTCTTTCAATAGAATACTTTTTACCGTATTTCATCCTTTCCAAAACTTCAGGTTCCAGGAGATATATTCCGGCATTAATATTGGCCTCTTCGACATTAAGTTCTTCCTTTGACGGCTTCTCCAAAAAACGTTTTACACTTCCGGTATTATCGAGTTCAACCACACCGAAAGCTGAATAATTTTTAACAGAAAAAAGGCCGATAGTGGCCTGCGCACAGTTTTTATTATGAAACTGTAACATTTTTGCAATATTAAAATCCGTAATCACATCTCCGTTTAAAACCAGGGTCGTGCCTTTCATATGCTTTTGAGCCCGTTTAATGGCGCCGCCGGTGCCTAAAGGCGTCTCTTCATATATATAAGTTAGTTTTATACCTTTATATGAATTTCCCAGTACCTTCCGGAGTTTTTCCGGAAGGTAACAAGCCACCAGAATTGCTTCTTCTATCTTATATTTTTTCAGCCATTCCAGCATATAGAACATCATAGGAACATTTGCCACGGGGGTCACCGGTTTAGGCATCATTAAAGTAATAGGCCGAAGACGGGTACCTTCTCCGCCTACTAAGATAACAGCCTTCATTTAAGTCCTCCATTTTTCTTGTTAACATATTTCCGGTAAATTAAATGTTCCGGCGAGATCTTCGAACCACCGACAAGTATGATAGCTTTCATGTTTCCTCCGGGGTTATTAATAACTCTAATAGGTACAAGGTACAAGATTGAAGCAATAGCATATATTAGTTTTGATTTGTATCTCATCTTTCCCACCTTTTCATTCTTGTTATCTTGTCCTCCTGTTGCTTTCCTTGTCCCCTGTCCCTTGTACCTATTACTTCGTACTTTTTACCTTGTACTTCGTACTTTGTACCTATTACCTATCCTATGTCTTCCTTAGAATGAATTCTTGAGGCAAGAATATTTACAACTTCGTCTATACTAAGATCAGAGGTATCCAACTTTGTGGCATCCGGAACTAATTTAAGAGCTCCGTAAGGCCGTTCCTTATCTCTCTTATCTCTGGCAGCTATATCTTTTTTTACCTCTTCAAAGGATTGTTCTAAACCTTTAGCTTTAAGTTCTTTAAACCGCCTTTTTGCGCGTTCTTCGACCGAAGCATCAAGATAAAATTTAAATTCAGCTTCCGGAAATACGAGAGAGCCGATATCCCGGCCGTCAAGAATAACTCCGCCTGTTTCTCCCATTTTCTGCTGGAGGGCAACCAGATGTTTCCGGACGCCTATGGAGTCAGCAATATCCGACGAAAGTTTGGAAACTTCAGGCAGTCTTATTTCTTCCGTTACTTCCTGTCCGTTTACGAATACTCTCAGGCTTTTTTCTTCATACTTAAATTCAATGCTGCATCTTTGGGCAAGCGCGATGAGTTCTGTCTCACTTTTAGTGTCAACTTTTTCTTTTATCGCCATTAAAGTGACAGCCCGGTACATAGCCCCCGTATCAATATAATGAACATTCAATCTTTTTGCCACAAGTTTGGCAACGGTACTCTTACCGCTCCCCGCAGGCCCGTCAATAGCAATTATCGGCAACTTGGTTACTTTATCCAACTCTCTCTCCTTTTAATAATAAAACAATTAAATTTACAAATTTTGTCTCTAATTTCATTATTTATTAGCAAACAGTATTCAGTAATCAACAATTAGCAATCAGAAATTAGAAATTAGTAATCGGGCCTGAGCAACGCTCAGCCCGGCGGCCACGCCATATGCCTGCCACCTAATAGATGCATATGTATATGAAAAACCGACTGCCCCGCCTCCGAGTTGGTGTTTAATACCAGGCGGTAACCCTGGTAGGCAATGTTCTTTTCTTTGGCAATTACCTTTGCCGCTTCAAACATGGCCATTATTATATCTCTGTGTTCTCCGGTAACATCATTGACCGTAGGAATATGTTCCTTAGGTATAATAAGTATATGAACCGGCGCCTGGGGAGTCACATCCTCAAACGCAAGCACTCTCTTATCCTCAAAGACAATATTAGCCGGAATTTGCTTTTGCACAATCTTACAAAACAGACACCCAATCATCTCAGCCTCTCCTTTATATCTATGCTGCTAAAAGCGCAGCTGATGGCACAGATTAAAAACAGATGACACAGATAGACAACAGAAACAATTAATATCCATCAACGATTTTCGACTTTATGGACCTTAGAAACTTTACAAACCTTATAAACTTGTAAACAATA
>CAIYPD010000089.1 GCA_903928075.1 Candidatus Firestoneibacteriota bacterium
ACTGTCAGCCGCTGTTTTGTTTTCAAATTAGACTATTCCTTTCCTTCGGGAATTTCTATATGACTCTTCTCCTGCAGATTTTCTATCCTTGTGACCACTATATCCAACTTATTTTTTCTTGTAGTAACAAGCTTTTTGTATTCTTCCTGGGTGGCTTCAAGTTTTTCCCCGAGCTTTTCATAACTCCCGGTATATTCTTCCCACTGCTTCCGGAACTCCCCGAGGAGCTTTATTATCTCGGTAGCCGCTTTTTCCATTTTAAAATTATCTATTGCCTGCCTCATGATAGTGAGCAGGGCATAAAGCGTAAGCGGGGAACAAAGTACTACCTTCTTTGCGAGTGCTTCGTCCATGAGTGCCTTTTCTTTCTGGTTGATAAAAGAAAAGACCTGTTCATTGGGAATGAAAACAATAACATAATCCAGCGTATTTTCCTGAGGATTTATATAGTCCCGGGTGGTCACTTCTTTTATTCTTTTTTTAACATCCGAAATAAAAGTCTTTTCAAAATTTTCTTTTTCTATCTGGCTGACCGCGCTTAGAGAGGCCATGTAATTATCCAGAGGGAATTTTACATCCATATTTACTATCAAATTTTTGGGAAGTTTAAAAGTAAAGTCAGGTTTAGTCCCTGCATCGTCTTTCTGCTGTTTTACATAGTTAATCCCATCAACAAATCCGGCCAAAGTCAAAATATCCTCCGCCATCCTCTCGCCCCATTTACCCCGGGCCTGCGAAGAGGAAAGCGCGGTATTTAGTTTTTCCGTAACCTGCTGCAATTTTCCCGTTTGTTCCGCGGTCTGCTTTATCTGATTGGTCAGTTCACCAAATTTGTTTTCCCTGTCGTTTTCAAGTTTATTCATAAGGTTCTCAACCTTGGATAGGTCACCCTTCATATTGTTCAGAGTCTGGTCAATAAGTTGTTTTTTTCCCTCCAGGTCCTTCTCTCCCATAGCTGTTTGCGCAGTTAACATATCTTTTAAAAACGGGCTCATCTCTTTTAAAGCATCCAAAGACATTGCCTTAAAAGCGTCTTTTATCCTTCCTTCTTCTTCCTTTTTCCGCAATTGATATATAATATAGTAAGCAAGAAGCCCCAGGACAAAACCTATGATAAAAGTAATAATCGGATTCATGAAGATATTTTAACTGAAATATAAGGATATATCAATGGATAATAGTAGGAGATAAAAGTATTTTATTGTTCTGTTTAATAATTAACATATTTTTTTCCAGTGCTACAAGCCTGAGTGTCCCCGTGTGACAGTCACAGCGTGACTGTCACACTTTTTGGTGATTTTCTTTGATTGACAGTTAGTTTTTTACATGGTAGGATTCTATAAATTCACTTAAGGGGTGAACAATATGCCAAGAACAGCTCGTTTAGTAGATGTTAATATGCCTCACCATATATGTCAAAGGGGAAATTGCAAACAGGCTATTTTCCATGACGACAGGGATAAAGATATTTATCTCGAAATGCTTAAAAAGTCCTCTTTAAAATACGAGATGAGTATTCTTGCCTATTGCCTGATGGAAAACCATGTTCATTTGGTTGTAATTCCAAAACAAGACTACTCCCTTTCCAAAGTTTTTCGAAATACCAACGGGACATATAGCCGTTATTTTAATAAAAAATATAAAAAAAGCGGACATTTATGGAGCGAGCGCTACTTTTCAAAAATCCTGGACAGTAAATATCTCGCAATTGCAGTAAGGTATGTTGAAAGAAATCCGGTAAGAGCAGGTCTTGTAAAATGTATCAGGGATTGGAAATGGTCAAGCGGGAAATTTCATTTAAAAACAGCAAAAAGCGACATAGTATCAGAAGATTTCTTTAAGTACACGGAAATTTCCAAAAAACAATGGAAAGAGTTCGTAGAAAGGCCAGAGTACAGCAGCGACTTAGAAATGATGCGCTCTAAACAACCCGCACCATTTTAATCCCCACAAACGGCATTAAACTTTAAGCAAAATGCGAGTCTGTCCCTTTGTGACAGTCACAGCGTGACTGTCACACTTTTAAAAGATTATCTTTATGAGCTTAATAGTTTAAACCGTAACCAATAAAACAAAAAAATCGTTTTTTTAACAGCTCTGCGCAACTTTAATTGTTTACCTGCAGAACTCCAAAAATGTCTCGTAGGCCCACCAGTCTGCTTCGGCTGTTGCGCCTATGCCGTGCAGATCCGGATAATCCTTCGCCATAAAGCCGCCGTTTTTTCCGTAGAAATACCTGACTAAATCCCTGGCGGACTGCTGGATAAGTTTTTTATCCCCGGTCGGGAGTACTTTTTGCGCATCCACCGGGGAAAACAAACAAACCTTTCTTTCCTGAAGAAAAACCCCGAGTTTTTCCATGCCGTATATAGTTGGCTGGTCAAACTGAAAACAATTAACGCCTGTTTCGATAATATCCGGAAGTAAAGCCCAGTTGTAACCGCAGGAGTGCATCTCTATCTGCAAGTTCTTCTGTCTCGCCTTCTTAATAAGCCTGTTATAGTAAGGCTTGAAAAGTTCTTTGAACATATCAGGGGAGATGAGAGTCCGGTCCTGGGTACCCCAATCCTCGCAGTAGGCGATTCCGTCGGCGCCCGCGGCCACCGCATTGTCTATCTCTTTTTCGAGGGTATCAGCGACCAGGGTGTGAAGCTTGTGTATATTTTCCTTTTCCAGGGCAAGGTCTTCAAAATAGATTTCCATCTTCCTTAAATACCGGCTGGCGGAAAAAATAAAACCATGGATACCGAACATCCTGAATTTTTCTCCTTTTTCATCGGCCCATTCTTTTTTTACCCTTACCAGCTCAGTTTGATTGTCATAATCCGGAGTTTTGTAGGTCTTAAGGTCTTTCCAGTCTTTTATCGCGGGAGTTAAAATTTCTCCCCCTGAGGAAAAACCTTTTATTCTATACCAGATGTTACCCCAGACATCATCATAGTATTCGAATTTTTCGTCTTCCCATCTTTTTTCCGTGTATCCTTTTGGTGCGATGCTCTTAAAAGAAAAATCATTCATCCTTGGTTTTTTTCCTTTAATATGGCTGAAGTTCATCCCTATCCGGGAAGGCCCGGCAAAGCACATATTTTTAAGTACTATTTCTCTCGGTGTCTGGGGCATTTTTCTCCTTTCTTTTCTATAGTAATTTACCTGTTTTTGTCTGCTTCCTCGACTGCTTCCCGCGCGGCTTCACTCCACATTTTAAGAAGCCTTGGATCTTTGTTGACGCTATGAATATCACTTAGATTTAAATCAAAGTTACACCCGCCGGCGTCCGCAATCAGGGTTTTTATTTCTTTCTTCATATCTTCTTTGTTCCTGCCAAAAAATACTCTTCCGGGGTGGTCGTGCACTTCGTAAATAAATGAATCTTTCGTTGCCTCTCTCACTGCCCTAATCGAGGACCAGGGCGAGATGTGGAATCGCCGCAAATTGGGCAGACTTCTAATAATTATGGCTTTTTGGTCCAGATTCTCACAGCCGTGATAGTAAACAGTTTTGCCGGGGAAAAGCTCCGCCAGCCGGGCGTTATACGGCTGAACAAACTCGGCATACATTTCAGGACCTAACCCGCTGCTGGTCTGCGCGCCAATGTAACACCATTCATCGCTAAGTTTTAATTTCCGCTGATTAAAACCTTCTTGAAGATATGCGGCATGTACCCGCATAGGAAACGCAAGATATTTGTTATCTATAGTCGGTGCATTGATCCAGCCTTTTTCCTCTCTGTTTAAATGATGCTTTATCAGGTTTTCTGTAATTATCTCCAGTAGTTCTTTAACTTTTTCAGGAGCATCTACTACATCAAGCATAATATTTTCCAGTCCCCGGAACTCAACGGCGCGGTCAAAAGGCTGGAAACCCAGATTAGAATACCCGGCAAATATAGAGATTTTATCATCAACCAGTTCGGTAGCCAGATTTATCACTTTTGCCGTTTCGCGGTTGGCAATATCCATATCTGTGAATTCTATTTTTGATACATCGATACTGTTATTGAAAGGCGGGTCTATCCTTCTTGCGTGTTCGGGATTACTGTCTTCTTCATCTACACCCCTCCATTTCACCGGAATTCCCCAACAGGCCAGCCTTGATATTTTAGCAGCCAGGGTAATAAATGGCCAGAGAATATGGTCATCGGGTATATTTTTTACCGCCCAGAGCCGTTTTCTTAAATCCAGTTCCAGTTCTTGAGCCGTTGCTGATTCTGTTTTAAGAAAACCTTTACCCAGTATAAACTCCCACTGCGTCCGGGGAATGCCTTCATAAAATACGGAAATCGGAATTTGCTCTGTTCCAGTAAAAGCCTGATGCCGGGCCCAAAGTTCTTTCTTTTTTCCCTGCACGGGCAGTGAGGAAAACTTTATAAGTTCCTCTACCAGCGGCTTTAATATTTCTTTTTCCTGTTTTAAATCCACCGGAAACCCCGCTTTTTCCTCTAACAGGCTGCTGAAAAACTAAAATAACGGAGATTAAGAAGCCTGTTACCTCGCCACTTCTCTCAAATGGCGGGTAAAATTATCAAAATTTCAGTTCAAAAAGCCTAAACATAGATTCTGTTTCCGAAGGTAAGTTCTACAAAGGAAAGAATAAACATAAAGCATAGCAGCCACCACCAGAGTTTATTTATTTTTTCCTGCTGCTGCTGCATAATTACATCGAGCATCTTTTTTGATTCTTCGCTGTTCGCCTTTATTCCCGGGACCATGGTCAAGTTGGTCAAATATCCTTTTCGCTGTCCATCACAAGATCAGATTCTTTTGTATTCAAATTAACCGCAAAATAATCATTGTTTTTCTCAATACGGGACTTATAAAAACCGCTCATAAAAGTATCATTATAGGCCGCTGAACCTTCGTAAAATTTCAAGTATTTACTTTCCCCGGAAGGAGGGGTAACTTCCATTTCTTTCCAGCGGCCGTGCCAAATCAGCGGGAGGTTAACTCTGTAATCAGAAACCGGCTCGCTTGACATAGTCAGGTAATAAAGCATCTCATGGACCAGGGGCAAAAATACCGCCCGCGCAGGCAGGTCGCTCCATTTACGGTCAAACGAAGAGGTAAAGAGCAGCACCTTGCCGTCTTTGTAATTTTTTTCTACGATGGCCGGTTCACCATTGCCGAACCTGGCCAGTATGGGATTTCTTTTGCTAAAAGTCTGAAAGTACTTAAAAAATCTGGGGCTTTCCAGAGATTTCTGATAGCGTGGATTCTTAAAAAGCATGAATAAATTATTCGCGTAATTTACCGAAAGAAGCGACAAATACCTGCTCCGGTCTAAAGCATCACCCTTGGGCGCGGATAATTCCGCCGGTAGAATATCCCGGCCGAAAATATTATTATAGACCGTTGCCTCCACATTATCACCTAAACCTATGATTACTTTTCCCCAGTTTTCCAGGTAGGTCTTTATTTTACTTACGGCCGGACTGCTTAAGGCCTTAACATTTGAAATTATCACAACATCCAATTTGCTAAAATCTTCCTGTTCCGTATTCTGCGGTAATATGGTCTTTACTTTTATCAAGCTAGACGCGTCGCCGCCCGGATTTATGGCTTCACTCAGAAAATAAGCTGCATCTTCATTGCGTTCTGACGAAGCGGAACCGTTAATAAGGAGCACATTCAAAGCTGCCCTTTTTCTAAAGGAATAATAGTATTTATTATCCAGAAGCAATTTATCATCGTCAATCTGAAAATAACCTCTGGTGCCCAGAGTTTCGCCAAAGAGAGCGATAAACTCGACATCCAAATAGCCGCGGGCAGGAACAGTTATGGCCTCTTTCTTCACTTCCCTGTTCTCAATGAAAAATTTAATATTAGTAGTCTTTTGTTTGTCGGAGAAATTCTCAACCCGCGCAACAAGTTTCACCGGTTCCCCGTCATCAAGAAGCACCGGCGGAAGCACGGCATTGGTAATTGCCATATTTTCGGCTTCTTCATTCCCCAGGTTGGAAAGACTTACTTCTATACCGGCCGGAAGTTTCTCGGAAAAATTGAAATCTTCCCACCCGAGTTTTTGCAGGTCCGAGATGATAAAGAGTTTTCTTTTACCGGCGTTGGTACCGGAGAGCAGCTGAGAAGCCTTTCTAACAGAGGCTTTAAAATTAGTCAGTGTGGTATCCGCTGTTAATTGCTGTATTTTGTTTTTAAGCATTCCGCTTTCCTGATAAACATCCATACCGGCAAGCGTGGAGGTAAGCGTAAGAACTGCACACATATTGCCGGCTTTAATCTCTTTATCAAGAATATTTACCGCCTTATCCTTGGCTTTTTCCAGATTTCCGTTATAGAGCATAGAATAAGAATTATCTATTATAATTACTGCGGCCAGATTTTCTCCCTGCAAAGAAATACTTTTGATAAAGTAAGGCCTGGCGAAAGCAAGTGCAAGCAGAGCCATTAGAAGAGCACGCATGGCCAGCAGAATAATCTCTTTTATTTTATTCTGGGAAGTTACCCTGTCTGATCTGGTAAGAAATTTAAAACTGGGAAAGCGGACTCGTTTGGCATATTTTTTGAGAAGCAAATGAATAACAACTGGGATTGCTGCCGCCAAAAGTCCGGCCAAAAATATTGGATTTAAAAATGCAAGAAAACCCATTTACATTAACCCCGATCTTTTCGCCAGGAAACTCATCAACGCAAAATCCAACGGCTTAGCCGTGTCAAGTAAGACATAGTCAATATCAAGCTTTCTGCATTCAAGTTTCCAGTTGTTGATAAAGTTATTAATATTTTTCAGGTAACTCGCTCTAACCGCATCCGGGAGGGTAAGCATTTCTTTGTTTGTTTCCATTTCTTCAAAGCGCGATAACCCGGTAAAAGGAAATTCCAACTCATCATGATCCAGAACATGAAATAATATAACTTCGTGTCCTTTAAAACGCATATGTTTAAGGGCAGAGAGCACGCCCTCTTCATCATCCATAAGGTCAGAAATAAGAATTACAACCCCCCGTCTAGAATAAATTTCCGCAAGCTGATGCAGCGGCGCTGCCAGATTGGAAGAGGCGCCCGGTTGAATTTCTTCAAGTGTGCGAAGTATGATCTGAAGCTGTCCGGCTTTTAAAGAAGACGGAATATATTTACAAATCTTATTGTCCAGCGTAACCAGACCGGGACTGTCCCTTTGCTGGCTCATAAAGTAGGACATGGAAGCCGCCAGATAACTGCTGTATTCAAGTTTTGAAATGCCGGCTCTTTTACCCTTATAACCCATTGATTCGCTGATATCCAGAGTGATATAGGTGCGGAGATTTGTTTCATCTTCAAATTCTTTAATATAAAACTTGTCCGTACGGCCGTAAACCTTCCAGTCGATATAGCGGAGATCATCTCCCGGCATATACTGACGGTATTCTGCGAACTCGCAGGAAAAACCTTTGTAAGGCGATTTATGAAGGCCTGTAACAAAACCTTCCACGACATACTTGGCTTTGAGTTCCAGTGTTTTGATCTTTCCGAGTATTTTAGGATCTAAAAACTTTAAACCAGCTGAGGCCATTTGAGCAGTTTATCCTTTTTAAATTTTCCCGGACAGTAAAATCATCCTTGCTGGCATAATTTCTCTTTCCGGAATACCGGCACTTTAACTATTCTGTCGGAATCTGCTTAAGAAGCATTTCTATGATCTTAACCGAATTAATCCCTTCTGCCTGCGCCTGGAAGTTAGTCAAGACCCTGTGCCGCAATACATGAGGAGCAATGGCGGCAATATCCTCACAGGAGACATTGTACCGCCCGTGAAGAATTGCTCTCGTTTTTCCGGCTAGAAGTAAATTTTGCGAAGCGCGGGGCCCGGCACCCCAGGAAACCCATTTCTTAATAAAGTCCGGATTGGAAGGTACCGTAGGTCTGGTCGCATACACGAGTCTGACCGCGTACTTTACAACATTTCTGGAAATCGGAACCCGTCTAACAAGTGACTGGAGTTCCATAATCTGCTGCCCGTTAAGTACCTGTTTCAAATCCGGAACATAGGAGGAAGTTGTTCTGGAGGCAATATCAACTTCTTCGTCAAATTTCGGATAATCCAGAACTATAAGGAACATAAAACGGTCCAGTTGTGCTTCCGGTAGATTGTAAGTCCCTTCCTGTTCTATGGGATTTTGCGTTGCCAGAACAAAGAAAGGCTCGTCGAGATGGTAGGTCTTCCCACCGGCCGTTACCGAGTGTTCCTGCATGGCTTCAAGCAATGCGGCCTGGGTTTTTGGAGGCGTACGGTTTATTTCATCCGCAAGAACAATATTTGCAAATAAAGGGCCCTTTATAAATGAGAAAACTCTCTTACCTGTGGCCCGGTCTTCTTCTATTATGTCTGTACCTGTAATATCTGCCGGCATCAGGTCCGGAGTAAACTGAATCCGCTTAAAAGACAAGTTAAGAACTTTGGATAAACTTACTACCATTAAAGTTTTTGCAAGGCCGGGCACTCCCATAAGGAGCGAGTGTCCCCTGGAGAATATCGCTATTAGCATGAGTTCAACTACTTCTTCCTGGCCTACAATAACTTTTCTTAATTCCGCAAGGATTGTTTCTCTGGCCTCCTTCAACATCTTAACCGACCGGGTATCATCAATTGCCGGTTCTGCCGCAGTCGAAGCGCCGGAGGTCACAACTGAAGACTTATTCTCCTCGATAGCATCTTGCGGGGTCTCGCCCATCTTCTGTTTCTTGTCCGCCATAATAAACCTCCTTCTAAAGTTCTTTTTATAAACGCCTTATAAACTCACAAAATATATCTTTAATTATAGTATTATAGGATTTGATTGTCAATTTATCATTTAGGCTTGTTTATTTCTTTGTTTTCTTTTCCTGAAGAAAAATACCTGAAAGCGCTTCAAGACCGTCAACCAGGCGCGGACCGGAGCGGAGCAAAATGTCAGAATCTATCCCGTCATAAACCCGTTCTTCTTTCACGGCATTTATACCGCCCCAGCCGGAGCGTTTTAGGACTTCCTTTTTCATCTTTCCTTTCTTTTCCATATAAGCAGTAATGATTATTTCAGGATCTCTTTTTATGATCTCTTCCCCGCTAATTTCCGGAAAGGTTTTCTCCGTCTCGGCAAATATATTAACGCCCCCCGCAAGCGTGATAAGCTCTTCCACAAAAGAACCTTTACCCGCAGTAGTAAACGGCTGACTCCAAATTTCAAAATATACCCTTGGTTTTTTGTTAATCCTGCCTGCTTGACTTTTTACTTTCTCTATCCTTGCTTTCAGTTTCTCTATGTATAGAAGGGCTTCAGTTTCTTTTCCGGCGGCACGGCCCACCAGTACAACATCCATAAGCACCTCATTTATATTTTTTGGATACAAAGTAAGTGTGGGGATACCCATTGCGGAAAGTTTTATAGCCAGGTCTTTTTGTATACCGCCGCCGGCAAGAACCAAGTCAGGTTTCAGCAAAAGTATTTTTTCAATATTGGGAGACATAAAATCCCCGACTTTTTCCTTTTTCTTTGCGGCCGCCGGGAAATCACAGAAACTTGAAACACCTACGACCCTGCCGCCCAGTCCCAGTGCAAAAAGTATTTCCGTATTGCTGGGGGCCATAGAGATTATTCTTTTGGGTGCCTTTAAAATAGTTGCGGAGAGCCCGACATCGTCGTAAAGTGTTACAGGAAAGTCCGCGGAGAATGAGAGTGACGAAAAAAGCAGGATGGATAATACTATTTTTCGTATAAACACTTTACTCCCCCGGATAGTATTTTCAAGTACAAAATACAAAGTTAATGCAGTATGCTATCCCCGGTAACCCGGAATAAAAAGTATTGCTTTTACTTTGTACTTTGTACTTAAATAGAGAAACCCCGCACACGAATGCACGGGGTTATTATTTTAGCTTATTACTGTACCTGGGGGATTATATTTATCCTGTTCTTGGTAAACTTTACAACACCTGTGACTTTCGCAAAAATCGTATGATCCGAACCTTCGCCTGCATTAATGCCGGCAACAAAAGTAGAACCACGCTGCCTTACAATAACACTACCGCCGGAAACGAGCTCACCGCCAAACGCCTTAACGCCCATGCGCTGGCCCTGGCTGTCCCTGCCGTTTCTTGATGTACCGCCTGCTTTTTTACTTGCCATACTATTCTCCTGTCTCTTAGACTTCTATTTTGGTTATTTTTAATCTTGTATACTGCTGCCTGTGTCCTATAGTTTTTCTATACTGTTCAGTCTTTCTGTATTTAAAAACCCGGAGCTTTTCGCCTTTAACTTCACCGATTACTTCAGCAAATACTTTAACATCATTAAGCACCGGTTTGCCGACTTTTACTTTATCGCCGTCAACAGCCATAAGAACCTTATCCATGGTGCATTCTTTGCCTGTAGTAGCAACTTTTTCAACATTAAAAATATCGCCTTCTTTTACTTTATACTGCCTGGCACCTGATTCAATTATCACATACTTCATATATAAAGCTCCTCCCGACTAAAAACGTAAGTATAATGGTACCAAATACAGAGTCTATTTGTCAACCTGAAAACAACAGAAAAAAGGACGGAGGGCGAATGAAAGCCTATATCAATATAACTGCAAAAATAGATACTGCTTTTTCTGTGATCCGATTAGCCAAAACCAGGCATTGAAAAATTCATGCTATTCCTTTAAAATAGAGATATGGAATGCTTGATCTGTAAAAATAAGGGAGAAAAGAGCTTTTTCTGTAAAGTCCGGCTTTTGGAAAAGCCCGTTCACAATCTAATCTCCTGTCCCTCGTGTGGTGTGCTTTTTTTTGAGCCGCCGCCCTCTCTTGTTGAGCTCGAAGAGTTTTATAGCAATTCCTACTATGACTTTGATAAATATAAGGATGAACATTCAGGCCGGCTTCTCGGAAGGAAGCTGCGAAAACATTCAAAGGAAGGGCGCTTCCTGGACATCGGCTGTTCTACGGGTCATTTCTTAAAAGGAGTAAAGGATTCTTCCGGCTGGCAAGTATTTGGGACGGAATTTTCTAAAAGTGCGGTCACCTACGCAAAAGAAAACCTCGGACTCGAGGTCTGCCACGGCGACATAAAAGCCGCGGGGTATCCAAAAAACTATTTTTCCCATATCAGAATGAATCATGTTCTGGAACATGTAGCCGATCCTTCCGCGTTTTTAACCGAAATTTACAGGACCTTAAAACCGGCCGGAACTTTTTGCAAAATCCGCTGAAAGCGACCACTGAATCCGCTCGAAGGCGACCAGCAAATCCGGTCATGGCGACCACTTAACCTGCCGGCACAATCCTCACTTCTGAAATGATACTCTTTTAGATTC
>CAIYPD010000090.1 GCA_903928075.1 Candidatus Firestoneibacteriota bacterium
CCCGCACTATCTATTCTCTATTTTCGATTGCTCAATTTTCTGCCCCATCAGCCCTCTATCCTGTCCTTCGCAATTCCCTTCTCAACTTCCTCCATTCCGGCGAAAACTTATCCATAACCGCCTTAAATCCTTTCTGATGACCTTTTTCCAGCAAATGCGCTAATTCATGAATAACCACATACTCTATCAATTTAAACTCTTTCTTTGCCAGCAAGGTATTCAAGCAGATTTTCTTTGCGGTGTATTGGCAGGTCCCCCATCTTGACCTCATTGCTCTTATTACCAGCTTAGCGACTTTGACTTTCATTGTTCTTTCCAATCTCTCTATATGCGGCAGTACAATTTCCTCAAGCCGGGCCTTATACCACTTTTCAAGGAGTTCCTTCCTTTTTTTCTTACCCGCGCCCCGCTTAACATAGAGCTCAAGGACTCCATTATTAAAATGCGCCCTCTGGTTTTTCCCCTCAATAACCGAAAGCAAAAACTTTTCTCCCAGGTAGTAATGTTCTTCCCCGCTAATATATTCCTTAACCGGATAAAACTTCATCCCCTTTATCTTTTCCTGCTGTTTCTTTATCCACCCAATCTTAGAAAAACAAAGTTTCCGCACCCTTTCCAAATCCGCCGAAAGAGGCACAGAAACCGTAACCCGCCCCAAAGGCGGATAAACCCGAAGATGAATATTCCTAATCCTCTTATAAACAACCTCAACAGCAACCCCATCCATCTCTAAAGTAATATTTTCATCCCGCATAAACAATCCTTTTAATTTTCCCCAGTTTTTCTTGTCATTCCCGCAAAAGTGTTAGTACTTCGTAGCGTCGCCGGCTACTGCGACGCTGATCAACTGATTTTAGACTGCTTTTTCCCGGTCGTCATGAGAGGAATCACTGGTCGCCTTGAAGCGGGTTTTACATGAAGCGATTATCTGTCTAATCGCCTCATATTCTGACACAATTATACACACAATCGCTCGTTATACAGCTCCCCGTTCCTTGACATCAGTCTTGTTTTCTTGTTTTCTTGTCGTCTTGTTTTCTTGTTGTCTTGTTATCTTTCATAACGGTTTTCCCGATCTTCTTGGCTTGGTTCGCTTCATAAAGTATCTTTCAATATCTTTTTCAGGAAGACTTTTATACGCCTTATCTAAAAGTGCCTTTAATTCCGGAAGGAAAGGATAGCCGGGATTAAATTCAAATATTCGTACTTTCCCTCTTAGAGTGCTGACCAGAACCGAACCCCTTTCAAATCTTTTCAATTGCCTTTGAACTCCGTTTACCGGTTCTAAGAAACAATAAGCGATTTCTCTTATATACCCGCTTTTATATACATAAAGATAAAGAAGCACCTTTTCCGCAAGTTTGTTTACAAACAACGCTTCTAACATAGTCCCTCCACTTGACTTAACTTCAATATTCACATGTACACACAAATTGTACATATACACACACTATGTGTACATGTAGATTTTATCACTGATTAATTAATTTGTCAAGTGAAAGGATTATTATATGAGGGAATTTACACGATAGCCAACACGATATTAGCATCAAGATTATAGTGTTTAGTCAGGTATTTTTTCCATCAGAAGCAGTTATTAGATGCCTTCATTTTGGAATTAACGGTCAAACATTTAATTGACAATTTTGTTAATGCTTCAATGTATAGAATGTAGCGTCGGCAGATATTCCAACGCACGTCGCATTACCAGGCGACGCTACGAAAAGCAATTAATTATGACATATTCACCGGAACTATTTTATTACTTTAATATTTTGTGCAAACTTTTGTAGTTTTCTTTGGTGATTACTTTCCTGCTGCTCTTTTTTTCTAATTTCGGTAAGGGTGTGTACAATTTGTACCCCCCTTTAAGCACACATTATCAAAAGATTAATCTTGCCTTCTGCAGTGGGACAATCCGTATCACACTTTACTCAATAATAAGACTCTAGTTTCTGTTATCGACAACTCAGAGCCATCTTGCACAGGTAATTTCAAACCGTTACAAATTGTCACGGTTTCACTTTCCTCTGCAGTTGGTGACAATTTGTCACCGACTCACTACATTCACTACACCGGAGACCGGTACAGTCTATTTTACCTTTACGAATGCAGCCTGCTTGACTTCAAGCTAAGCCTACCCCGGGCACTGCCAAAGTCAACGGGGTTGTTCGTCAAACAAACGGACCAGGTCAGCTTCCCAGCCGAAACAGGTATGGTCTATTTCTGTCAGTTTTTTGAAAGAGTTTATGCACGCCGGATCTATTTTAGCGTATTTTTCTAACAAGGCAACGACTTCTGTCATAAAGCCGCCTACTGTCCCATTGGAATCGTCAACGCCACCGGTACATAGTTTTTTATCCAGGCGGAGGAGCAGGTTGATGAGGAGGTCAGATGTTTGCTTGCTTACTGGTAAACCATGGACAATGTCATACAGACGGGCGCAGCCTTCACACAGAGAATCCTGATTTGCAAACCAGGTTTTAGACGGGCCGCGGTACGGTTTTATATATTTCATAGCATTGGTAATCTCTAGTTTTGCTTTTTGAAGTTCCATATCATTTAATTGTCCTGCCCGCATACTGCATTCAGCCTCACCCGGTGTTTTAGTTGTTTCCATTGCAAGCGGTTTTCCTTCCCGGACAGCATGCAGAGCCAGCGCGATCATATGTTTGCAGAGCGTACCCTGTTGACCTAAATAACAGGCACAATGGCCCTGTTTAAAACTGCGGCCCGACACCGAAACACGGTACGGCTCCGTTCCCAGCACAATTGCTGTATAACTTCCGGCAACACATTCCACCTTTGTGACTTTGCCCTTTTTGTACAATCCCACAGCGCGAGAATAAGTCCCTGCGTCTGTTCCATATTTAAGTTTCTCAAGATCATATACAGGTTTCAAAGCTTACTACCTCCAAATATACCAGGGCAGCATATGAACTTCTTTTCCTGAAATGCTGATTTTTGCGTACTCGCCGGTATAGATTAAAAGGCCATAAGGGGCTGTTTCAAATGTCTCAAAGAAAGCCCTGAAGTTCTTGACCTTCTCTTTCGGAAAAACTTTGCCGGAATATATTTCCACCGGCAGAAGGGCCTTATTTTTTGCCGGGAATACAAAATCTATCTCCCGATCCTCATAATCCCTGAAAAAATATTTTTCTCCGGGACTACCGCGGTTTTCATTCTCCGCCTCAAAGGAATTAATAAGTAAGTTTTCAAAGATAAACCCGCCTGACTGCCTGAGATGTTCCGGTTCACTCCGTTTGGCAAGCGCATTAGCTATGCCGGTATCGTAAAAGTACATCTTGGAATTTTTAACAAATTGTTTCCGTTTACTGCTTTGCAGCGAGGGCAGAACATTGAGCACAAAAGTATCCCTGAGTATAGAAATATATTTTTTCACGGTATTGGCTGCAATGCCCAGGTCTCTTGAAAGCGACGCCACATTAAAAGTTGAACCAAGCTCATAAGATAGCGTTTTAAGAAGGTTTGTGTAATCGTCCAGACTGCCCACTTCACCCTGTCCCCTAATATCTTTTTCAAGATATGTA
The DNA here is from genome assembly GCA_903928075.1 of Candidatus Firestoneibacteriota bacterium. Classification (GTDB taxonomy): domain Bacteria; phylum Oederibacteriota; class D2-FULL-39-29; order D2-FULL-39-29; family D2-FULL-39-29; genus CAIYPD01. Next base: position 3,552 of record CAIYPD010000090.1, read on the forward strand.
TTTATCAGGCTCTGAAGCATTACCTGCTTATCTGACGTTTTCTCTGTGGTATAAATTCCTGGCAGAGTTCCCGTGAGCATTATATGTTCCAGAAGCTTTTCCAGAAGGTTCTTCTCACGGTAAACTACAGCTTGCCTTTCCCGGAAAAAACTTTCAGGATTAGTTTCCGGCAGGGAGAGCCAGAGCGGAATACCGGGGACCGCGCCGGTCTCAAAGGTAATAAGTTCTCTTATTGAGAGCGGGAACATCTTTACAAAGCTGATTCGGCCCGCAAGGCTCTCAACGGAATGTTTTTTAAGCTGAAGCGAGGAAGAACCGCAGACCACAAGTTTTAGAGTTTTTGGACAGGTATCAAATACCAATTTAAGCCAGTCAAATATTTCAGGAGTTTTTTGCACCTCATCGATTATTACAAGTACCTTTCGCTTTTCTTCTTTTAATTCCCGGCCCAAGGTACGCCCAATTTCTTTTTCAAGATACCGGAAATCCTTTTTTACCTCTGCTCTAAGCAGTGCGTCATCCATTGAAAAATAGAAAGAGGTGTCCTTTTCTGCAATTCCAAGAAGTGCCGAATTTCCTTTAATCCTGTTTAATAATGTGCTTTTTCCCACCTGACGGGGGCCTATTAATGCCAGAATTAGCGGTAACTTAAGCCGTGAAACACAAATTTCTTCAATATCCCTATCGATAAATGACATATATTCTCCTAATTATCATCAAGGCTTTGATACATATTAGCACTATTATTATCATTTGTCAAGGTTAGTAGAGTCAAAATCCCTACCTGCGGTTTCACTGCTTTTTTAATGCTTCAATGTAGCGTAGGCAGACATTCCGACGTGCGTCGCATTATCAGGCGACGCTACGAAAAGTATTTAATTTTGATAATTACTTTTTTACCTTCTTCTCTTCGCACGGATTGCAGTTTTCCTGTTTCACCTTATCAATCCTATAAATCTCCTGAAAAACGCCGCAGCCCGATAAGAATGCAGCTATAAACAAAAGTAAGATGATATTTTTCACTTTACCCCCGGGGAAATATCTTTGTAGGGCAGTCATTCTTATCTGCCGCGACAGACAGTAGCCCTCCAAAAAGACCGGAGCTGTGCCCGGCTGCCCTTTTACAAATATTTATGTTTTCATGATCTCGGACTTATTTTTTGCCGAGTTTTTTCTCGACTTCACCTGCGGTTAGAAAAAGTTTTTCTGCCTGCTTCTGCCATTCTGAACTAAGGAAATACCTTTGACCTGCACCGGTAAGAACATTATTCGACCGCCAGAAGGTCGCATTCCAGACCCCCTGGAGTTCATGGTTACTCAAACAGCGCCACATATAAAATAGGCGGTCATCCAGCACGGTCTGGCATTTTACCGCCAGTTCCGGGCCCAGCCTGTCTTTATTATCCATAAGAGCTTTTTCAATATATATCCTTGCCTCACTGGCCTCGATTCCTTCCATAAAAGCTACCAGACGGTTGGTTGACTCAGGCCCTTCTTTTCCCGGAGCCAGGACAGAACTTCCCAAAAGAAGTAAAATTACACTGCCGCCCCAGTCCCCTTCTCTATACCTCTCATGCACCCATTGTGTGCGTTTGCCGCTTTTATCTTTAACTGCCTTCCAGAAATCCGCGCCCATACGGCCCATACCCCTCAGCTCGCTGGTAATTGCGGACTCCGTAAAAAAGTACCATTTATTGGTATAATTCTCATCCAGATCCAGGCCGCGGTCAAAAATTGCAGTCAACTTAGGATTATTCCATCCATGCAGGCTTTCACAAACCGGCGGAAGTTTTTGATTGGTCTGCGCCCGGCCGTCGCCAAAAGCAAAACCCCACACGGTAGAATTATAGCCGACCTCTGCGATATCATGAAGATTCTTAAAAATGGTGTGCCCCTGCTGTACCCAGGCTAATTTCGGCGCGACATCTTTGAAGAACTGGGCGTCTTCTTTTTCCGGCATGCAGTCACAAAACATACCGAGCATCAGGGCCTTCTCCAGCCCGCGTTTTTTTAGCCTTGCCTGAACCTGCTCTATAAGCTCGCGCCAGACGGCCTTGCTTCCCGGATCATCAAGCGGGGGAAGTTTACCCGGCTCCGTTTTTTTTGAAACCGGGTCAAAAAAGGTGACCTGGGGAACGCCTATCCTGGTAAAGTCATCGAACCTGGTATTTTTTCCCAGAGCGGCTTTACGCATATATATTTCCCAGACCTGCAGGGTCACTATCTTGGGTTTCCCGAGATATTTCTCTGCCAGGTCCAGATATTTTTCCATAACGGAAAAGTCCCAATCGTATTTATTTCCGGGTTTTTTGATCCATCTTATCATCGACTCTTCGTTGCCATGATTTGTGTGCGCGATGGCGGGGATATAAACCGTTCTTGAGCCGGTCCCCGAGATAATCTCAAAAGATTCACCTATCATCTTAAAATGTTTTTCCGACCACAAAGGAAGGCCATATTCGACAGCCAGGGTATCCGGAGATTCCGCAAGGTCCACCCAGGTACGGTAGTCCTGCTCTTCGGGTAAGGTCCACGGTAATACCTTTAGTTCCACCGGCACCTGCAGATCTTTTCCTGAAACAATCCGGACGCTCAGCATTCCGGTGTAAAGCCCGGGCTCAGCATCTTTGGGTATTTTTACGGTTACCCAGACCGGAGCAACGGCGCCGGCCTGTGAATTGCCGTTTACATTACTTAGCGGATATTCTTTGAGAGGATTGTCGCTTAAAGAACCCATAAGTTTGGTCGAGATTTTACCGCCGGCTAAAGGCATAAGTTCTTTTCCCCAGGGCAGGCCATAGTGAATACTAATTGCCGCAGAGGGAATAACGGCCGGGCCTTTCAGGTCTTCCGCTTTGACGGAAAGCCCCTGTATCGGTTTGGTTGAACCGATAATTATCTTGCCGGTAAAGCTTCCGTTTCGCGGGCCGGAAATATTTACGGCCTTAAGAGTTTCAGAGCTGCTTCCGTAGTCAAGGTCATAATCCCCCGCCATAATATCCCCGTTCCAAACCTGTAAGCCTTGAGGCCGGCCGGTGTCAGGCACCAGTCCCGAAGCACCTGTTGCGGCCAGATTAAGTTTTGTGACCCGGCAGGTAGCCCAGGAAAATTCCTGGGGGAAACTATTTTCGCGTTTTGCGCCGGCATTATTTTTTGATACCTTATTGTATGGCGCCCTCACGACTTCTATTCCGAGGGTATTTACTCCGTTTTTCAAGGCTCTGGCGGGTATCTTAATCTCTACGGTCCTTTCCCATAACTTAGTGCGTTCTTTATCTTTCTCTGTAGGTTGAGGTTTGGCATAACGGGACAACGACAGTAGATCCCCTTTTTCCGTTACAAACGCCTCAACCGGATAATTATCGGCAAGAATTGCCGCTTTTGCCATATTCGCCCTGCCTATTTCTTCACCGTTCAAATATACAACTATCCCACCATGATACCCGGCTGAAAGTTTAAGGTCCCCCACAACCAGAGGATTGGTTACCGTAAATTTACCGCGCAGGTAAAGCCGTTCAACCAGGGCAGAATACGGCGCAAGAGCTAAAGGCCCGCGCAACCAGCCGGAATCATCAAATTCCTGTTTGTTCCAGCCAGCCGCAACCGGCTGTGAAACAGAATCCAGCCATCTATTATTAAATTTAGCAGCAGAAATATCCGCGCCTTCTTGCACGACCGGAGGTTTTACAACACTAAAGATTCTCCAGTTGCTGACGGTATCAAGAACAGCAACATCTCCGGCAAAAGCCCCCGCCTGGAATAGAAATACCGCCGGGCAAACTACCGCAAGCAGAACAAAGAACCTTTGGAGTTTTGCTCCTCTTTTGTACATAAATGTTTTTCTCCTCTTACTATCAAAATGAATACTTTTTTTTGATTTTTATTTATACTTTTTAACCAATTCTGTTA
>CAIYPD010000091.1 GCA_903928075.1 Candidatus Firestoneibacteriota bacterium
AGCCACAAAACCCTTTAAAACCATATATTAATATGATAAAATACTATTAGAGGCTGATGTAGCTCAGTTGGTAGAGCAGCAAATTCGTAATTTGCAGGTCGTCGGTTCGATCCCGACCATCAGCTCCATAAAAACTATTCCACAAAAACGATTCTACAGATTTTGTAAGGAGATTCCACTGATAGAACGTATTGTATATAAAACGATTCCACTGATAAAAAGTATGTAAGAGAGATTCCACTGGAAAAGATGTTTAAAATATTAAAAGCGTATTGCATAGCCACATTATTCCTGGCGCCGCTTTTTGGCGCCTCTTATCCTATTTCCGAATATTTCAATATCCTGATAAATGACGCAAAAGTGGGCTATTCTTCAGTGCTAACCGAAAAAACTATCTTCGAAGAAAAAAAATGCCTTAAAGAAACCACCTATATGCTCTTTGAAATTAAAAGATTTAAAGATTCCATCAAGATGGAAACAAAAACTGAGATATATTTTTCGGAAGAGCTGCAGCCGTATTATTATAAATCCTATGAAAATATGAGCGGGCAGGAAAGGTTTTCAGAAGGGAAAATAATTAAAAATAAACTTTATGTGACAGATAAATTTGCCGGAAAGGAAGAGAAAAAAGAGTTTTTGCTTCCTGCAGGAACGATATTTGCCGGTATGCTGGATGATTTCTTGAGAAAGTCCCGGATTATTCCTAAAAGCACCTTTACGGTGAAAATCTTCGATAACAGTATGCTGGCCGCGACGGATGTAAAAGTGAGAATTATCGGCACGGAAAAACAGACTATCGGCAACAGAGAGTACGATTGCTATGCGATCGACACCGAAATGTATAATATTTTAACAAGGATTTATGTAGATAAGCAGGGCTTTACCGTCCGCACGCAAAATGCGCAACTGGGTCTTGAAGAGGTAATTGCCACGGAAGCGGAAGCAAAAAAGAAGTTTTCCGCAAATCTTGACATCCTCTCTGATTTTGCCATAAAAGCCAATAAAGTAATTGCGAGGCCGGCGGAGGTAAAGGAGATGAATTGCAGCCTTCTTTTTGACAAAGGGCTGCCGGCGGGGCTGAACAAGGACAGTATTTCGGAAACTTCCATTAAAATAATTAAAGATAATATGGCTATCTGCGTCTTAAGGCGTATCGAGTTTCCGGAAAACGAGGCAGCGCTTTTCCCGGTGAGTGAGAAGAAACTTGAAAAATATTTAAAGCCGTCCCCGTATGAGCAGTCGGATGATCCGGAACTTATAAAAATGGCAAAAGTAATAGCGGGAAATGAAAGGAACTCCATAAAAACGGCAAAAAAAATTGTTAATTGGGTCAATAACTATGTTTCAAACAAGGATTTTAGTTCTGCTTTTGCTACGGCAAAAGAGACCTTCGAATCCAAACAGGGGGATTGTAAAGGGCACGCAGTCTTAGCCGGCGCGCTTTGCAAGGCACTCGGTATCCCGACAAAAATAGCGGCGGGAATATATCCTATCAATGATAGATTTTATTACCATATGTGGCTGGAGGTTTATGCCGGCAACGGTAATTGGGTGTCAATGGATCCTACTTTTAATGAAACGGTCCTGGACGCGGCGCATATAAAACTTGTCGATGGGACTCTTGATGATGAAGGCAAACTTGCTTTTATGGTGGAAGTGTATAAGTATTTTAAAAATGTGGAAGTAATTGTTTTTAAACTAAATTATTAGCAGGGGGTACGATGGTTAAATACGAAATAGTCATCGGTCTGGAAGTGCATGTGCAGTTGAAGACCGAAAGCAAACTTTTTTGCGGGTGCTCCACAGAATTCGGAGCGGAGCCCAACACCCATACCTGTCCGGTTTGCGAAGGCTTACCCGGTGCCCTGCCGGTGCTTAATAAAAAGGCCGTGGAATTTGCCGTGAGAACCGCATTAGCTTTGAATTGCCGGGTCAATGAGTACGCGAAATTTGACAGAAAGAATTATTTTTATCCTGACCTGCCGAAAAATTATCAAACCTCCCAGAAAGATATGCCTTTTGCCGAACACGGCTTTCTTGAAATCGGGGAGCCGGGTAAAAGCAGGAATATCGGTATTACCCGCGCGCATGTGGAAGAAGATGCGGGAAAACTCATACATGCGGGCGTTTCGGGTCAGATAGGCGAAGCCGAGGAAAGCCTTGTGGATTTAAACCGGACCGGGATTCCGCTTTTGGAGATTGTTTCGGAGCCGGATATACGGTCATCTGCGGAGGCCTACGAGTATCTGGGTTCTTTAAAAAGCATTCTGCAATATATAGGAATTTCTGATTGTGATATGGAAAAAGGTTCTTTGCGCTGTGATGCCAATATTTCTCTGCGTCCTTTTGGCCAGAAAGAGTTAAATCCCAAGGTGGAGATTAAAAATCTGAACTCTTTTAAGAATGTAAAAGACGCACTGGACTATGAGACAGCCCGCCAGACGGCCTGCCTTGATACCGGGGAGAAGACCTATCAGGAAACGCGGCTCTTTACCGCGGAGAAAGGCGTTACCACACAAATGCGCTCAAAAGAAGAGGCTAATGATTACAGATATTTCCCGGAGCCGGACCTGGTGGTAAATCATATAACGCCGGCCTATATTGAAGAAGTAAAAAAAGGTCTGGTTGAACTCCCTTCAGCGCGTAAAAAGAGGTTTGTTGAACGATATAAAATCCCTGAATATGACGCAGGAGTTCTAACTGCGGCAAAAGCTACGGCGGATTATTTTGAAAGGTGTACGGCTCTTCATAACGGGTACAAAGCGCTTAGTAACCTTGTAATGGGCGAACTCGCAGGTTTTTTAAAGGCAACAGGTAAGGAAATAACTGAATCTCCGGTTACCCCGGAAAATCTTGTTAAATTGGTTAAATTGATGGAGAATAATACCGTCTCGAGTAAGATTGCTAAGGTAGTCTTTGAGGAAATGTACAAAAAAGGCACAGACCCGGAAAAAATAGTGAAGGAAAAAGGCCTGGTGCAGATTACGGATACTAACATGATAAACTCCATAGTGGAAAAGGTTATCGCCAATAATATAAAAAGTGTCGAACAGTATAAAGCAGGAAAGACGGAGGTTCTGGGTTTTCTTGTGGGGCAGGTTATGAAAGAATCACAAGGTAAAGCGAATCCGGGAATGGCAAATAAGGTATTGAAAGAAAAGTTACAATAAATAAGGTACAAAGTACGAAGTACAAGTGACAAGATTGAAGCAGAATACAAGAGGAGAAGAAGACAGGGAAGAGCAAGAAGACAAGATTGGAGCATAAAATAAATAGGCTTTTCCTTGTTACTTGTACCTTGTGCCTTGTCCCTGGATGCAGTGAAATTGTTTTAGCAGAGGAGAAAAAAGTGAATCAACCGGTTAAAGTTGGAGATAAGATTAAACTGACAATAGACAGTGTTGCCAACAGCGCGGATGCTGTGGGAAAATATGATAATTTTATTGTTTTTGTGCCGTTTGCGGTACCCGGCGACGAGGTGGAAGTTCTTATTACCGAGGTAAGGGCGAACTTTTCCCGGGGAAAAATATTGACGGTGCTCAAGAAGTCGCCTTTCCGAGTGGAACCTGTCTGCAAAGTATTCGGAGAATGCGGGGGCTGTCACCGGCAGGCTGTAGACTATTCAAAACAGCTCGAATACAAACTCAAGATAGTGGAAAATGCTTTTAAGAAATTTCCGGGGGTAAAAATAAACAAAGTTGTTGCAGCTAAGGAACCCTATTATTACAGAAATAAAACCCAGTTCCCCGCGGATATGAAGCAAAGTAAAATAGGGCTTTATGCTTTAAGAAGCCACTTTGTCGTCGATGTGGCGTCCTGTCCTTTAGTCAGTAAAGAGATTAACACGATTTACGCTGAAATCCGCACTTATCTCGTAAAGATTAAATATGCGGTGCCTACCTTAAGGCATGTTGTGATTCGTTCTGCTGAGACTACGGGACAGGCCGTCGTGATTTTTGTGCTAAAGAACGAGGATTTCACCAGGATACACGAAGTTTCCAGCTACCTGCGTTATAAGTTTCCCGGTATCTCGGTTTTGTATAATATTAATCCGGAAGATTCCAATATAATAATGGGGGATAAGCATTTTGTCTACGCCGGAGACGGCCGGATGGCGGAGAAAATTGATAAGATAGAATACGGTTTTTCGGCTATCTCTTTCTTTCAGACTAACACGGCCCAGGCGAAGATTATCTTTAAAAAAATAAAAGAATGGGTTAAAGGTTCTTTTGAGAAGACCGCTCTGGATCTTTTTTGCGGCGTTGGAGCCATATCGCTTTATGTTGCTTCGGAATTTAAAGAAGTGGTGGGTGTGGAGGAGATGGGACAGGCGATACTGGATGCCATGCAGAATGCAAAAAATAACGGAATAGAAAATTGCGAATTTTTGAACGGCAGATCCGAGACGATGCTGGTTAAATTAATGAAACAGGGTTTTAAGCCTTCAACTATAATCTTGGATCCCCCGAGAAAAGGCTGTGAGCAGGAACTTTTGAATCTTATCGCCAAGTGCGCGCCGGAGACGGTTATCTATCTTTCCTGTGATGTGATGACCCTGACCCGGGACCTGGAAAATCTTACAGGGCACGGTTACAAAATAGAAGAGGTGGTTCCGTACGACATGTTCCCGATGACCTATCATATAGAAACGCTGGTAAGGCTGTCGAAAGGTCCGGCGCTTAAAAAGGACCTGCCTGTGAAAAAAAATGCTTGAAATTGCCGTAACGGCCGCAAAAAAAGCCGCTTACATACACAAAAAGTATTACCGGAAGATAAAATCTGTCACGCATAAAGGCACCTCAAATAATATTGTGACAAAAGTCGATATTATGAGCGAGAGGATAATAAAAGAAACACTGAAAAGCGCTTTTCCTTCACACGGGTTTATTTGTGAAGAAAACGGCACGGAGAATGAGGATAATGAGTTCCGGTGGATTATCGACCCGCTGGATGGTACGGTAAATTATGCCCACGGCTTTCCGTTATTCTGTGTCTCTATTGCTTTGCAGAAGAACGGGGTTACGCAGCTCGGGGTGGTTTACGCCCCGGTTCTGGAGGAGCTCTTTACCGTCGAAGCGGGTAAAGGCGCCTGGCTCAACGGTCGTAAGACGGCTCTTTCTAAAACGAAAACTCTGGAAAATTCCCTGATTGCTACGGGTTTTCCGTACTCGCTAAAGCAAAAACCGGGCGACAATTACAGGCATTTTAATAAGTTCTGTAAAAGGTCCCAGGCGGTGCGCAGAGCGGGGTCTGCAGCGCTCGATCTTTGCTATGTCGGATGCGGCGTCTACGACGGTTTTTTTGAGCAGGAACTCTATGCCTGGGATACCGCGGCGGGCGTGCTTTTTATTGAAGAAAATAAAGGAAAGGTTACCGATTATACCGGCAAAAAATTTGATGTTTCTATGAAAAGAATAGCTGCAAGTAACGGTAAAATACACGGGGAAATGCTCGGGTTGCTGGCTTAGGCCTGTTTTTGAGGGAGTGAAATGTCCAAAGGTAAACTTTTAGTAAATAAAAGGAAACTGCCCAGATGGAAATGTTCCATTGATGTTCAATTTAGAATAATTAATGAAAATAAATCCGGTATTTTTAAAAATATGTTTTTTAAGCATAAGGAAGGCCAGAGCCGGGAGTTTAACGCAGGAGGGGCACTGCTGGTCACAAAAGAAAAACTTACGGCCAGAATGCGGCTGGCGTTTAATATCTATCTGCCGGCAACGGAAAGCACGGTTAAGGCTTTATGTGATGTTGCCTGGGTTACCGAAAAAATAAGGGCCGGGGAAAAAAAGTACTTTATCGGCGTAAAATATGTTGATATAATAACCGAAAGCGACGAGATTCTGGAAGAGATTCTTGAAAAAAAGCTTAAAGCTGGCGCAAAAACCAATTTGGTACGGGAAGACGCACTGAGACAGGCCCGCTATGAATATTTTATGTGTTTACTTAACGAAGAACCGTTTAAAATAGAAGCTGAGCTCGAAAAAAATATCTGAATATTTTCCGAAGGAGGAAACCCGGTCCGTGAGTGTTAAGCTGCAAAGATTTGCCATACTTCTTGTCGGAATTATCGGGGTTTTTACCGGAGTAATTATTGTATTGCTTATTAATCTTGTGGTTTTTACCCGGACAGCGGTTTTCAGTAAGGAAAAGCTTGCGCCCCCCAGGGAAGCAATAATGCTGCAGGATTCATTTATCGCTGTGGCGGATCTTGTCAGCCCCGCAGTTGTCAATATCAGCACCGAACAAATACTAAAATACCGCTACTATGGTTATGATTTTGATGATTTTTTTGACAGATTCTTCGATTCCCCCTTCAGGAAACCCAAAGAAAAATACTACAAGAGGCAGGGGCTGGGGACAGGCATGATAGTTTCTGCAGACGGTTTTATACTCACAAATAATCATGTGGTCGCAGATGTCAACAAGATAAAAGTTGTATTTGCGGACAAAAGTGAATTTGAAGCCAAACTTCTGGCCGTGGACAAAGCGCATGACCTTGCGCTGGTGAAAATAAAACCAAAGAGTAAACTGTCAAAAGTACTTCTCGGTAATTCCGAAAAGGTCCGGGTGGGGGAATGGTCCATCGCCATCGGCAATCCGTTCGGCTACGACCACACGGTGACAGCGGGTATCGTGAGTGCCAAAGGCCGGCTCTACCAGAGCGCGGACGGGGCGGAAATGCCGAATCTGATACAGACCGATGCGGCTATTAATCCCGGAAACTCGGGCGGGCCGCTGGTAAATATTTCAGGAGAGGTTATAGGCATAAATACTTTTATAGTTTCCACCTCTGGTTCTTATTCCGGTATTGGTTTTGCCGTCCCGATAAATGAAGCCGGAAAGCTTCTAAAAGAAATTCCCGGTCTTGAAAAAACGGAAGCACAAAATACTGAAAGACAAAAACCCGGCACAACCGTAAATGCAAGTAGAAACGGGCAGGAGTTCGATACTCTGGGCCTAAAGATAAGCATTCTTGATGAAAGCAAAATAAGCAAATACCGCACTCCTGTTAAAGCGGGTCTTGTTATTACCCGTGTAAAAGAGGGTAGTTACGCTGATATTGCCGGATTATTGGAAGGTGATGTCATTCTGGAAATAGATAAAAAACCGGCAGCTACTTTGGAGGCTTATTTTGCGGCTGTTAAAAATTCCAGTCTTAAAGAGGGATTGCTTTTTGTAATAAGCAGGCAGGGTGCCGCATACTATGTCATAATCAGCAGGCCGGAATAATGAGAAGGGGTAAAGTTGCAGTTATTCTTCTGCTGCTATCGGCATTAATAGGCGGCTGTGCAGTTAAAAGAAAGATTCTTGATATAAACAGAAAACCACTGGTGCTGGCTGTGATGCCCTTTGAAAACTTCAGCAATGATGCTGCGGGTGCCGAGGTTTGTAGAAAAAAAACCTTTGAAACTCTCCTGGCACAGGGTTTTTTGGTTTTAGATCTGGAAAAGACGGATTCAATACTTCGCGGGCTCGGGGTGACCGACGGCGGACAGTTAAAGGCCGTGGAAATCGCAAAACTTGCCGAAGGGCTGGGCACCGCCGCTTTTGTTACGGGAGAAGTGCAGGAATATTTTCAGGGGCCGTCTTTGGAAGCTGCACCGTTCGGATTATGTTTTAAGAGGCAGGTTAAACTTCAAATTACGGTAAAAGATGTTGTCACCGGAAAAGTATTATTTACCGGCAGGAAAGAACTTGTAGAGAGGGAAGCTCTGGATAAACAGGAAGAAAGAAAGAAGAAAAAAGAAGAGAAAAGAAAAGAACGGGAAAAAGCAAAACTGGAGGGCAGGAAAGTAGAGGAAAAGGACGCCGGGGAAGAGGAGAGGGAACCGACTTTTTTCGAAAATCTTTTCGGTGGTTTGCTGAGGAATGTTGTCGCCGATACCATATATTCAGGAGTCGAAAGTATGGCAGATATTATAACGAAGGAATTGGTAGACAGGATGCCATTTTTTTACGAGGAAAGTCGATGAGGGTACATAAAGGTCTGTAAGGTTTGTAAAGTTTATAAGGTCCGTAAGGTCTAAAATCTTTGAGGGATATTTGTTTTTGTCTGTTATCCATGCCCGCCAGTCTTTTTGGAGGGTGTGTATCTGCCTTCAAAAATGTAAATATTTTGATATTTGAGCATCCGCCTGGGCGGAAGCTGCGCTTTTAGCAGCGTAAGGTCTAAAATCGTTGAGGGATATTGTTTTTTTCGGAGGGGGTAATGAGAATAACTATAATAGTTATGTTGCTGGCAGGATTGTTTGCCGGATGCGGGGTTTCCTCCCGTGTGGCCAAAGAAGAGGCAATTTCAATAAAAGCTACGCAGCAGGTTACTTCAAAGTTTAAGGGGATCAAAAGAAGGGTCGCGGTAGCAGGTTTTACGAATAAGACCGCCTATGGCCAGCGGCTGGGCACTGCGGCTTCCGATATACTGATTACGGAGCTCAGTAAAACAGGCAATTATATTTTAATAGAGCGGGAGAGACTTGATAAAATAATGGAGGAACAAAAACTTTCTCTGACCGGAGTTATTGACAGCCGTACAGCTGCGAGTATAGGTAATATGCTGGGCGCCGGCGCGATTGTAACGGGAAGTATAACAGATTTTGGCGTTAAGACCGAGTCCGGAGGTATGATCCTTAGCCAGGGAAAAAAACAATCGGCCTCCTGTACGGTGGATGTGCGGGTTGTCGATGTAACTACCGGAAGGATAATATTTGCGGATTCAGGGAAGGGCCTGGCAGAAAAATCAAGCGGCACTTTTTTGGGCGTTGGTTCAAAGAGCGGTTATGATGAAACCCTTGAAGGTGAATCTCTCAGGGCCGCGATAGTTAAACTAATCGAAAATATGGTTTCACAGATAAATTCCTCCGTCTGGACCTGTAATGTGGCGGATGTAACTTCAAGCAGGATTTATATAGACGCGGGACGGTTTTCCGGACTTGAAAAAGGGATGAACCTTGATGTTTTCAGACAGGGGAAAGAGATTGTAAGCCCTTCAACCGGTATTGTTCTGGGCCGGGAAGAGAAGAAGTCGGGGAGCGTTCAGATAATAGAAATGTTCGGCGAAGATGCAGCAATTGTCAGTGTTACCGAAGGTAATGTCGAAAAAGGAGATCTTTGTAAAATACATGAATAAAAAAAATGAGTTGGTCGGAATAGTCTGGTTTGCCTCGGGGGTGATTTTATTTGCGGCATTGCTCATCGGTATTTTTGCCGGGTCGGGTATGGGGTTACTCGGCCGGTACATCAAAACGGCTTTTTTCTATATCTTCGGTTACGCGTCTTTCTTGATTCCCGTTATCTTCGGTTTTATCGGCTATTACAATTTTAAGAATAATGAACCCGGGAAGCCTGTTTATAAAATTGCAGGAGCCGTACTGTTTTTAGTCGGCAGCTGTTTGTTTCTTTTCCTGATAAACGCCGGATATTACGATGAAAATATGCTCGGTGAAAAATTTGGAGGCCTGCTGGTTACCCTGCTAGGGAAGATAGGGGCCTGGTTTGTCTGCGCGCTTTTTTATATTTTTGCCCTCTATTTTATGGAACTGGAGTATTTGCCGAAAAATGTATTTCAGCTTGTATTGGAGAAATTCAAAAAATGGAAAGCGGACCGGCCGGGAAGAATTGAACGGAAACTTGCCCGGCAAGCGGAGCAGATCAGAAATAAAGAAACCAAGAAAGAAAAAAAAGCCGGAGCTCTGTTTCAAAAGGAAAAAGAAAAGCCCAAACCGGAACCTGTTAGGATAGACGCGACAAGGCCGGCATCGAAACAGGAAGTTAGGACCGGAGGCAGTGAAAAGAAAGCAGAAAAATCCGGCAGGCCGGTTAAACCGGGAGAACCGGCGGGCCTATCCGGGGAAAAATCGTATGCTCTTCCCTCTTTTGATCTGCTTGATGACTCTGAATCTGCCGTTAAAATGAGTGAAAGCGATTTTAAAGAAAAAGAAAATATTATTAAAAGCACTCTGGCTAATTTTGGTATAGATGTTACCCCTACCCGGGCTGTTATGGGACCGGTAATTACCCGCTATGAAGTGACGGTGGCCGCCGGCCAGAAAATCAGTAGAATAGTCTCTCTTTCCAATGATTTAGCGATGGGCCTCCGGGCTACGCACATAAGAATAATCGCGCCGATACCCGGAACCAATACCGTCGGCATTGAAATCCCAAATAAAAAAGCGAGCAAGGTAAGTTTAAAAAGTATAATTGATTCACCGGAATTTAAAAATCCTGCTTTCAGACTGCCTATCTCCATCGGTAAAACGGTGGACGGCGGAAATACGGTGGCGGATCTTGCGGATATGCCGCATTTACTGGTGGCGGGGGCGACCGGCGCAGGAAAAAGCGTCTGCCTTAACTCGATAATTATATCGCTTCTTTACAAGTTTAATCCGGATGAACTTAAACTACTTCTGATAGACCCGAAGAGAGTGGAATTCGCGCTTTATAATGAAATGCCGCATCTTTATACCCCGGTTATCACCGATGTTAAAAGAGCCTCCCAGGCGCTCAGGCATCTTGTTAAGGATATGACCGATAGGTATGATAAACTTGCGAAAGCGCATGCCCGGGATATTATCTCTTATAATAAAAAAGCCGAAGTAAAACTTCCGTATGTGGTGGTTATTATAGACGAACTTGCGGATATGATGCTCCTGGCTGCAAGAGAGATTGAGGATGTTATTACCCGCCTGGCCCAGCTGGCACGGGGTGTGGGTATTCACCTCATTTTTGCAACCCAGCGGCCTTCTGTGGATGTAATAACCGGCGTTATAAAAGCTAACTTTCCGTCGCGCATTGCGCTGCAGGTATTTTCCAAAGTGGATTCCCGGGTAATACTTGATATGGGTGGAGCCGAGGATCTTCTTGGAAAAGGTGATATGCTCTTCTCCCTGGCGAGTTTTCCCCAGCCGCTGCGCTGCCAGTGTTCCTTCATTTCGACAACAGAGATCAAAAAGATTATGGATTTTTGGACTGAACAGGGGAAACCGACCCTGGTAGAAATAGAAACTAAGAGTTCCGAAGGAATGAAAGAGGGAGACGGGGAAGATAATGAGCTTTTTATAAACGCCCTTATCTTCGTGAAAGAAAGAAAGCGCGCTTCCGTGCAACTTCTGCAGGGGGCTTTTCATATCAGCGGCGGCCGGGCTACCAATCTTATTTCTTTAATGGAATCTAAAGATTTAATAGGGCCGGGGCAGGGAAACAAACCCCGGGATATCTACTATGACAGGATAGAAGAAATTTTAAAAAAGCACAAGAAGTCCTGAGATGCTCAAGCATGCGCTGTTTGTTATAATATTGTTAGGCCACATGTTCGCGCTTAACTACGACGAGGCTTTTGAGAAGTTAAGAGTTAGTTTTAAAAAAAACCTTGAGACCTTCAGGGCCGATATTACTCAGGAAGTTAAAATTGCTGATATATCCCAAACCCAGATACTTTCGGGTAAGATTACTGTTAAAAAACCCGACAAACTGCTTTTGGAGTATTCGGCGCCGGTAAAACAAAGCATCATTTCCGACGGAAAGACCTTCTGGATTTACCTTCAGGAACAAAACCAGGTTATCGTGCAGGCTTCCGCCGCGGTAAAAAGCAAAAACAATATAATATTTCAGCTTCCCAGGTATATCGAATATTTGAAGAAAAAATACATAGGCAGCCTAAAAGAAGAAGAGCCGCATGACGGAGTGGAAGCTGTACTTCTCGAGTTTGTACCCAAGGGCGGGGTCGAGGAGCAGGATTTTGCAAAGATAGTCCTTTGGGTGGACAAAGAAAAATGGCTCCCTCTCTCCAGTACCGTCTATATTGACCGGGAAAATAGTATTACGGTCAAATTCAGCAATATAAAAACAGCGGAAAAATTGGAAGATTCTATGTTTGAGTTTAAAATTCCGGAAGGAACCGAGAAGATTACTTCGTTGCTGGAGTAATCGTGTTTAGAGAGAATTTTGCATTCTTTTTTTGCCTGAAAAATGTCGAAGTTATTGTTTTTATATCGGTTTTAGTGGTATAATAATTTTGTTATACTCATCCGCCCTTTGTGGCGGAAATATTTTTACTAGGCAGCGGCCGGCTGTATGCGACCACGCCCGGTAAAAGGAGGCCGTAAATGGCAAAGGTAATTTTAGAGAAGTTGGAGAAAAGGTTTCCTAATAATCCGAGACCTGCAGTAGCTGAAATGAACCTGGAAATAAAAGACAAAGAATTTGTGGTGCTTGTAGGTCCGTCGGGCTGCGGAAAATCCACGACCTTAAGAATGGTTGCAGGGTTGGAAGAAATATCCGCCGGCAAGGTAATAATCGACGAAAGGGTGGTTAATGATATTCCGCCGAAAGACCGGGATGTGGCTATGGTGTTTCAGAATTACGCGCTCTATCCCCATATGACCGTCTATAATAATATGGCTTTCGGTTTAAAGATCAAAAAATATCCCAAAGAAGAGATTGAACGCAGAGTTAAGGAGGCCTCAGAGATCCTCGGTATTCAGGATCTGCTTGAAAGGCGCCCGAAACAGCTTTCCGGCGGACAGAGACAGCGCGTAGCCCTGGGCAGAGCGATTGTAAGAAAACCAAAAGTATTCCTTTTTGACGAACCCCTGTCCAACCTTGATGCCAAGCTTCGCGGCCAAATGAGAACTGAAATTATTAAACTCCACAATAGGCTTCAGGCCACCATGATTTATGTAACGCATGACCAGGTCGAAGCTATGACCATGGGCGACCGGATAGTTGTTATGAAAGACGGTTTTGTTCAGCAGGTCGGAGTGCCGGTAGATATCTATGATCATCCGGTAAATAAATTCGTGGCAGGCTTTATCGGGACGCCTCCGATGAATATGCTTAATGGCCGGGTGGAAAAGAAAGACGGCGGTCTTTTCTTCAACGAAGGCAGTTTTTCTGTAAGAATTGAAAAAGCTATGACGGAAAAGTTAGAAGTGTATAATGGAAAAGAAGTAATTTTGGGCATACGCCCCGAGTACATAGAAGACACTAAAACAAATGCCAGCAAAGAAGACGGCTGGAAGATTTCTGCGATGGTCGATGTCATAGAATCTATCGGCTCCTCGGCGTATGTTTATCTGACGACGGGGCATTCCTCTTTTGTCGCCGCGCTGGATTCCCATAAACAGATGAAGATATCCGAGAAAGAAGAAGTGGTTTTTAATATGGAAAAAGTACACTTCTTCGACATGCAAACGGATATGACGATAGTTTAGGAGCAGAAAAATGGCTCGAAAAGATTATTATGCTATCGGTGTCGATCTCGGGGGGACCAATATTGCCGCGGGTATTGTAGATTCTACGGGTAAGGTTCTCTTGCGGGAAAAAATCCCGACTATGGTTGCACTGGGTGGCAATACGGTGCTCTCCCGGCTTGCTTTAGTAATTACACTGCTTTTTAAAAAAGCCTCTCCGTCTGTCAAAAACAAAATCAAAGGTATTGGTGTAGGCATTCCGGGTATGGTCGAACACGAAAAAGGTATTGTTCATGAACCTCCAAATATCCCGGCGTTAAACGGGGTTAATGTAAAAAAGTTCATCCAGCAGCGTTTCAAGAAACCCGCTTTTATTGCCAATGATGCAAATGCCCACGCCCTCGGGGAACATACTTTTGGCGCCGGAAAAGGTACAAGAAACATGGTCTGCATCACGCTCGGGACCGGTCTGGGCGGAGGTATTATACTTAACGGCAAACTTTTTACGGGTTCTTTTGAGACTGCCGGGGAACTCGGGCATATTGTAATACGCAAGGAAGGCATTCCCTGCAATTGCGGAAACAGGGGCTGCGTGGAGGCTTATGTGGGTGCAAATTTTATCGCAGAAAGGGCAAGAAAGGCGATAAAGGCCGGTACAAAAAGTTCCGTCACAAAACTTGTTAATGGGGATCTTTCCCTGATAACCCCTCATTTATTGGAAAAAGCCGCAAGAAAAGGGGATAGGTATGCCTTGCAGCTCTGGACAGAAATAGGAAAAGAGATTGGAACCGCAATTGTCAGTATAGCCAATATTTTGGGCCCGGAAAAAGTGGTCGTAGGGGGCGGGGTCTCGCGTGCGGGGAGTATCCTTTTTAAACCTATGATCAAAGAATTCAAAAAAAGGTCTTACAGATATTTAAGAACGAGGGTGAAGATTGTCCCCGCAAAACTTCGGGATGATGCAGGAATACTGGGGTCCAGCTCACTTGTTTTTAAACAGAACTAATTTGTTAAACCGGGAAGAGAGGATGAAAAAAAATACCATAACCGCCCTGATTTTCTGGGCGGTTTTCTTTTTTTTAAGTTCTTCTAATTTATTGGCTCAAGAGCCTCTCTCGTTGCAGGAAAAAATTCCATCAAAAGGACTTTTAAAAGCTGAGCAACAGGTTATCACCGGGGAGCGTCTGGCGGGTGTTAAAGAGGAAATCACCGGGGAGGTCCGGCCCGTTGATTGTTTTGCCGACCACCTTGAATATGATGAAGTTAGCGGCGCTTTGTATGGCAAGGGCAATGTCAAAGTAATTTATAAAGGTACGGAGATAAAGGCCGATGAAGTAAGATTTAATGTGAAATCCTCTGAACTTGAAGCTAACGGTAATATAACCGTAACCGAAGGCGACACAATAATTACGGGCGAGTCCGTTATATTCAACATGAAAGGAAAAGTGGGTCGAATTGAGAGAATGGAGCTTTCTAAAGTTCCCTGGTTTTTTAAAGGTAAGGCCATAGAAAAGCCGGACGAAAAGAACGCCTCCATAATAGAGGGTTATGCTACAACCTGTAAAGATACCGGTCACCCTCATTACCGGCTGGTTTCCCATAAGATACATATCGAAATTGACAATATTATAGAGAGCTGGGATGTTCTACTTTATATAGGGGATATTCCGGTTTTCTATTTCCCGTACATCTGGAGGTCACTTAAGGCTTCCGGTAAGAGCCCGCTTACCCTGCGGCCGGGGTATTCAAGCAGTGAGGGCCTTTTTCTTAAACTCGCCTATAATTACGACTTTTCCGAGTACTTTAGCGGAGCTCTCATCCTGGATCTTATGACAAAAAAAGGTTCGGGCTACGGTCTGCAGCAGAATTACAGATTTGCCGACGGTTTAAATGGCGGGTATCTTTATGCATATTATATTCTGGAGAAAGATACTATGCTCGAAAGGTACCGGCTTGATTTTGACCACTCCAGCAGGATAAATAATGTCAGCCTGGTGGCCCGGCTAAATTATTTAAGCGATGAAACCCTGACCCGGGATTTCTATTCCTATTATTATCCGGTAGTATCCCGTGATATACGCTCTTACCTGGCGGCAACCTATTATGATAATATTTTTACTTTTATGCTGGCGGCTGATCGGCGAGACCACTATTTTCCTTTTGAAAAAACTTATAAACTTAATATTCAGACCCTGCCTGATATCCGTTTTAATACTACCTCGCTTAGAATCGGGGAAACCAACGCATACTGGTCTATTGCCTCAGAACTTATTAATTACTCAAGCTCTACCGGTGACTTTTACTATCTTCAGCCGGGCTTACAATCAAGTTTGAATTATTATACTAATCCGGCTCAAAACGGCTCGCTGGATAATATTATTGCATACACGCAGGCAAATTTGTATTACACCATGAAATTAGACCAAATCAATTCTTTGAGCGCCTCGGTTTCACTGAATGCCAATGCCCAAAACAGACTGGTCCTGATGCCCGGTTTAGCCGATAGCCTCTCCAACCTGAATTATTCAGCTTCCTTGAATCTTCATACAACCTGGAATATGAATCTTGATACTGACCTTAACTATTCGTATTCTCAAAATCTCTTTCATACGGAGTATGATTTTTATAAAGGGATCCTGTTTGAACAGGTGAACGGCCGGCTTAATATAAGGCTCGGTACCTTCCTTTCCAGCACCATGACTCTGGGTTATGATTTGCGAAGCGTGAATCCGGATTATTTGCAGAATTTCAGTAATTTTATCAACTCTACAAATCTCTTTATCTCTCAGGAGTTTAGCTCTTCTTTCAACTTTCAATATTCAATGGCTTCAAGTATGCTGGCTTCGTTTGATGTTTTTGCTAATTACGGTAAACCCCAGGGGACCCGGGTGACCTTCGGCGTAAATTATATTAGAAATTACCCCGCGGATATACTGGACCTTTCCGGTTCTGTGGCTTTTAATGTTTCCGAGGATATGCGGATTGAATACGGGACGCGCTATAATACCACGGCGAATGATTTTCGTGAGCATAGACTTGTTTTTTCTACCAACCTGACGGACTGCTGGTATGGGGACATTACCTTCGCTCAAAGCTATGGCATATTTTCTTTCGGTTTCAATTTGCAGCTCCGGGCTTTCAAGGAATCGGCTCTGGATAAGAAACTTGCGCCGGAGGTATTTAAGTATTAGTTTATGATAAAATACACCCTTAAAAGACTGCTGCAGAGTTTACCCGTACTTTTCGGGATTACTCTTATTACCTTTGCGCTTGCGCATGTAACCCCGGGCGGGCCCACGGCTCTTCAGAGCAATATGAATGCGAAAGTTTCGGCGGACTCAGTGGCAAAACTAAGAGCGCTTTATGATCTCGATAAACCTCTTCATATTCAATACCTGAAATGGTTGAAAAGAATGGCAAGGCTGGATTTTGGAGAGTCCTTTAACGACAACCGGCCGGTTCTTGATAAAATAATGGAAAAAATCCCGAACACGCTGCTCCTCACGGGTTTATCTTTATTTTTGATACTTATTATAGCCCTTCCGATAGGTGTGTATTCTGCTGTAAAGCAAAATAGTATTTTCGATAAAGTAATTTCGGTTTTTACCCTTGTTGGCTACTCAATGCCTACTTTTTGGCTGGCGCTACTGCTTATGATGTATTTCGGGGTTTACCTGCAAATCTTACCGGTGTCAGGTATGCGATCCCCTGATGCCGAGAGATTCCCTTTCTACTTAAAGATTTTTGACCGTATCTGGCATCTTATTCTGCCAGTATTTGTAAGCGCGTTTGGGGGGCTGGCTTCTCTCTCCCGCTACGCCAGGTCGAGTATGCTGGAAGTTATCAGACAGGACTATATCCGCACCGCAAGGGCTAAGGGTTTGCCGGAAAGCAAGGTAATCTATAAACATGCCTTAAGGAATGCGCTCCTACCGGTTGTTACAATTTTGGGCCTCTCCCTTCCCGGACTTATAAGCAGCGGTTTTATTTTTGAAACTATTTTTGCCTGGCCGGGAATGGGCCGGCTCGGTTTTGAAGCTACAATGAGTTTTGATTATACGGTGGTGATGGGGGTTGTGACTATAGGCGCGATACTCACCCTTATGGGTAACATTATTGCCGATATTACCTATGCGCTGGTTGATCCCAGGATAAAATACTGATATGCAAAATAAAAATTTTTCCATAGGCGGCGTGATTTGGGGAAAACTCAAAAAAAATAAACTTGCGCTAATCGGGGCCGGTGTTGTTATTTTGCTGAGTATCCTCGCCCTGGCCGCGCCTTTTCTAACTGTCTATAGTCCGGGGGAACAGGATATCGGCAACCGGCTTCTGGCACCTTCGGCGCAGCATCTGTGCGGAACGGACGAACTCGGCAGGGATATTTTTTCCAGGATGCTCTACGGCGCGAGGGTTTCTCTTTCCGTCGGTTTTATTGCCGTATTTATTTCAACTTTTATAGGCGTTGCGTTAGGCGCGCTTGCGGGTTATTTCGGCGGGCTTCTTGATAATATAATAATGCGCATTGTCGATATCATGCTTTCTATTCCTAATTTATATCTTATTCTAATGATGATTACTTTCTTTGGCCCGAGTATTTTTAATGTTATGCTTATTATCGGGTTAACCAGCTGGATGGACCTGGCGCGTATGGTCAGAGCGGAGTTTCTTTCGCTTAAGCACCGGGAGTATGTACTTTCTGCCCGGGTTGCCGGCGCTTCAAACAGCAGGATAATATTCCATCATATTCTTAGAAACGCGCTTTCGCCGGTCTTTGTGTCGGTGATTTTTGGCGTCGGCGGAGCGATACTTCTCGAATCCGGTCTGAGCTTTCTGGGACTAGGGGTGCAGCCTCCCGACTCGAGCTGGGGGATAATTCTTTCCTCCGGCAAAGACTATATTGATAAAGCCTGGTGGCTTACTTTTTTCCCGGGCCTGGCTATTTTTATTACCGTCTTGTCTTACAATCTGCTGGGCGAAGGTCTCAGGGATGCGGTAGATCCCAGGCTGGTGGAATAATGGATAGACTTCTTAATATAAAAGATCTTTCAGTCCATTTTAAACTGGAAGAAGGTGTTTCAAAAGCCGTTGACGGAATCAGCCTGGCCGTCGGGAAAAAAGAAACGGTTTGCCTGGTTGGTGAGTCCGGTTCGGGTAAAACCCTGACGGCTCTGGCCGTAATGCGCTTAATTCCCCGGCCGGGAATTATTGCCGGCGGTGAAATTATTTTTAAAGAGGCTGACCTGCTCTGCCTTTCCGAGGAGAAAATCAGAGAGGTCAGAGGGGCAGAGATATCTATGGTTTTTCAGGAGCCTTTTACATGTTTAAACCCTGTTTTCACAGTCGGCGACCAAATCGGAGAATCGGTGGCGCTGCATATAGGTTTGCAAGGGCAGAAGAAAAAGGATCGCGTTTTTGAGGTATTGAAACTGGTAGGAATTAATGAGGAAGCACGGGTCTACGATGCCTATCCTCACGAACTCTCAGGGGGGATGCGCCAGCGGGTAATGATCGCTATGGGACTTGTGAGTAATCCAGCATTATTGATAGCTGATGAACCGACAACCGCTCTGGATGTCACAATTCAAGCCCAGATTCTTGAACTTTTAAGTACTTTAAAAGAAAAACTTTCGTTAAGTATTCTCCTTATCACGCATGATCTGGGTATTGTAAATGAAATCGGGGACAGAGTATATGTCATGTATTCCGGAAAGATAATGGAACGCGGGCCAAAAAACGACATTTTCACAAAGACCAGACATCCGTACACGGAGGGTTTACTCAAGTCGGTCCCGGACCTGGGTCCCATAAAGGATCGTCTTTACACGATACCGGGAAGTATTCCTGAACCGTTTAAAGTTCCGAAAGGCTGCAGATTTAATCCCCGCTGTCCTTATGTGAAGGATATTTGCAGGCTGCAGGAGCCGGTAGAAACAAAGGTTTCGGCAGAGCATTTTGTCAGGTGTTTTAAATATGAATAATAAACTTATTGTAGTTAAGGACATAAAGAAAACCTTTAAAACTGCCGGCGGTTTTTTTGGACAGGCGAAGAGTGTTTATGCCGTGAACAGAGTAAGCTTTGAGATAGAAGAGGGGAAAACCCTGGGACTGGTCGGTGAAAGCGGCTGCGGAAAAACCACGGTCGGAAAAATAATAGTCAATCTGGAAAGGCCCGACAGCGGGCAGGTTGTCTTTAACGGGAAGAAAATATCCGGGCTGGCCGAAAAAGAACTCCGGCCGCTCAGGAATAATATGCAGATCATCTTCCAGGATCCGTTTGCCTCTTTGAACCCGCGGATCCGTATCGGAAAGGCCATAGGAGAAACGCTTAAGATCTACGGTGTTTCTGATATTGAGAAGAAAGTAAGAGCCATGATAAAAGAGGTGGGACTGCCGGAAGATACATATTACAGGTATCCGCATGAGTTTTCCGGCGGTCAGCGCCAGCGGATTTGTATTGCCAGGGCGCTTGTCGGAAGGCCAAAGTTTGTAGTCTGTGATGAACCAATTTCTTCTCTGGATGTTTCCATTCAATCGCAGATAATAAACTTATTAAAGGATTTGAAAAAGGCCCTGAATCTTACCTATCTTTTTATTTCCCATGATCTGCGGGTAGTTAAAAATATTTGTGACAATATTTCTGTAATGTATTTCGGCAATATCGTTGAAGAAGGGACAACTGAGGAGATTTTTGCGATGCCGCTGCATCCGTACACCAGGCTGCTTATAGCGTCCGTTCCTTCCATGGGTGCCGGGAAAAAAGAAAAATATTTTAACCGGCCAATTGATAATAAGACCGCAAACGCAGGCGGGTGCGCTTTTTATACCAGGTGCCCGAATAGGCAGGATAAATGTGCCGGGGAAATACCTGAACTTGTTGACAGGGGAAAAGGCCATAGAGTAGCATGTCATTTGAATTACTGATTGCTAATAGCTAATTGATAGTTGCGAATTACTTATTGTTGATTACTAATTGCTGATTGCGGATTAGATTAATTAGAAATTAGTAAATTAGTTATTTAGTCGTAGGAGTTATATGTATCTTCTCGGGCTTGACATAGGAACGACGAATTGGAAAGCTAATCTCTATGATCTTTCCGGCCGGCTTATTAAATCTCTAAGCGAGCCTGCGCCTCTTCGAAAAGATAAAAAAGGACACAGCTTTTATGATCCTATCGAACTTTGGAGCGTATTTTGCGGGTTAACCAAAGAGATCGTAAAGAATATCAAAGCTCCGGAAGATATTGCGGCAGTTTCTTTTGCTTCTATGGCGGAAGCCGGTCTCATAGTGGATGCCGAAGGAAGGCCGCTTTCTAATATTATTCCCTGGTTTGATAAAAGAACAACTCCGCAGGCCGAAAAAATTCAAAAAAAAATAAGTAAGAAAAGAATATTCGGGATAACCGGGCTTAATTTCCAGTATATCTTTTCTGTCTGCAAAATTATGTGGCTGAAGGAAAACGAACCGCGGGCTTTCAAAAAGGCAAGAAAATGGCTTTGTGTTCCGGATTACCTCCTTTACAAATTTTCGGGTGAAATGGCCACAGATTTCTCTATTGCCTCGAGGACCGCGCTGTTTGATATTAAAAATAAAAATTGGTCTAAGGCCATGCTTAAAGCAGCGGGGATAAAAGAGGAATTTCTTCCAAAATCTTATCCTTCAGGGACTGTTACCGGAAATATATCGGCGAAGGCTTCAAAGGAATGCGGGCTTTCGGTGAAAACAAGAGTTGTTCTTGGCGGACACGACCATCTTTGCGGTTGTTTGGGCGCCGGTATCTGCAAAGAAGGGATGGTTTGCGACTCCATGGGCACCTCGGAGAGTGTTGTTTCTCCCCTAAAGAGCCTTAAAAATTTAAATAAGTACTACAAATCAGGCTATTCCTTCGGCTGCTATGTTTTTGGTGACCTCTACTATGCCATGTCGGGTATATATTATTCCGGCGGACTGATTGACTGGCTGGGCCGGGTGTTCTACGGTAACTTAAAAAAGAAAGAACTGTATAAAGCAATGAGCAAGGAGGCAGAAAAGTCAAAACCCGGATCGGGAGGGCTTCTAATTTACCCTCATTGGCTGGGTATTGGCGCGCCGCACGGCCTGCGTCACGCAAAGGGTGTTATGGCGGGATTTACTCCCGAGATAAATAGGCCGGATATAATGAATGCAGTCTATGAAGGCCTGGCTTGTGAGTACCGGCTCACCCTCGAGACCCTCGAAAAGACGGTAGCAAATAAATTTAAGTTCATAAAAGCGATAGGCGGCGGGGCAAAAAACAGGATCTTGCTGCAAAGAAAAGCAGATATAATGGGAAAGGATATTTTTTTGCCCGGGATTTCTGAAGCGGTTTGTTTCGGGGCTGCACTGCTCGGTGGTCTGGGTTCCGGTGTACTTAAGCATCCGAATGACCTTGTAAAGAATTTTAAACAGGATATAATAAAACATGACAGAAAACTTGCCCGTTACTATGACAGGCATTACAGGAAACATTATTTAAAGGTATACAAAGCAATCCTCCCGCACCGGGAAAAGTAGGGAAAAATGGCGGAAGAACTTAAAGGCAAAAACGATCTTATGCTGGTGGAGAAGTTAAAAGATTCTAAAAAAGAGCTTACCGGCCAGCTGAAGAAAATAATCGTAGGACAGGAAAAAACGATAGAAGAGGTGCTTATCTGTCTTTTTGGCCGGGGTCACTGCCTGCTTATAGGTGTTCCGGGCCTGGCCAAAACTCTACTCATCGAAAGTGTTTCTAAAATACTGGACCTGGAGTTCCGGCGCATCCAGTTTACCCCGGACCTGATGCCTTCGGATATAACCGGTACGGATATTATGGAACAGACTAAAAACGGGCAAAGGTCCTTCAGATTTATTAAAGGACCGGTATTTGCAAACATTGTCCTGGCGGATGAGATAAACAGGACTCCGCCAAAAACCCAGTCAGCCCTTCTGCAGGCCATGCAGGAATACCGGGTTTCGGCGGGCGGGCAGACCTATCCTTTACCTCTGCCGTTCTTTGTGCTGGCCACGCAAAATCCCATAGAACAGGAAGGCACCTACCCCTTACCGGAAGCGCAGTTAGACCGGTTTTTCTTTAATATTCTGGTGGATTATCCCTCAAGAAAAGAAGAGGCACTTATTGTCAAACAGACCACAGGGAATCTTGGTGTTAAGTTAAAGCCGGTATTGGATGCAAAAGAAATAATTGAGCTTCAGGAGCTCGTGCGGAAAGTTCCGGTCTCTGATTATGTAGTCGGGTTTGCCGTGGATCTGGCGGCCGCTACCCGCCCCAAAGACGCTGAGTCCCCGGAGTTCGTCAAAGAACTTGTCGCCTGGGGGGCCGGGCCGAGGGCTTCTCAAAGCCTTATTATAGGGGCCAAGGCCCGGGCAGTATTGAATGGTAATCTTGCAGCCTCGATAGAAGATGTCAAAGCTGTTGCTTACGCAGTCCTGAGGCATAGAATAGTTCTCTCTTTTAAAGCCCAGGCTGAAGGGGTTTCCCCCGACCGGCTAATTAAAGATATTTTAAGTATTGTGAAACCGGCTTAATGCGGCGGTGAAATGGGAAAATACTTTGAACCTGCGGAACTAGTAAAATTTTCCGGACTCTTTGTAATTGCCAAAACTGTTGTTAATGGTTTTTTTGCGGGGCTGCATCCCGGCGCAAAAAAAGGGGCGAGTTCAGATTTTGCAGAGCACCGGGAGTATGCCCCCGGGGATGAACTTAAACGGCTCGATTGGAAAGTTCTCGGGAAGACCGACAGATATTATATAAAAGAATACCGGGAGGAAAGCACGCTTAACTGTAATATCCTTCTTGATTGTTCTGCCTCCATGGATTATGCCTCGGGTCAAATTTCAAAATTCAAATATGCCGTCTATCTGGCGGCGGTGCTTTCCTATCTCTTAAGCAAGCAGCATGACAAAGCGGGTCTTACGGCTTTTAATACAAAGACTATGGAGGCACTGCCGCCAAAAGCGGGTAAAGCGCATCTGACGCTTTTGCTTGATTCTCTGGAGAAACTCAAGCCGGTGGGGGCTACGGGTGTGGCCGGTGTGCTTAAGGAGACTATCAGCAGGGTGAAGGGAAAAGGTATATATATTCTTATTTCTGACCTCTACGGGGAGCAGGCAGAAATAATAAAACAGGCGCGTTTACTGGCAGCCGGTAAAAATGAAGTCATCATTTTTCAGGTTCTGGATCATGAGGAAATAAATTTTTCCTTTAAAGAGCCGCAAACTTTCGAGGGCCTGGAAGATATTGAAACAATCCCGGCCCTGCCGGATATGATACAAGAGGAATACAAGAAAATTCTCAGAGAGTTTACGGACGGTTACAAGAACGCGTTTCACGGTTTTGGAATAGATTATGTCCTGCTTTCCACAAAGACACCGCTTGAAGAAGCGCTGGTGCATTATCTTGCCAGAAGAGCCAGGGTGGGCAAATGAATTTCTCCTTTTTCAATCCGGCATTTTTATACACCCTGCCGCTTGTTTTTATCCCCGTGCTTATTCATCTTTTTTCCGTTAAGAAATCAAGAGTTCAAAAATTCCCGGAAATAAAATTCATCAAACTGGCAGTCAAACAGACCCTTATAAAAATCAGGCTCCGGCAGCTTTTACTGCTGCTGCTCCGCATTCTTATGATAATCATTATTATACTTGTATTTTCCAGACCGGTTATACATTTAATAAAGAACAATCCGGGCGGTAGTGAAAAACCTCAGACCCTCTGCCTGCTGCTTGATAACTCTTACTCTCTCGGCGCTGTCTTCAAAAACAGCAGTTCTTTTGAAAGAGGCAAAGAGGCCTGTCTGAAACTTCTTGCTTCACTTAAAGAATCTGACTCGGTCTCTTTTGCTTTAATGTCAAATAGAGTAAAACCCTTAACAAAAGGCTTTACCTCTGACCTGGCAGCGACGGCAGAGCAGATAAAAAACGCTAATCTTTCCTTTAACACCACTTCGGTTGCTGCGGGACTTAATTATGGTTACAGTGAGCTTAAGCAATCGCCCGGAAGCAAAAAGCAGATAATTGTCGTAACGGACCTGGCACTGCACGGTTTTAATAACGAGTTTAAGTTGTTTAAAGATTATGACAGGAATGTTAATTTAATTTTTGTGGATGTTTCGGAAAAGGCCTCTAATCTTGCACTTGCGGGGCTGACGGCCTCCTCCCCTGCCTCAGAGGAACCAGTTAAAATTTCTTTTACGGTAGAAAATTATTCCGATACAAAATACCTGAAGACTCCGGTGTCTCTGGTTATGAATAAAGTAAAAGCCGCCTACGGGTTTATTGACTCCTACCCCGGCAAAAAGAGCGTTAAGAATTTATACTTCAGCCCGGAAAAGAAAGAGACTGAAACAGGGTATGTACGGCTGGAGGCTGGAGACGCGCTTGCGGCTGATAATATTGCCTATGTTACGGCCCGGGCTCCGGAAAAAAGCAGGGTGCTTCTGGTGGATGGGGACCTTAAAATAGCCCAGTTTCAAAACGAGACTTTTTTCCTGAAACTGGCGCTAAATCCCGAAGAGCGGTTTTTTGGAGAGGTAATTGCTACGGTATGTGTCCCCGGGGAATTAGGCGGAAAAAATCTTTTTGATTTCAAAGCAGTATTTCTTTGCAATGTTGAAAGCTTTACGCCGTTAATAGCGGCTAAACTTAAAGAATACCTGGGTGAAGGGGGCAATCTTGTCTACTTCCTGGGTGACCGGATCAATGCAAAAGACTATTCAAAACTGGAACCCGAGCTCTTTCCCGCTTTTATAAGTGGTAGTGAAGAAGGGCTTTTTCGTATGGACCCGGCTAATACAAGCGTCAATCACCCGGTTTTCAGACAGACTTTTGCTGTTGAACTTGCAAAAGCAGGTTTCTACAGGCATTATAATCTTGCTCCCAAAAAAAATAGTTTTGCCGTCTCGTCATTTACAAACGGGGCTCCCTTTATGCTCGAAAATAAAGGCATAAAGGGTAAACAGGGAAAAGTGGTTATCTTTCCGTTTCCGGCTGACCGCGAGTGGAGTGATTTTCCTATGAGACCCGCCTATCTCCCGTTTGTTCAGGAATTGGCGAAATACCTTACGGAAAATACCGGCAAGGAAGATACTGCTTCAATTTTTGTAGGAGAGACATTCAAAAGGACTTTTTCTCCGGCAGAAACACCGGTAAAGCTGGAACTTACGGTTCCAAACGGCGCGCCCGTAGTCTATATTCCGAAGAACAATGTTTTTGAATTTGCCGGCACTGTCACCCCCGGTATCTATACCCTGCAATACTCCAACAAGAAAGGAGAGAGAAAAACCGAGAGTTTTGCCGTAAATCTGGATGTTCTTTCAGGAGAATCTGATTTTAAAAAGCAGGACCAGGAAGGGATAAAAAGAGCCCTACCAGAAAGCACCTCCTTTTTTCTTATCAAGGATTATAAGAATATTGCAAGCGAAGTGCTTGTCCTCCTAAGAGGTAAAGAGTTGACCAGGCCTTTAATTATACTGCTCCTTCTTCTCTTTACTTTTGAGGGTATTCTTTCTTTAAGGAGGTTTTTGTGAAAAAATACTTACTCTCACTGCTTATTGTTTTACTTTTTGTAGCTCCATTGTTTTGCCAGGCCGCAGGTCAAAAAGAAAAGCGTCTTGAGAATTTTAGTTTCGCGCAGCTTAAGTATCCGGGCGGCAATTGGGATCCTAATCCACTTGCCTGGGAAGGACTATATCCGTTCTTAACGGGGGTTACTAATATTCATCCCGAAAAAGAAAGGCGGGTGCTTGAACTTTCCAATATGGAGATATTTGAACATTCATTTATTGTCATCAGCGGGGATTCCGGTTTTCCGCCGTTTACCGAAGGTGAAGAGCAGAAACTCCGCTGGTTCTTTGACGGAGGCGGCATCTGCTTTATTGACGATGCGACAGGAATACTTAACTCGGGATTTGATAAGTCAATAAGGCGCGAACTCAAAAAGATATTCCCCACGCAGGAACTTAACAAAATACCGTTCGAACACGCGATATTTTACGCTTTTCATTTGAAGCCGGCTGTAACCGGGACGCAGGAGGCTGCAGCTTATTTGGAAGGCATAGAATATAACAATCAGACAACGGTGATTTATTCCCGAAATGATCTTTTAGGTGTATGGGCCACTGACCGACTCGGTAATCCTGTTAAGAAATGCACTCCGGGAGGGGAGTTGCAGAGGCTTGAGGCAAAGAAACTGGCGGTAAATATCCTGATGTACGGTTTGACAGGCACTTATAAACTTGATGCAATGCACCGCAACAATATTATAAATAAGCTTAAGTATAAGACACTTCTCAACGGAAAAGAATGATAAAGTTTGAATTTACATATTGGATTCTGGTATTTATTCCGGCAGCTTTTGGCTCCGTCTGGCTGATACTGAGGTTTTTGGATCGGCGCAAGAGGACAATAGCTCTGCTGCGTGCAATGATTTATCTTGTTCTAATATTCCTTTTGTTGCAGCCGGTGCTGGTTCGGATCGAAAAGAAATTAAAGAAGACGCCACTGGCCGTTCTTGTTGATGTTTCAAAAAGCATGGACCTTAAGTTTTCCTTTCATAAGTATAGCCGGGTAAAGAATCTTCTTAAAGGCCCGCTGGATAAACTTTCCGGTTCTCACGAGCTTTCCTTCTATGCGTTTTCTTCGGGGATTTCCAGAGTAACAAAAGAAGAACTGCTAAAACTGGACAACCCGAAAGGGGAATTTACGGATATCGGAGGCGTTCTAAACCTGGCCAAAGAAGAAATTGCCGGAAAGGCCAGTTCCAACGGCGGCGCAATACTACTTATAACCGACGGCAACCATAATGCGGGACCTGAACCCGTTGAGTTTGCAAAGTCTTTAGGTTTGCCTGTTTCCGTTATAGGTATCGGAGATCTGAAGACGGGTTTTGATATTGAACTGAAAAATGTACTGAGCTCGGAGATAGCCTTCAGGAATATTAAAAGCACTTTTACAGGGGTGATTAACGGTTTTAATGCGCAGGGGCGGTTGGTCCGGGTGGTGCTTAAGAAAGAGGGCGCGGAGATAGAGGCAAAAACAGCGGTACTCGGAAAAGCCGGGACCGAAACTCTGGTCTCCTTTGAATACTTGCCCAAAGAAACCGGACTTTTAAAATTCGAACTTTCTATTGTGCCGCAAAACGGCGAAATAAATAAGCAAAATAACCGGCGGGAATTCTTTGTCCGGGTGCTGAAAGAGAAGGTACGGCTGCTATATATATCCGGAAGCCCCAATTACGAATACAGGTTTTTGAGACAGGTGCTTAATAATAATCCGAACTACGAGGTGGTCACCTTTATAATCCTCCGGGGTTTGGGTGATGTACTTCCTTTTCCTGAATCGGAATATACTCTCATACCTTTCCCGGTCTATGAGATATTCACCAAAGAAATATTTAATTATGATGTACTCATAATGGAGAATTTCTCCTATAGGAGTTATTTACCTCCGGAACTGTTAAAAAGCATAAACGATTTTGTAGAAAAGGCGGGCGGGGCTTTTGTAATGCTCGGTGGCCCTGAAGCTTTCGGCAGCGGCGGATATAAGAATACAGCGGTGGAAAATATTCTTCCCGTGGAGCTCTATGATGCAGGAGAGGAACAGTTCATCAAGGAACCATTCCGGGTAAAACCGGCAAAACATCCCATAAATATGCTCTCGGAGGTAAAAGGTGAGAACGAAGAGATTTGGGCGCAGCTGCCAGAATTAAAAGGTTTTAACCGTTTTATGAAGGCAAAACCCGGAGCGGTTGTTCTCGGGACCCATCCTGTACTTAAGGGTTCTGATGGAAATTATCTTCCTGTGACCGCAGTCTGGCAGAAGGGGAAGGGGAGAGTTCTGGCGATGGCGGCAAATAATACCTGGCGCTGGTCTATGTGGCTGGCCGGAACCGGGAAAGGCAGTTATTCTTACGGCCGTTACTGGCAGCAGCTTTTTAACTGGCTTATAAGCGCCCCGGATGTAAAGCAAATAATAGTGGCACCCGAGAGGCCGGTTTGCCGGCAGGGTGAGGAGATAAAGATCCTGGTGACGGTTCTTGATGAGTTTTATCAGTATGAAGAGTCGGCGGCGGTAGCTCTGTCTGTTATAGACCCGAACGGAAAAACACAGACCTTTAATAATCTTATATACAGCGGAAACGGAGTCTATGAACTTCTTCTTCCCGCTGAGTTGGCAGGCCGGTATATTTTTAATGCAAGTGTAGAAAAAGGTTCAAAACTTCTCGGGCTTGCGTCAAATTTTGCGACGGTAAACGCCGCAACCTCCGAAGATTATGATATTTTCCAAAATGAAAAATTGCTCAAGGAGCTAGCCGCCGCAAGTAGCGGTGCTTACTGCGATAGCGGGAATATAGGGGATTTTGTCCTTAAACTTAAATCTTCGCAGATAGAAAGTATTTCACAGACAAAAGCACCGGTATATGACTCGCCGCTGTTTTTTGTAGTAATAATTGTTTTTTTGGCAATAGAATGGTATCTGAGAAGGATAAGCGGACTGCTGTGAAAATAAAGTACAAAGTACGAAGTACAAGGTACAAAGTGAAGGAAAGAGGGGAGAAGCTCCCGCTAATATTAATAAAAAGAAATAAGTTTGGCAAAAGTTTTTGTTCGCCTTCATTAAGTTTGTACTTCGTACTTTGTACCTTGTACTTATCTTTACTTGGGAGGTAATGGATGAAATTTTATACAAAATATCTTACTTTTAATACCAAAAAGCACAGGGAGTATATAAATATTACGGAAGAGGTGCACGAGGCTCTTTTTGCTTCCGGTATCAAAGAAGGGATGATTCTGGTCTCGGCTATGCATATTACAGCAGGGGTTTATATAAATGACGCGGAGAATGGGATAATTGCAGACATAGATGAATGGGCGGAAAAGCTGGCGCCATTTAAGGAAAATTACAACCATCACCGGACAGGGGAGACAAATGGAGATTCCCACCTTAAAAGTCTGCTGGTTCATCATCAAGTCATTATACCGGTGACTGCCGGCGAACTGGATTTTGGCCCCTGGCAGCAGGTCTATTACGCGGAGTTTGACGGGCAGAGAAGAAAAAGGGTAATAGTAAAGGTGATGGGGGAATGATAAGGCAAGTACAAAGTAAAAAGTACAAGGTACAAAGTTAAAGCAAACGCGAAAATACTCACAAAAATGGGAAATATTTTTCAAGTGAAATAAGAGAGCGAAATTAGGAAGATACTTAAATCTCTTACTTTAACCGGGGAGTTTAATGGGATCATATTACAGTAAAATAAAAGAGTTGTTGGGACAAACGCAGAGGAAAGCTATTATTTTGATTTTGCTTCGCGGAGGGCTTTATTTTACCGGGATAAGCCTTTTGTATTTTAATGTTTTTTGCTTTCTTGACGCGCTTATTGAGTTTTCGCCTGTTTTAAGATATTTTAGTCTTTGCCTCTATTTGCTTGTTTTTGCAGGGGCAATTTTTGCTTTTTTGGTCAGGCCGTTTCTTGAAAAGATCAGCGAAGATGAGACGGCTCTTTTTCTTCAGAGGGAAAATAAACTGCTTAAAGATGATATTATTAATTTTCTTCAACTTGCGCGAAAGTTTGAAACAGGGGAACTTAAAGAAGCCTCGTCCGGAATAACTGAGGAATACCTTAAACGGTCGCTAAAAAAAATAAAGCCCGAAGTATTTTCTAAGGTAAAAATATTTCCAAAACTAAAAAAAGAGACGGTTCTATTTTCCGGTGTGGTTCTTCTGTTTATCCTCCTCTATATTTTTCCGCCGTATCTTATGCGGTATTCAATGCTCCGGCTTTTTGATCCCTCGCTGGACACCGCGTCTATCTCGGGGTTTAAGGCGTTGACCGGTCTGCCTGAGATAGGAGACCTTAAGGTAAAAGTTTATTATCCTTCTTATACCGGGCTGGGTGTTAAGGTAATTGAGGAAGGCGGCAATGCCGTAGTTTTAAAAAATTCCCGGCTTGAAATATCCGGCACGGCTAACAAGCCGTTTGCAGCGGCGTTTGCGACGGGCACCGAAGGCGGCAGGGGATTTAATCTGCCGTTTAATCTTTCTGATTCTTTAAAACCCGCGCTAAACCTGGTTATTAAAGAGGATATTGAATACAGAGTTGGGTTAACTGACAGGCAGGGGCAAACTAATATTGAACGGGCTGCGCATAGCATTAAGGTTATCCTGGATGAAAAGCCGCAGGTGAACATGTTATTACCGAACGAAGAACTTATAGCCACTCCAGATGCTGTGATAAAAGTTATCTATGAATATGTCGACGATTTTGGAGTGACTTCGGTTAATCTGGTCTATGAAAAAGAGGGGAAAGCAAAACGCATATCTTTGACAAAAAACGGAAAACCGAAGCTTCATGAAACGGGAGAATTTGATTTAGAACTCGCCGGAACAGGGTATACTTTTGGGGATGAACTCTCGCTTTATCTGGAGGCCTATGACAATGATACAATTGACGGGCCCAAAAGAGGTGTTTCGCAGAAGGTGAAAATAAGACTACCCTCGCTTCAGGAATACCTGAAGGAAGAAAATCCTGTTGAGGCGGAGGCTTTTGATGATCTCCTCAAGTCAGCGGATTCTTTTAAAAACAGGCAGGAGGATTTTTTACAGCAGGTGGAGAAGATGAAGAAGGCCGGAGACCCTGACCTGGCCCGTATGCTTGCCGATCTGGACGGGCTCCAAAATGACCTCGCTAAACTTGCTGAAAGACTGATGGCCACCGCCCGGAGAGTGCCGGAGGAAGCTTTAAATAGCGCTAATATGAGCAGGCTCGATATGGGCAAGATTGCCAAACTAATGAAAGAGCTTGAGGCTGCCATAGCCAGCGGCGATAAGGAAGCCGCAAAGCGCCTGGCGCAGGAA
The DNA here is from genome assembly GCA_903928075.1 of Candidatus Firestoneibacteriota bacterium. Classification (GTDB taxonomy): domain Bacteria; phylum Oederibacteriota; class D2-FULL-39-29; order D2-FULL-39-29; family D2-FULL-39-29; genus CAIYPD01. The sequence goes on from CAIYPD010000091.1 coordinate 31,057, forward strand.
CTAAGCGAAGCAATGAGTGAAATGATGGCTTCCCTGAAAAATATGCTCGATTCGAGTGCCCTGGGCAGGAAGAACAAGGTTATGAAAAAGGCCGGGGAGTTGGGCCAAAATGTAAAAGATATGCTAAAGGAAGAAAAGGAAATATATGAAAGAACGGCGAAGGCCGCCTCTGAGGGGCTAAAAGAACTCCTTGCCGGTCAGGAGAAGCTGATAGAAGAACTGGTAAAAAAACAGCAGGAAGCGGTTAATATTTCCGCTCAAACACTTTCCCTGGCCGCAGACAGAAAGTTTGGAGAATATGAGAATGTTATGAGTAGTCTGGGTCTAAGAGAACTGCTGCCGGTTACGGGAAAGCTTCTTAAAGACTTTAAAGAGAGAAAGTTCTCTACTGCCGTTCCCGAGTTAAATATGGTTATAGGCTTTACGGCGGGAACTATCAAATATTGCGAAGCTCTGGAAAAAGAAGCAGACGCCCGGCTCGCGGAACTCAGAAAAAAAACCGGTACAGAAGAAGCGCTAAAAATAAAAATATCCGCTAAGGCCGTAATAACGGCAATAGCTCTCAACCTGAAAAATGTAAATGTCCTGGAAAAAGAGATAGTCGATATTTTACAGAAAGCCTCGGAAGGAAATAATTCCGTGAGTAAGCCGGTTTTGGATCCTTTAAAAAAGAAACAGAATGAGCTTAAGGATAAACTTTCCGTTTTTAAAGACAAAATAGCCGCTGCGGGCAAGGAAGATTTTCCTTCAGCGGTTTTCCGGGAGGATATTTCCGGTGCTGAGGAAGCGATGAAAAATGCCGCAAGCGAGCTTGGAGCAGGGGTAGACTATGAAGCAATAAGTCAGGAACAGGAGGCTATATCTCATCTTGAAAATATAGGTAATAATATGGAACAGCTGCAGCAGGGTGGCGGCGGAGCGCCCGGAGGGGTCTTCATTCAGGGCGGCGGCACAAAAGGCGGCAGGAGCAGGGTAAATACAGGTAAGCAGAAATTACCCCAAAAGAAAGAATATAAACCGCCCAAAGAATTCAGGGAAGATATAATGGATTCTATGAAAGAAAAGCTTCCGCAAAAATATAAAGAACTGATTGAGGAGTACTATAAGAAGCTCCTAAGATAGTGCCTTAGGAGCTGATGACACGGATGGAAAGAGAGATGACACAGATAAAAATAAGCGTTTAAATGAAATAAATGTTTAAACTTTAAGTTAGCGGAGAAATATTATTGATTTACGGTAAAATCGTTTTTTTTACCTAAAATTTGGAGTTTGATTGGCGTGTTTGCTGTAAATATGAAAAATGTTAAAAAAATAGATCGGGTTTTGTAATTTCCGTAAAATAATAATAATATTTTGCCGCGACCTGTATCTGTGTCATCTCACCACCCATCAGTGTCATCAGCCAAACTTGTAAAGTTTGGCAAAAAATGGTAAGATATAAACATGTGCGGAATATTTGGAATTTATAATGTAGCAGAAGCCTCAAAACTTACCTATCTGGGACTCTATGCTCTTCAGCATCGCGGACAGGAGAGCGCCGGCATCGCTTCGTCAGACGGGACAAAAATTCATTCGCATGTTAAGATGGGGCTGGTTTCGGAAAATTTTACGCCTGAGGTTTTTCACGAACTTCCGGGGCGTTCGGCTATCGGTCATTGCCGTTATTCCACCACAGGAACTTCCTCAATTAAAAATGCCCAGCCTTTGACGGTTTCCTATTGCCGCGGCCAGTTAGCCATGGCGCATAACGGAAATCTTGTTAATGCAGACCTGCTCCGGTCTATTCTCGAAGCCGACGGCTCGATATTTTCTTCCACTACCGACACAGAAGTAATTATCCACCTTCTGGCACAATCCAAGAAAAATACTTTTGAAGAAATGCTCGTGGATTCTCTTAAGAGAGTTAAGGGCGCTTTTTCGCTGGTAGTACTCACGGAGAAGGAACTTATTGGGGTGGTAGATCCCTGGAACTTCAGACCGCTTAGTCTCGGGAAAAAAGACAACGGTTATGTCCTGGCCTCGGAAACCTGCGCTTTTGATATTATAGATGCCGAATATATAAGAGCGGTAGAACCAGGAGAAATGATAATAATTAATGAAAACGGTCTAAAATCTATAAAACCTTTTAAGCCTGTTAAACAAAAAAAATGTATATTTGAATTTATCTATTTTTCACGCCCGGACAGCTATATCTTCGGACAGAGTGTTCAAAAAGCCAGAAAGGCGCTCGGGGCCGAACTTGCCAAAGAAAGCGCGGTAGCGGCGGATTTTGTAATACCTGTTCCGGACTCGGCTAATTCGGCGGCGACGGGCTATGCGAGTGAAAGCGGAACACCTTATGAAATTGGAATAATCCGTAATCATTATATTGGCCGGACTTTTATTGAACCGAGCCAATCAATCCGTGACTTTGGCGCCAAGATAAAGTATAATCCTGTTAAAGATATTTTAAACAATAAAGACCTGCTGGTTATTGATGATTCAATTGTCCGCGGTACGACAAGCAGGAAGCTGGTTAAGATGCTGCGCAAAGCAGGCGCAAACCTGGTGCACTGGCGGATAAGCAGTCCTCCGATAACTCATCCTTGTTTTTATGGTGTGGATACTCCGAATAGGAGTGAACTTATTGCGGCCTCGCACACGATTCACGAAATAGAGAAATATCTAAAAGTCGAATCACTTTGTTACTTGAGCATAGACGGCATGGTAAAAGCAGTAGGCGGAAAAAAAGAAGATTATTGCCTGGCGTGTTTTTGCGGGGAATATCCGGTCCAATTTAATACCGAGCCCGATAAGAACGGGTTCGAAAGGTAGACTATGAAAAAAATATTTGATTATGCGAAAGCCGGAGTTAATATTGATATCGCTGATGCGGCCAAAAGAAAGATAAAGTCTCTGGTAAAGGCCACTTTTACGCCGGGGGTGCTTTCAGAAATCGGTAAATTCGGCGGCTTTTTTTCTCTTGAACACTTAAAATATAAAAATCCCGTATTTGTTTCCAGTGTTGACGGCGTCGGAACCAAACTAAAAGTGGCTTCTATGATGCACAAATTTGATACCGTCGGTATTGACCTGGTAAATCATTGCGCCGACGATATTCTTGTTCACGGCGCCCGGCCTATTTTTTTTCTGGACTATATTGCCATGGCCAAGACCACACCTGAAGTCGTAGGCGAAGTGGTTAAAGGGATGGTAACCGCCTGTAAACTGGAAAAATGCGCTCTGATAGGCGGGGAAACCGCGCAGATGCCGGATGTTTACAAGGGGAATGATTTTGATCTGGTAGGGCTTGTGGTCGGAATCGTGGAAAAATCCAAAATAATTGACGGCAAGGATATTAAAGCGGGAGATAAAATAATAGGCTTGAAATCTACCGGCCTGCATACTAATGGCTATACGCTTGCGCGAAAACTTTTCTTTGGTAAAGCGGGTTACAAGGCCGGAAGTTATGTTAAACAATTGAAGACTACGGTCGGCAAGGCACTATTAGCCCCGCACCGTTCCTATACAAAACCGGTCTTTAAACTGATAGATAAAATTAAAGTAAACGGCCTGGCGCATATAACCGGCGGCGGCTTTACGGATAACATACCCAGAATACTGCCTGAAGGCGTGGGTGTAGTCATAGAAAAAAAGAGCTGGCAGCCCCTGCCGGTTTTTGAGATGATAGCCGCGTTGGGAAAACTCGAAGATAATGAAATGTACCGGACCTTTAATATGGGTATAGGCATGTGCATATTTGTCGCTCCCAAAGACTTAAAGAAAGCAATGAAAATTCTTAATGCCTCGGGTGAAAAACCGGTGATTATCGGTGATGTCGTAAAAGCCCGGAACGGCACAAAAAAAGTCGAGATAGTTTAACGGTCGGAAAGGATGCGTTTTTAAGCGGTCTTTGTTTTTCATAAAACCTGAAATGAAATGCGTTTAAATGCAGTTTCATTTAAGCAAGTCTATTAATTTTCTGCAGTAAGAAAAAATAAAATCTTGTTTTAGCTCCTGCCATTTGTTAAAATAATACTGTTAAACATTAATATTTGAATATTGGGGGGGAGGGAACCATGGCAAAAGGACTCGTAACAATAATTCTGGGCAGCGACTCCGACCTTCCGGTTATTGAGAACGGTGTTAATTTTCTTGAAAAAGCAGGGGTTTCTTTCGATATAATCATTGCCAGCGCGCACAGGGCGCTTCCCTTTCTTCAAAAGACTATAAAAGAGAAGGAAAAGAAGGGAACCAAGGTTTTTATTGCGGTTGCAGGAATGGCTGCCGCTTTGCCCGGTGTTGTTGCCGCTGAAACTACTCTTCCGGTCATAGGCGTGCCGGTGGATGGTTCTGCGCTAAAAGGTGTAGACGCTCTTTATGCCATGGTTCAGATGCCGGGAGGCATACCGGTTGCAACTGTGGCGATAGGGAAAGCCGGAGCTTTGAATGCTGCGATACTTGCCGTAGAAATATTGGCCACTTCTAATAGTAAGTTGAAAGAATATTTAAAAACCTACAGGAAAGCCTTGTGTGCGGGAAATATAGTTAAAAATACCGGATTGCAAGATAAGGGCTTTAAGAAGTACCTGGCAGACCAGAAACAAAATAAAGTTTAAAAAATAATGAGTTCTTAAACCGCGGAAGCTATTGTTGGATTGTCCGTATCTTTGAATCGCAGGAATAATTAAAATGGATTATGGCGCATCAGGGAAAATACTTAAGTTAGAGCAGCTCGACTTCCTCGCGAAAGAGCTCAAAGAGGGAAAAGTGGCGGCCATTCCGACCGATACGGTCTATGGCATCGCCGCCATCATGACTAACCCTGCGGCAATAGAAAAGATTTACAGCATTAAAAAAAGACCTAAGAATAAACCGCTGGTTATTTTTGTCAAAGATCCTCATGATGTAGATGATTTTGTCGAAGAACTGCCTCCTTTTGGCATCGATCTTATGGAGAAGTTCTGGCCGGGTGCGCTCACCATAATCTTCGCCGCCGGCGAAGCCATACCCAAAGAAATAATGGCGGGGTTGGATACCATAGGAGTCAGGATGCCAGACTGTAAAATAGTTCTGGAACTGCTGGGAAAAGTCAAAGTTCCTCTGGCTGTTACCAGCGCGAATATTTCCGGAAAAAAAGACCTGATAAGCGCGGCCGAGGTTGAACGCGAACTTGGAGCAGAGCTGGATTACATACTCGAGGGTGCTGTCCATAAATCAAAAGGTGTTTCCACCATTGTGGATGTAACCGGGGACCATCCCTCAATTTTCCGGGCAGGCGTTATAAAGAAAAAGCAGCTTGAAGAAATTGTTCCCGGGATTACCGACTGATGAAAATACTTTTCGTCTGCACCGGCAATACCTGCAGGAGTGTTATGGCGGAATACTACACCAGGGACCGCTTATTGCAGCTTGAAATTACCGGGTATAGTTTGTCTTCCGCCGGCGTCGCCACAATAGACGGCATGCCGGCTTCCCAGGGGGCTCTGGCCGTACTGGAAGAACTGAATATAGACGCCTCGGCGCACCTGTCCCGGTCGCTTACGCCTGAAATAGCAGAAGCGGCCGACAAAATATATGTTCTTGCTGAAGGCCATCGAATGATAATCAATACTAACTTCCCTTCGGTTTCTGAGAAAGTATCTCTTTTGGGTAAGAAAAGCATTCCTGATCCGGTGGGTTTATCGCTGGAAGAATACAAAGACTGTTTTGATATAATAATAAAGGGAATTGAAGTGCGGATAATTTCTCAATTTGATAAGCCCGATAGGAGGAAGGAGTGAAAATTACAATTGGAAATGACCACGCTTCTTTCGAGCTGAAATTATTTATAAAAGCAGAGCTGGGTAAAATGGGTTTTGAGGTGAGAGATCTGGGCTCAGATTCTGAAAAGAGCGTGGATTATCCTGACTTCGCCGTCCCGGTCTGCCGTGAGGTATTGGCAAAAAAAGCTGATTACGGCATTCTTTTATGCGGGACGGGTCTGGGCATGTCGATTACCGCCAATAAATTCAAAGGTATACGGGCCGCGCTCTGCAACGACCTTTTTCTTGCGGAGTTAGCCCGGCGGCATAATAATGCAAATGTTTTGGTAATGGGCGGCAGAGTTTTGGGCAAAAGTCTGGCCCTTGAAATACTGAAAAGGTTTTTCACCACCGGTTTTGAAGGTGGCCGGCATCAGGAGAGGTTGGATAAGATTATAAAGATTGAGGAAGGAAATTAGCAGGTTTGTAAGGTGATCTTTTCTTTATAGGCCGTGTGGCTGGTGTCAATTCTCGTTTACATAGCGGGGAAAAGTGAAATTAGCAAACAGTATTTACCTTATGAACTTTAAAAACATTATAAACTTTATGAACATATTTATTCGGAGGTAAGAAGATGTTTAAAGGGTATTTTGGAGATGTTCTAAAAAAAGAAGATCCGGAGCTGGAGAGATTAATCGTTGATGAATTCAAAAGAGAGAATTCGAAATTACAGATGATTGCTTCAGAGAATTACGCCAGTAAAGCTGTGCTTGCGGCGCAGGGTTCAGTTCTTACAAATAAATACTCGGAAGGCTATCCGGGCAAAAAATACTATGAAGGCTGTCAGTACGCCAGCCAGGTGGAACAGCTGGCCATAGATCGTATGGCAAAATTATTCCATGCCGAACATGTCAATGTTCAACCGCATTCCGGTTCTTCCGCCAATTTAGCGGTTTATATCGCGGTCCTGCAACCCGGAGATGTGGTTATGGGAATGGATTTAGCCTGCGGCGGGCATTTGACCCACGGCGCCCCGGCAAATATTTCCGGTAAAACCTATAAAATAGTATCCTACGGGGTCAACAGGGAAACCAACCTTCTGGATTACGATGAAATACGACTACTGGCCTTAAAGCACCGTCCCAAACTAATCATTGCCGGTGCTTCCGCCTATCCTCGAACCATAGACTTTAAGAGATTTAAGGATATTGCCACTGAAGCCGGTTCCTATTTTATGGCCGACATTGCCCACATCGCAGGTCTAATCGCGGGCAAAGTTCACCCTGACGCCTCGCCTTACGCGGATTTTATCACCGGTACGACGCATAAAACGCTTTCCGGGCCGCGGGGCGGTTTTATCATGAGCAAGAAAGAATTTGCAAAGAAGATAGATTCGGCAGTCTTCCCCGGAATTCAAGGCGGGCCTCTGGTCCATGTGATTGCGGCAAAAGCCGTCTGTTTTAAACAGGCCCTGTCTCCGGAATTCAGGAAATATCAGCAGCAGGTCGTTAAAAATGCTTCGGTCCTTGCCGAGGAACTGACCAGGGAAGGCTTTACGCTTGTAACCGGCGGTACGGATAATCATCTTATGCTGGTGGATCTGAGAAGTCAAAATATTACCGGCCGCGAAGCCGCGGCTGTTCTGGATGAGGCTGGTATAACGGTAAATAAAAATGGTATTCCCTATGATACTCTTGATGTCTGGCATACGAGCGGTATCCGCATAGGCACACCTTCAGTCACAACCAGAGGCATGAAAGAAGAACAGATGCTTGAAATAGCCGGGCTAATTTCCAGGGCATTAAAAAATATTAAAGTTGCCAAAGTGCATAAGGATGTTTCAAATAAGGTCAAACAGCTTTGCAAAAAATTCCCGGTAAAGATTTAAAAGAAGAATGCAAGATAACAACCCTCCTGAGGCGGGCTGCTTTGCAGGATAAGTTGACAAGAGGACAAGAAAAAAAAGAGTATTTGTTTAGGAGTGAACTTGAGGAAAAAGTTAAATATTGAGAATAAAAAGAGTGCTGCGATTTCGCGCCCGAGCTGGGATGAATATTTTATGCAATTAGCCCACCTTATCGCTACCCGCGCCACCTGCACCAGAAGAAAAGTCGGCGCGGTTGTCGTAAAAAACAAGCGGATACTGGCAACAGGCTATAACGGGACCCCTTCAGGAGTCAGGCATTGCTCTGAAACGGGTTGTCTCCGTGAAAAACTCGGCGTGCCTTCCGGTGAAAGACAGGAAATCTGCCGGGGACTTCACGGGGAACAAAATGCGATAATTCAGGCGGCTACTTCCGGTACCTCCATAAAAGAATCGGTGCTTTACTGTACGACGCAGCCCTGTGTTACCTGCGCTAAGATGATAATAAATGCCGGAATCACCCGGGTCACTTACGAGGGGGTTTATCCCGATAAGCTGGCTCTCGAGATGCTTAAGGAAGCCGGAATAAAATTAATAAGGTTTAAATGCAAATAGAAATTAAATACTGGGTGCTTTTCTTTTTAAGTACACTTCTCAGCATCGTGATAACCAAACGCGTGATGAGGCTGGCAGTGAAATACGACGCTGTGGATAAACCGGCGCATAGAAAAGTTCATAGAAGTATCATTCCTTTATGGGGGGGCGCAGGCATTTACGCCTCCTTTTTTATTACCCTTTTTTTCTATTGGCTTTTTAGCGGCCTTTTTGGGCATGCCCTCAAGCTGAATGATTCCCTCCTAGCCAGAAAATTACTGGGGTTGTTCACCGGCGGGACTATTCTGGTGGTGCTTGGACTTATTGATGATAAATGGGGTTTGCCGCCAAAAGCAAAGTTACTCGGCCAGACTATTGTGGCCTTAATTGTAATATACTTTGGTGTAAGAATAATGGGAGTTACCATTCCTTTTTGGCATAAGTATCTTCAATTTAATATTATAATATCCGTTGTAATAACTTTGATCTGGATAGTAGCTCTTATTAATTCCATGAACTTTATAGACGGCATTGACGGTCTGGCGGGGGGTATTGCTTTTATCGGGTGTCTGGCTTTTTTTGTGGTGGCCTATTTTAAACCGCCGGATTCCGGTTATTATATAGCCGGAAAAGTTTCATATTTTATCTCAGTAATTTCCATAATTCTTGCGGGCTCGTGTCTGGGTTTTCTACGGTTTAACTTTAATCCCGCACGGGTATTTATGGGTGACGGCGGTTCCATGTTCCTGGGCCTGATGCTGGCTGCAATGTCCATAATCGGTTCTTTCAAAGGCGTGACAGCCATTACACTTTTTACCCCGGCGCTTATTCTGACGGTTCCCATATTTGATATTGTTTTTGCCGTATACCGGAGATGGAAAAACCAGACGCCCGTATCCCAGGCAGACAAGAAACATCTGCACCACCGCCTGCTGGCGTTCGGCCTCTCCCAAAAACAGGCAGTAATTTTGCTTTATGCCGTCGCGCTGATATTTGCCGGACTGGCCGTAGTGCTTTCCTGAAAAGGCAAAAGACAAGATCGCTAGACTGACGATAGGGACAAGGGACAGGGATGCAGAAAATAAATAGGCTTTTCCTTGTAGTTTGTACCTTTTTAAAGGAGATTTAATGATTAGTACCATCGTAGCTTTTGGGGATTCTATAACCCAGGGTGCTAACGGGCTTAAGCCGGGTGAAGGATGGGTGGAACTATTGGGTGAGAGCTTAAAGAGTTTTAAAGTGCGCAACGCGGGGATAGGCGGGAATACTTCGGCCGAAGGTATAGCAAGGATGATAACGGATGTTTTGGCTCATATGCCGGGTTTGGTACTTGTAGAGTTTGGCGGGAACGATGCCGTACATGATGCACGGGCGGTAAGTGTTGAAGCTTTTGAAAAGAACCTGAAGACCATTCATGAACAAATCAAGGCTAAAGGAGGTGAAGTTATCTTTATGACTTTTTCGCCTGTAATAAACGAGTGGCACGCGTGGTGTTCAGATAAATACTATAAAAAGTGGGGTGGTTTGGACGGCTGTGTCGAACAATACCGTGAAATCACAAGAAAAATGGCAAAGAAACTGAATTGCCCGCTCTTTGATCTGGATAAACTGATCAGGGAAAAGATAATGGCTGGTAAGAAAGAATATTATATCAGCAAGGATGGAGTGCACCTGACAAGGAGTGCTAATAAACTAATAGCGGAGAGCGTATTGAATTTCATAAAGGAAAATACAAAGTACGAAGTATCGGGTACTTGACAGTAAAAACTTCAATCTTGTCATCTTGTATTCTTGCGTGCTGCTTCAGAACCAGAGAAATCCACTTCAAAAAGGAGAGTGTGTTATGATGAAGTATCGTTTTTCTTTCGGACCCTGGAATATTCATACGGGGGCGGATCCTTTTGGCCCGGCAGTAAGAGAAGAGTTCAGTTTTAGGGAAAAGGTAAAAATATATAAGAAACTGGGGTTTGAAGGGGTGCAGTTCCACGATGATGATGTGGTTTCTGCCGAAGCCGGCTATCCGGCGATGAAAAAGACGACGCTTGAGGTGAAAAAAATACTTGATAACGAAGGCCTTGAAGCGGAGTTTATAGCGCCCAGATTATGGGAACACAAAAAAACCATAGACGGGGCGGCCACATCCAATGATCCCAATGACAGAAAATATGCTATAGAGCGCTCAAAACGCGCCGTGGATATTGCTAATTTGCTCGGTACCAAGAGGATAGTTCTCTGGCCGGCCAGAGAAGGTACTTACATCCGGGAGTCAAAAGATCCGGTACTCATGCAGCACAGGATGGTAGATTACATAAATGAACTATTAAATTATGATTCCGGAATCCGTATTCTCGGAGAGATGAAACCGAATGAACCGGTGGACCTGGGTTGCGTACCTACGACCGGACATTTTGTAGCTCTTGCGTATAGGACAATAGATCCGGCGCGGGTCGGCATTCTTGTTGAATCTGCCCACGCTATACTTGCCGGACTGGACCCTTCCGAAGAGATGGCCTTTGCAATAGCTCATAATAAACTCTGGGGTGTGCATTTAAACGACCAGAATGGCCTGAAATTTGATGAGGATAAAACCTTCGGAGCAATTGACCTAAGGAGAGCTTTTAACCAGGTTTATGTCCTGGAAAGATACGGTTATGGAAATAACGGAGAGTTTGTCGGACTGGATATAAAGGTAATGCGGACCCAGAAAAAAGAAAGCTCCTTTAAGCATCTTGAGAATAGTAAACGGGTTTTCCTTGCACTTGTTGATATAGTAAGAAGTGTAGACGAAAAGAAGATAGAGAAATTCCGCATAGCCCGGGATTACGAAGGGCTGGAGATGTATGTGCTTGAAAAGTTGATGAAAATATAATAGTTTATAAGGTTTGGAAGCAAAGCTTTTCTCGATAGGAAGGATATATAGATGTCAACTACCGTTGACATAGCGAGATAAGCAAAGCTTTTCTCGATAGGAAGGATATATAGATGTCAACTGTCGTTGACATAACGAGATAAGGTCTAAAATCA
>CAIYPD010000092.1 GCA_903928075.1 Candidatus Firestoneibacteriota bacterium
CGGACTACGGGATGAGGAATATTTGCGGCTAAAAGTGCTGACCTGTACGCTGAAAGCTATATGAAATCAGCACGAAAAGACCCACTCACTTTGGAGAAGACCCTTAAAAACATGCCAGTTAACCCTCGCTTCTTGAACTACTAAATATAACCACCCGCCGTTTTTACGGTGGAATCCCCATTCATCATTCAGTCCAAAGCTCAGGTATTGCTTTCTTTTTATTATTTTTCAAACGACAGTATGCTGTCGGGTGGATGTTCTATAATGTATAGCATGGATACATCTTTAAATTGGAGATTGGCCGAAGGCTATAAAAGTCCGGCGCAAATAGCCAAGGTGCTTACGGAAGCTTGGGTCGAATCTCAGGGATATTGTCCGGCTTGCTTAAGCAGTCTAAAAAAATTAAAGGATAATACTCCGGTAGGGGATTTTGTCTGTGCGCAATGCCGGGAAGAATATGAATTAAAAAGCAAAAAAGATTATTTCAGCAAGAAAATAGTCGATGGCGCCTGGTCGGAAATGAATAAAAAGGTCTCGAAAGGAATCAGTCCGAATTTCTTTCTATTGAATTATGAATTGCGGGATAGATCCGTCCATAATTTTTATGTGGTCCCTAAACATTTCCTAATTCCGAGCCTGATTGAAAAACGCAAGCCTCTCGCGCCTACTGCAAGGCGGGCCGGGTGGGTGGGTTGCAATATACTTCTTACAGAGATACCGCAGGCGGGGCGAATCTATTATATAAAGGATGGATATGCAGAAAGTAGGGACAAAGTCCTGAACAATTGGAATAAAACGCTTTTTCTTAGGGATCAAAAAGCTCCGGAACAGAAAGGGTGGACGCTTTCTGTTATGAATTGTGTAGACAAATTGGCAAAAGATGAATTTTCTTTAAACGATATCTATGCTTTTGAATCTGCCCTTAAGGAAAAATTCCCAAATAACCGTCATATCAAAGATAAAATACGACAACAACTTCAAATTCTGCGTGATAAAGGCTATTTGGAGTTCAAAGACAAAGGACGATATCGCGTAATATGAAAAACTACATGTTCATAACTGCAGAGGGATTTACTTGCTAGCCCGATTCAGAAAGTATTGAGCCGGATATAGAAAATCTTCAGGTGATTGGTTTCGACAGCGGTAATTCCCCGAAAAAACTACGCCCGGCTCAAATTCCTGAAATCCTGGAATTCGTAGAAAATGACTCAGTTCTTTGGGAAGGTCTTGAGTCGTCCATAAAATTTGCCATCGACCAAGTCACAAATAACCAGTAAACTGTCAGAAAATTTCGGCATTCCCTTCATAAAACCCCAAGTCCTCCTTGGCTTGTATGGCGGCGCATAATAAATAACCAAAGTGCGGAAACTTTCTCTTTTTTAGGGCGGGTCATTGGGCAGTATCATGAAAAGGGCGGGGACAAGATATTTATTAGTTTGTGGTCGGGGAATTTTTAGGGATATCAGTTTAAGGGAACAGGGAAGGGGTGACGATGGGGAGCCTTTTTGACCCCGCAACGAAGTGAGGGAAACAAAAAGACTCCCCGTCGGCAGGACCCCGCTCTAACCTGCGTTGCTTCCATAAGTAGGGGCCGCTGAAAAAGTCGGCAGGCTGATTTCAGACAAAAAAACCATTTCTGGAAAGTCTTTGCCACCGGTTTTGTTCCGGGTTTTATCCGCCTGACTTCTTACGCCGCCGCCTTTGCCTCCATC
>CAIYPD010000093.1 GCA_903928075.1 Candidatus Firestoneibacteriota bacterium
AAAAAAACATGATAGATACGATGAAAGATCAGGTGCCCGTGGAGTATATGGAAATGATAAAAGCGTATTATAAGAAACTCTCCGAAGAAGGGGATGCAAAATGATTAAGTATTTTATTTATTTATTTCTGGCTACGGTTCTCTGTCTTCCGTCCTCAGGCTTCTCCGCGGATCGTGATTATCTTGGCACTCCGGGAAGCGAAAAAGCCGCAGAACGGGCTCTGGAATGGCTGGCAAAAAATCAGCTCGAAGACGGGAGCTTTGGGAAAGCAACTCTCGGAACGAATGCCGCGATAGTCGGCTTTGCGGGCCTGGCCTTCCTCGCCGGCGGAAGTGTTCCCGGCAGGGGAAAGTATGGTAAAAATGTAAAGATCGCGGGTGACTATATAGCTTCTATTCAAAGCAAGGATTCCAAGACTTACGGTTTATTCGGGAGAACAATGTATGAACACGGTTTTGCCACGGTTGCTATATGTGAAATTTATGGCATGTCCAGAAATGAAGCCTACAAGAAAGTGGTGCAGGACGCAGTCAATCTCATACTCATTTGTCAAAATCAAAAAGGCGGCTGGCGGTATTCTCCGCGCATCGCCGACGACGATGTGACCGTTACTTCCTGTCAGGTTCAAGCTTTAAGGGCGGCCAGAGATGTCGGCATAGTAATACCAAAAGAGACTATTGAAAAAGCTACCGCTTATCTTCTTTCCTGCAGTGCGGCTAACGGAAGTATGTCTTATCAGCCGGGCCAGGGTGGCGGCGGTATTGAGCGGACCGGTGCGGGCGTGCTTTCCCTTATGGCCCTCGGAGACTATACCTCGAAGGAAGTGGAAAAAGGTGCTGATTTTGTTCTTAAATCCGGAGCCAGCGAGGCCAGTAATCACTACTTTTACGGCTTATATTATTGCAACCAGGTTATGTTCCAGAAAGGCGGAGAATACTGGAAAAACTGGTACAGCCAGGTAAGAGAAACCCTGGTAGCCATCCAAAAGGGTGACGGCAGTTTTACCAGCAATCAATACGGGACCGTGTATGCGACCGCTCTTGGAGCTATAGCTCTGGAACTTCCTAACGGCTATCTGCCTCTTTTTGAAAGGTAAAAGTTGACCAAAAAAACCTTATTTATATATGTGGTTCTAACTGCCTGCCTTTTTGCGGAAAATATTATTTTGTACAACGGTACTTCTATCTCCGGAAAAATATTCAGTATAAAGGATAATGAGGTAACTTTTAAAAGAGAAAAAAGTATGGGGGATGCCAAAAGCCCTTTTGAAAAAAAATCACTTTTTAACGAGGTTGCCCGGCTGGAGATACGGCCTGACAAAAAGTCCGACCAAAAAAAACAGCCGGTTACCGCGCTCCTGGTAAACGGGGATCGTCTGAGCGGGGAGTTAATTGAATTAAACGGAAGTATTCTTGTCTTAAAAACCCTTTTTGGCGAAGTAACACTGGTGGCCGGGACCCTGCAGGCGCTTTTTTTTGGGGAAAACCTTTCTCAACTTCCCGTGGATAAAAATTTTACAACAATAATACTAAATAACGGAGATGAACTTAAGTGCCGGCTTAAAGAGATAAAAGATAATAAGGTCAGGGTTACGAGCGACCTTGGCGAGCTGGAATTGACTTTCGACAGAATAAACGCGCTGGTTCTTGTAGCGGCAGGCAGTCTGGACTTCCGAGGGAAGGATTTTATCTCTGTGGTTGAGCTTGTCAACGGAGACCGGTACTCCGGCCGTTATTTCAGTTTAACCGGTTTAAAGTTCAAACTCGAACCGATGTGGGCGCTGAAGGCCAAACAGGCCGTCTATGAGTTTGAAACGGCTTCTGTTGCTAATGTTACTTTTAAGAATTCCGGTGCCGTGTTTTTGTCGGACCTGACTCCGGCAAAGATAGAAGAAAAGGCCTATCTGGATTTCCATCTGCCCTGGAAAAAAGATAAAAATATCAGGGGCGAAGCACTCAGAATAAATTCCGTGGAATATAAAAAGGGAATCTCCTGCCAGGCAAAAACCGAGCTTACCTGGCTTTTGGCGGGGGATTATTCCTCTTTTAGAGGGGTCTGCGGTATAGAAGACTCGGCAGTCACCGGTGAGGCAAATCTCCTTATTACGGCAGACGGTAAAACCTTTTTTGAAGGTAAACTTAAAAAAGGCGGGGCCGTTGAAGTTCTCGATTTTGACCTTAAAGGCGTTAAGGAGCTTAAGCTCACCGCCGGTTTTGGTGAAGCGGGCGACGCCGGGGCTCTGGTTGCCCTCGGGAATCCGGTGCTGGTTAAAGTAATTGAAGGTAAAGAGGAAGCTGTGAAAGTTTCTGAGGGTGTCTTCCTTGTAGGCAAAGTAACGATAGATAAAAATAATAAAGAACTTAGTTTCCCTGCCAGAGTTGAGACCAGGACCGGACTTATCGAATACCTGGCGGTAAATACCGAGGGCAAGGGGTATGAGTCCATCTTAATCTCTGAAGCCCGGCCGGTCCATTTGCAAGTCGGCCTGATCATACTGGGTCTGCAATACGGCCAGAATTTAAATATGAGAAATGACCCCGCTGAACCCAAAGGTTCTAAGGTTGAAATCTTTCTGGAAGTCGACGGCAAGCGTTTGGAGATGAAAGAGGTCATCTATGACCGGGTGAGGAAAAGCGGGTTAGAGGGAGGGGAGTTTGTTTTCACCGGCAGTAAATTTGTCTCAGGTTCTTACCTGGCCGAACAGGAAGGTTCGCTTATATCCTCTTTTAAGGATCCCGGCGCGGTCATTGTATATAATAAACCTACACCGCCGGATGCCACGAGTTATTCCGCTTATGACGCAAATCCGGTGAATCTGCCAGCCGCAGCACACCCGGTGACAGTAGTAATAAAGGCAAAATGATTATAAATGTATTAACAGACTGCTGAAAAACTCGTTTTTCTTGGCGTTCTCGCGAAAGCATTAAAATACTTCGTAGCCACGAAAAAGAAATATTTCAGTAATCCGAACTTAAATAGTAATTTTGAGCGAATTAGCGAAATCCGCCAACGCTTTGTGGCGGATTGAGTGAAGTAGCGAAATCCGCCAACGCTTTGTGACGGAAGTAATTTATTGTCGAGGAGTTTGAGTATGTTTTCAGAAAAACGCTATGAGAAAATGCTCTACCGCCGTTGCGGCCACAGCGGGTTGGATCTGCCGGTGCTCTCGCTGGGCTGCTGGCACAATTTTGGCGCGCAGGCCGATGCCGACGAGGCGCGAAAAATGCTCTGCCGCGCTTTTGATCTGGGAATAACGCATTTTGATCTGGCTAATAACTATGGACCGCCGCCCGGCAGTGCTGAAACCTTTGTGGGCCGGATGCTGGCTAAAGATTTTCGCGGCTACCGGGATGAACTTATTATTTCAAGTAAGGCCGGCTGGGGTATGTGGCCGGGGCCTTACGGTGACTGGGGCTCGCGGAAATATTTGCTGGCCAGTCTGGACCAATCATTAAAGCGTTTGGGCCTGGAGTATCTGGATATTTATTATTCGCACCGGCCGGACCCGAAAACCCCGCTCGAAGAAACTATAGGCGCCTTGAAGACGGCAGTACGGTCAGGAAAAGCTCTTTATGCCGGTATAAGCAGTTATAGCGGTGAGAGGACGGCAGAGGCCGTGAAGATTGCCGGAGCTATGGGTTTAACTCTTCTTATTCATCAACCGGCTTATTCGATGTTAAACCGGGGTATCGAAACCGATTTATTACCGCAGACCCGCCGGCTCGGATTGGGCGTTATCGCTTTTTGCCCGCTGGCGCAGGGACTGCTTACCGATAAATATCTTTCGGGTATTCCAAAAAGTTCCAGAGCGGCGCAGCCGGGAAGTTATCTTAAAGAAAAGAGTCAATCTCCGGAAAATGTCGGTAAAGTGAAAGCCTTAAACGGCCTGGCGCTAAAGCGCGGGCAGAGCCTGGCGCAAATGGCGCTGGCCTGGGTCCTGCGCGATGAAGCGGTTACCAGTGCTTTGATAGGTGCCAGCCGCGTAAGCCAGATAGAGGAAAATGTTGAGGCCCTTGACAACTTGCAATTTTCGTCAGAGGAACTTGCGGAAATTGACAGGATTCTTGCCGGTTAAATAAGCTTTTCGCGAAAAACCTTGGCCTCGTATCTAGTAAATTTAGCGGGAGAAATTACTTTTTTTTATGTGAAATTCCGTATATTTCTGTTATATTAGTGCCTGATGACTAGCGAAGATGCCAAGAAGAAGATAGAAAAACTCAAGGGGGAAATACGGTTCCACGACCGCAGGTATTATGTGGACGCAAACCCTGAACTTCCCGACTCTGAATATGATAAGTTAATGAAAGAGCTGGAAGGACTGGAAAAGTTATTTCCTGAACTCGTAACGCCGGATTCACCCACCCAGCGCGTCGGCGGAGAGCCGCTTAAGGAATTTAAGACTGTAACCCACAAAATCCCCATGCTCTCCCTGGACAATTGCTACAGCGCCGGCGAACTTATTGCTTTTGACGAGAGAGCTTTTAAAACTCTAAAAGAAAAACCCGAGTATATTGTCGAACCAAAAATAGACGGTCTGGCGGTATGTCTTTTTTACGAGCAGGGAGTCCTCCGGCAGGGTTCGACCCGCGGGGACGGAATTAAAGGTGATGATATATCCGGCAACTTAAGGACACTCAAAAGTATTCCTTTAAATATTTCTTTCACCGGCAAACTTGAAGTTAGAGGGGAAGTCTATATTCCCCGCGAAGAATTTCTAAAGTTGAACCGGGAAAAAGAGGAGAAAGGCGAAGAGGAATTTGCCAATCCAAGAAATGCCGCTGCCGGTTCTCTTAAACTTCTTGATGCCCGGGAGGCGGCAAAACGGCCGCTGGATATTTTGCTTCACACGCTGGGCGCTGTCCAGCAGGATATCTGGAAAACGCACGAGCAGACCCTTCTGGAACTTGAAAAACTCGGCTTTAAAGCCGTAAAGCCCTATAAACTCTGTAAAAATATTCTTGAAGTTATAAACTATGTAAATTCCTGGGAACATAAAAGAGATTCTCTCCCTTATGAAATAGACGGCATGGTCGTAAAGATAAACTCCTACGAATATCAAAAAATACTCGGGACTACCAATAAAAGTCCCCGCTTTGCCATTGCTTACAAATTCAAAGCCAGACAGGCTCTGACCAAACTCAAAAAAATAACCCTGCAGGTAGGGCGCACCGGTATTATCACGCCGGTAGCCGAACTGGAACCGGTATTTTTATCCGGTTCGACCATCAGCAGGTGCACGCTCCATAATGAAGATGAAATAAAACGGAAGGATATCCGCGAAGGCGATGCAGTGGTTATTGAAAAAGGCGGGGAAGTTATTCCCAAAGTAGTAAGTAGTGTAGTTTCAAAAAGAACCGGACGGGAAAAAGAGTTCAGAATGCCCGGGACCTGCCCGGTCTGCAGTTCTCAAATTGTCAGACTTGACGGGGAAGTAGCCTGGCGCTGCCAGAATGTCGCCTGTCCGGCCCAGGTGGAAGGGCGTATAGAGCATTTTACCCTCAGGTGTGCAATGAATCTTGACGGTTTTGGTCCGGCCATAATCAGGCAGCTTATAGAAAATAAAATGCTTAAGGATTACGCCGACCTTTATACTCTTAAAAAAGAGGAACTTGAAAAACTTGAACGGCTCGGGGAAAAAAGCGCCGCCAATCTTATAGCCGCGGTGGAAAACAGTAAAAAAAATACCCTGGCCCGCCTGCTCTTCGCTCTGGGCATCTCCGATGTCGGGGAGCACACGGCGGAGATACTGACAACGAAATATGAGAATATAGAGCAATTTACCGGGGCTTCGATGGAAGAACTGCAGGCTATAAAAGGGGTCGGACCCAAAGTAGCCGAAAGCATTGTCAATTTCTTTAAACAAAAGGGTAATATTGCGGCAATAAAAAAACTTAAAAAGGCCGGCGTTAATACTGACCGTACGGAAGAAGAGAGGATGCTGTCTTCGGGGGAGGGCAGGTTTAAAAATAAGAGTTTTGTTTTTACGGGAGAACTGGAGACGATGACCCGGGATGAGGCCGAGTTTGAGGTGAAAAAAATGAGCGGCAGTGCTTCCGGCAGTGTTTCCAGAAAGACCGATTATGTGGTGGCCGGCCCGGGTGCCGGTTCCAAATTAAAAAAAGCTAAAGAGTTCGGAGTAAAGGTCCTGACGGAAAAGGAGTTTAAAGAACTGCTAAAATGAAAAAGACCGGGGTGATCTTTTTGTTTTTAGTCTGGATAGCGGGGAACTGTCCGGGCGCTGTTAGTTATTCCTATCTTAATAATCCGGCCGGCGCCAGGCCTGTCGGCATGGCGGAAGCCTTTGCCGGTATGCCCGGCAATATCAACGGGCTCTACTATAATCCTGCCTCACTTTTCGGGCTAAAAACCTCAGTTTTAAACTTTTCTCATGCGGAATTTTTACCCGGGGTGCGCTATGAATACGCCGGGGCTGCTTTTATTTTGCCGGGAGCTGTTTTAGGCGTGAGTGCAGCCTATATTAATAACGGCACACAGGAGAGAAGGGACTTAAACGGTGTGCCGGCCGGTGAATTTACGCCTTACCAGTTTATTCCCCAGGTGACCCTGGCGGCAGAAATGTTAAACGGCCTTTCTTTGGGTTTTAGTTTTAAGATGCCTTACGAAGTTATTGATGATTATTCGGATTACAAGCCTTTCTTCGATATTGGAGTAAACGCCGGGCTCGGACCGCAGTTCTACGCCGGGCTCAGCGCGCAAAATATTGGAACCTTTGCGGATGCTCCGGCCAACCTTAAAGCAGGCCTAACTTATCTGGGTAAAGAACTTAATCTCTGCTTGGACCTAAATATCCCTTACCGGGGTGTTTCAACCATTTCTCTGGGTCTGGAAATCCTGACCCTCGAGAAAATAACTTTCCGCACCGGCTACAGATATAAGATAGGGGAAGCAAATAATACTTTGGAAGGCCTGACCGCCGGCTTTGGCGTGCAGTTTGATATTTTATCCTTAGATTACGGTTATAAATTATATGACGAGTTGGGCGCAACGCATTTTATAAGTCTGGCGGTTAGGATTAATTAAGAGAAGAGTGGACGGAAAAGAAAGGTCTGTAAAAGTCTATAAAGGTCCATAAAGTCCGTAAGGTCTAAAATCGTTGAGGGATATTATTAGACGGTCTGTAGATTCTTAAAGGAAAATAGATAAAAACAACTCTGCAGGAGAAATATCTACCTGTTAATTCCAACCAAAAAATATTGTTTTTGCGCCTGTCGGCTGATGGCATGGATTAGAAGAAAGATGACACACCCTCCAAAAAGATTGGCGGGCATGGATACACGGATCAAAATAATAAATATCCCTCAACGATTTTAGACCTTACGAACCTTATAGACTTTTACGGACCTTTATGGACTTATTTTGTTCTTCTTTTGTTCTTCTTTCCTTGAAGGTTCCTTTGAAAGGGTATAAAATATACTTATGGCATAAAATTACAGTGTTTTCAGGTGTTTGAATTTGGGAACATTTATGACTTAAAAATTGTCTTAATAATATACGGAGGAATAATGACTGAAAATAGTAAGCTGGTTCCGGAAGAAACACATAAAGGAGCGGCCTGGGAATGGATAAAAAGTCTGATTTCGGCGCTAGTGATAGCACTTCTTATAAGAGAATTTGTTGTGCAGGCTTTTACGATTCCGACAGGATCTATGGAATCAACTATGCTGGTGGGAGATCATCTTTTTGTAAATAAGCTTTCTTACGGCTTCAAACTGCCCTTTACTACAAAAAAGGCGGTGGAATGGTCAAAGGTGAAACGCAGAAATATTATTGTATTTTTGCCGCCGCAGGAGACCGATAAGGTCTATGTAAAAAGATGCGTAGGTCTTCCCGGGGACATTTTGGAGCTTAAAAACAAAACCTTGTACATAAACGGGGAGAAACAGGAGGAAACCTACAAAAAACACCTTGATAACACTATTATTCCGGGCGAGAGCTACCAGAGGGATAATTTAAAACCTTTTCAGGTGCCGAAAAAGGGAGACACCTTTGAACTGAAAGACAGCGGAGAGATTATTATGAACGGCGCGAATGTGGAGAATAAGTTTATTGCCCCGTTTTATAAACAGTTAATAGCCGAAGGCAGCTCTAAAATTACCGTGAACCAGGATTATTATTTTATGATGGGAGATAACAGAGATAACAGCAACGACAGCAGGTTTTGGGGCTTTGTGCCGAGAGAACGGCTTATAGGCCGGCCAATTCTGGTTTGGATGCCGCTTGATAGGTTTGGATTGCCGCCGAAGTGAGGACAAAGTACAAGGCACAAAGTAAAAAGTAAAAGCAAAAATTGAATACAAAATTTCGTAGACAGTAGGATTGTAAACATGAAAGATGATGCTCAAAAAGTCATAGAGGAAGTTTCCCGGAATTACGAGAATGAATTGATTAAGAAAATTCAAAAAACCGGGGATAGGGACGCATTTTTCTACCTGGTTAAACTTTATGACGCGAGGATTTACTCGGTGGTGTATCGCTATCTGAGGCACAGGGAAGACGCGCTGGAACTTTCCCAGGATGTTTTTGTTCAGGCCTATAAAAAAATCAAGCAATACCGCTGGGAGGCGCCATTTTACTTCTGGCTTCAGCGTATCGCCGTTAATTATTCGATAAATAGAATGAAAAAGTACGGTAAAGATATTATCAGCCGTTCTTTTGAAATTGAGGGTGCTAATGCGGCGGAAACTGCCGCCCAAAGCCCGGAAAAAGAGCTGGAGGAAGAGGAGCATAAAAAGTTTGTAGACGAAGCCCTGGCAAAGGTGTCGGAACCTTACCGGTTACCGGTCATACTTAAAGATATTGAAGGTTTTTCCTATGAGGAGATAGTTAAACTTACGGGTGTAAATATTGGAACAGTAAAATCAAGAATAAGCCGCGGCCGGGAAGAATTAAAAAGCATTTTTTTACAAAAAAAAGAGAGGCTAAAAGAATATGGAATGTAAAGAGATTAGAGAACTCTTTTTTGAATACCGGGAGGATGAAT
The DNA here is from genome assembly GCA_903928075.1 of Candidatus Firestoneibacteriota bacterium. Lineage (GTDB taxonomy): Bacteria > Oederibacteriota > D2-FULL-39-29 > D2-FULL-39-29 > D2-FULL-39-29 > CAIYPD01. The sequence continues at coordinate 9,002 of CAIYPD010000093.1, forward strand.
TATCTGCTTTAAAAAAAGAAAGCATAGTAAAACATCTTCTTTTATGCGGGGAATGTGCCCGGGAATTTCGAGCACTCTCAAGTTCCTTTCGCTATTTGAAGTCGGTGCCGGAAGAAAAACTTCCTGAGAGTTTTTACCCGGGCCTGGAAAAAAAGCTGGGCGGGCTCCGGAAGCCTCTTTTTGGCAGGTTTATGGTTTATTTAAACTTTCAAAACACCTCCGTCGCCGTGGCCGGCGTTCTGATAGGCCTGTTGACCGGTATTCTTATAAGTAATTATATTCCCGGGGTGTCTTTAGTTCCTCTTGCTCAAGTTAATAAACCTATTGTTCAAAATAAAATAGAAACTAAAACGGCAGAAAAAGAGAAGACTCCGGGGGGACTGCTCCTGCGCGCCGGCAATATTTCACGCGCCGGTTTTGACCCGGGTAATTCCGTCAGCAGTTTTGAAGGCAGCAGTGGCGGTCTGATTGACCCCGGTCTTTCTTTGGGCGGACAGAGCGCGTTAAAATTGAGTAAAAAATACACAGTTACGGTCGCTGCCGGCAAATATGAGGAAGCGGTGAAAGAATTAAACCGGCTGGGCTATATTATGAAGCTACCCGGCAAAAAAGAATTAGCCGCTATTAAAAATCTCAAGGCGTCGGATATCGTAACACTTGAACTTGAAATAGCGGAATAGGGGAAGGTACATAAGGGTCTGGAAGGGTAGTAGGGTTTGTAAGGTTTGTAAAGTTTTTAAGGTTTATAAGGGTCTAAAATTATTGAGGGATGTTTAATTGTTTCGGTTGTCTATATGTGTCATCTGTTTTTATCCATGCCCGCCGATCTTTTTGGAGGGTGTGTATCTGCCTTCAAAAATGCAAATATTATGATATTTGAGCATCCGCCTGGGCGGAAGCTGCGCTTTTAGCATCTAAGTGTCTAAAATCGTTTAACGATAAAGAACTTTTACGAACCTTTATGGACGTTTATAGACTGCTACGTATTTTTATAGACGAACCTTTACAGACTGTTAAAAACACTTTCAAAGGAGGAATATTTATGAAAACCAAAAAATATATTTTTGCCGGGGCAATTGCGGCGCTCTTGTTTTGCGCGTTGCCTGTTTTTGCAAAGATAACCGTGGCCCCCGAGGCCAGAGCCCTGCAAAATAACTTCCGGGAAATAGCGAAGCAGTCCAGCCCAACGGTGGTCTACATTGCCACAGAAAGGAAGGTTAAGGTTCCAAAAGGCGGCGGCAACGGTTTTAATTTTGATTTCAATTTTCCGGATCTTAAAAAGTATTTTAAAAAGAACGAAAATGACCCGGGGAATCAGAACGAAGATGACGGATTCCGGAAAGATTTTAATGAGCAGAAAATGGGAGGCATAGGCAGCGGGATGATTATAACCGCTGACGGATATGTTCTCACTAATTATCATGTCATAGAGGACGCGGTAAGTGTAAAAGTAATACTCACAAATGAAAAAAAATACGAAGCGGAGATAAAAGGCTATGATGCGCGGCACGACATAGCTATAATTAAAATTAAATCTGATGATAAATTCCCGGTTGTAGAGCTCGGGGATTCAGAGCGGGTAATGGTCGGAGATATTGTTCTGGCGGTGGGTAATCCTTTCGGGTATGAAAACACGGTCACGATGGGTATTGTTTCGGCCAAGGGGAGATTATTCGACAATATGGATATAGAGGGTATTCCAAAAAGAATTCCCCATATAATCCAGCTGGATGCTCCTATAAATCCCGGTAATTCCGGCGGGCCGCTCTTTAACCTGGAAGGCGAAGTTATAGGCATTAATATGGCTATAGGCGGCAGTTTCGGCGCAGGCAGCATCGGGAATATGGGTGTCGGCTTTGCTATTCCCATAAATGATGTGAAAGCGAAACTAAAAACTCTTATGGAAGGCAAAAAGAACAGTGATGAAACCCCCTGGGTCGGAGTCCGGCTGCAGGAAATTGATGCGAAACTGGCCAAAAAACTTAAAGTAAGTACGGGTGTTTTAATAACTGAGGTGGATGAGAAAGGCCCGGGTAAAGAAGCAGGGCTTAAGAGCGGCGATGTTATTATCAGGTTTGACGGCAAGGAAGTGTTGACGCCGAAGAATGTTGTCGAGATGGTGGCCGCCAGAGAAGTCGGGGAAACTGCAGTTTTTAAGGTAATACGAGAAGGCAAGGAAAAAGATATTAAGATATTGCTTGCACCCTGGGGCGAAAAAACGGCCGGCGGAAAACCGAAAATCAAAGAAGAAAAAGATACTAAAAATAAGGATGTGGGGATAACAGTCAAGAACTTTAACGAAAATATTGCCAGGAAATTTGGGATTAAAAGCAGCCGGGGTGTGATTGTCATGGCGGTTGAGAAGGGCAGTCCCGCAGATAAAGCTGATATTCAGGTAGGGGATCTTGTTAAAGAAATAGATTCAAATGAAATAACGGATACCGATGCATTTTACAATGTCGTGAAGGCTGCAAATTTGAAAGAAGGCGTATTGTTTGTACTTGAGAGAGCCGGCAACAGCTTTTATGTTGTTGTAAGTTCCGAAAGTAAGTAAAGAGCGCTTATTATTTTAGCAGTAAGCTAAATATTTTAGACAATTAGAACCGGGTATTGACGGAAAAGGCTTTTGTTTCCTTAAAAATGGAACTTTTCCGCGGTACCCGGGTCCAATCTCTGTAGTTCGTTCTTCTTCCTGCTTTAATACGCTAATTTTGTTAACATTTCTTCGTTATTTGCGTCTAAAAGTATATATTTTTAAAAATTATTTACTGTTTTGCAAGACAACTCAATTTCCTTTATTGGAATAGGACTTTAGAAGTGGTACAATATGTGAAATGGCAGCGCTTCTTTTTGAAGGAGAAATTGTGGAAAAAACTCCGGCTCTTGAAATTGACCAGAACCTTTTATTTCAACTTCCGCTAAAAATAGCAAGCAAATTCAAAGTTATTCCTGTCAAAGAAGAAGCCGGCGAGATCGTTGTGGCTGTTACCGCCCTTTACGATATCCAGATGCTTGATGAACTGGCTCTTATATTCGGAAAAAAAATTAAACCCCTTATTGCCTCTGAGGAAGAGATAACCTCGTCCATCAAAAAATATTACGGCGTCGGTGCCGATACCGTGGCCCGGATGGTGGCTGAGAGCGGTTCTGCGGCTGTCGAAAAGAACGGCGAATTTAAAGAACTGGAAGAGATTGACGATACGGCGATGGCCCAGGATACCTCGGTCATCCAATTTGTTAACCAGATATTCATAGAAGCGCTTAAAGAAAGAGCCACTGACATTCATCTTGAACCCCAGCAAAAAGGCCTGAAAATCCGTTTTCGCGTGGACGGAAATCTCCGGGATGTACCCATTCCCCCCGCGCTTAAATATTTCCGCGGCGCAATAGTTTCGAGAATCAAGATAATGGCCGAAATGAATATAGCCGAAAGACGCTTACCGCAGGACGGCAGGATAGAGATGAAATCCTCGGGCAAGCAGATAGATTGCCGGGTTTCTACTATCCCGACACTTTACGGTGAAGGTGTGGTGCTGCGTATTCTTGACAAGACCAGTGTCCGTTACGGATTGAAAGAACTCGGGATGCTCCCGGATACTCTTATAAAATTTGAAAAACTCATAGAAAAACCGTACGGAATAATTCTCGTAACCGGCCCTACCGGCAGCGGTAAAACTACCACTTTGTACTCCGCGCTTTCCAAGATAAATTCTCCTGAAAGAAAAATTATGACGGTGGAAGAACCGGTGGAATACAGCGTCGAAGGGATAAATCAGATCCCGGTAAACAGCAAAATCGGGCTTACTTTTGCCAGAGGGTTAAGGCACATTCTCAGGCATGATCCTGATATTATAATGGTCGGTGAAATACGGGACCTGGAGACCGCCGAGATAGCCATCCGCGCTTCTTTGACGGGCCATCTTGTTTTTGCCACTCTGCATACCAATGATGCCGCCGGCGCGGCCACCAGGCTTATTGATATGGGTATAGAGCCCTATCTTGTGGCTTCCTCCGTTGTCGGTATTCTGGCTCAGCGTCTTATTAGGGTTATTGATAATGATTGCAAAATTGAATACCAGCCGGATAAAGAGTATTTGAAAGACCTTAGATTTAAGATTAGCAACGGCGAAAAGTTTTATAAGGGCAAGGGCTGTGACAAGTGCCTTAATACCGGCTACTACGGCAGAAGCGGTATCTATGAACTGCTTGTTATGAATGAACCCTTAAAGAAAATAATAATGGATCATGCTATGACCAGTGAGATTAAAGCGGCCGCCATAGCCAACGGGATGCGAACGCTCCGGGAAGACGGCTGGGAGAAAGTGAAAGAGGGGCTTACCACCATAGATGAGATAATCAAAGTGACCCAGGAAGATGAGCCAATATAAAACTGCCGGAATAACGCGAATCTCACAGCTTCTTGAAACGCTGAAATTAAAAGCGGGTTTTGGTGTTTTTAAGCCTGTGGGCGTGCATGATCTTAGTTTTTTTGTGAGGCAGCTTTCTACCATGATTTCCGCGGGTGTGCCGCTCTATCATGCGTTAACCACTATAAGCGAAAGTATTGAAAATAAAACCTTAAAGGCCACAGTCCTGGCTATAAAAGATAAAATAAAAAACGGTGCGCCTTTTTCGGTGTGTCTTGCGGAATACAAGAATATCTTTCCACCGCTTATGGTAGGGCTCACTAAAGTCGGCGAGGTTTCCGGACTGCTCGAAACTGTATTTATGAAGTATGCGGACCTTTTGGAATGGGAGGAAGAATTTAAGTCGAAGCTCTTTACCATGATGATTTACCCTCTGGTAATACTTGCTTTCGGCGTGGTTGTCCTCGTGCTCATTTTAGTCTTCGTCCTGCCCCGGTTTGTCGCCATATTTGCCGATTATAATCAGGCACTGCCTTTGCCGACACTTATTCTTATGAAAGCCAGCGACTTTTTTGCCGGCTTCTGGTGGCTAATATTTGCGGTCGTGGCCGCCGCGGCAATCTTCTTCCGGCGCTATATTCAAACCGCAAAAGGGAGAAAAAAAGTTGATGTGCTGATTCTAAAACTGCCTTTTGTCGGCAAGACCGTCCACAAAGCGGTCCTTTCCCGATTCTTTTTTCTGCTTTCGGTGATGCTCGGGAGCGGAGTTCCCCTGCTTGAAGCACTCTCTGTTACTTCGACAAGTATAGGCAACCGGGTGCTTTCTGATTATATACTAATCGTGATAAAAAATGTTCAGCGCGGTGACTCACTCTCCAAAGCTCTGAGGGAGTTTGACTTCTTTCCGAAACCGGTTATCCAGATGATGCAGGTCGGGGAGGAAACAGGCAAGATGGAGATTGTTTTAAACAAGATTGCGGCTTCCTACGAAAGGGAAACAGAAACCTCGACAAGAAGACTTATGATACTGGTAGAGCCGCTATTTATTTTAGGGATAGCTCTTATGGTAGGCTATATGGCGCTGGCGCTATTATTGCCGATAATGAACATAAGTGCGATAGTGAAATAACTGCGGTCCATAAAGGTCTGTAAAGGTCCGTAAAGGTCCGTAAGGGTCCGTAAAGGTCAGTAAGGTCCGTAAATGTCCGTAAAGGTCCGTAATGGTCTGTAAAAGTCCGTAAGGGTCCGTAAGGGTCTGTAAAAGTTCGTAATGGTCTGAAAGGTACATAAAGTAAAATACTATAGTGAAATACTTTTAAGAACTTTTATAGATTTTTAAAGACGGTTATAGACTTTGATAGACTTTTACGGACGTTTATAGACCCAAGTTGTTTGTTTTACAGTAACATTTATGAGGAGAAAAATATGAAAAGGCAAAGGTGTACGCGGTTTGACAAGGAAAAAGGTTTTACGCTTATAGAGATTATTACGGTTATTGCCATAATTGCAATACTGGCCGCAGTGGTTGCACCCAGGTTTGTCGGCCGGACAGAAGACGCAAGAATCGCGGCGGCAAAGGCCGATATTGCGGCGTTAGAGACCGCTTTTGACGCTTATGAAGCCGATAACGGCAGCTATCCTTCCTCAGAACAGGGTTTTGAGGCACTTTTAAGTATTACTAATATTCCGCCCGTACCGACAAATTGGAAAGGCCCTTACCTGAAAAAAAGAGTTCCTAAAGATCCCTGGGGAAATCCTTATATCTATGTGAATCCGGGAACGAATAACACCACATCTTATGATATTTATTCCCTCGGCCGGGATGGCAAGGAAGGGGGCACCGGCCCGGATGCCGATATCACGAATTGGACTGCAACGGAAAATTAAAATATTAAACAAACTTTAAGGAAGGAAGATGAAGTTACGGAGCAATAAAAGTATCTTAAGAGGTAATGTTTTCCCGGGCTTTACCTTCCTCGAACTTGCGGTCGTACTTGTAATTTTGGCGGTCATTTCCGGACTCACAGTTATCTGGCTGGGAAATTTTCTGGCGGCCAGAACGGTCTATTCTGATGCGATGACTTTAGGCTCCACCGCTAGACTGGCAGGTGAGCTTTCCGGGGCCAAAGGTATAAATGTCCGTTTTTATCTGGATCTCTCAAATAATTCCTACTGGCTTGCGGAATATACGGAACAGGGTGTGTATATCCCGTCGCCCGCCATAAAATTGCAGACATTGACGGAAAAAACTATCATAAGGGAGTTTGTAACGCCCAGGAGTGCTCTGATGGAACCGGTGGCTTCGGTGAGCAGTGACTTTGTTACTTTTTACCCGGATGGCAGCGCGGAAGCCGCGAGGCTGGTTTTAGATGATCCCCGGGGGAACACCTATACGATATATTTTTCTCACACAACCGGTGCAGTAAAAGTATTTCCCGGCAGCTATCTGAGTCCCGGTTCAACCCAATGAAGAAAATTAATAATATATCTAATATTAAAGGGCTGCGCCCCGAACCATTCGCAAAATGCTCAGGTACAGGGCTGAGCCCTGCATCCGAGTCTAAAGTGAGTGGTGCAGGGTATATTTTGCTCGATGCCCTGGTTGGTGTCGGGCTTTTGAGCCTTGTTATGGTCTCCTGCCTCTATCTTTTTTCGGAAGCTATCAACAGAATGGAAGATATTAAAATGAAAACCCAGGCGGCTTTCCTTTCTCAATCCAAGCTGGAAGAACTTAAAGCAGCCGGGACTCTGGAAGAAGAGATGACCGGTGATTTTAGCCCGGCGGTGCCCGTCTTTACCTGGACAGCGCAAAGCCAGAAGTTAGAAATGAGCGGGAATTATAATCTGACCCGGCTAAAAGTGATTGTAGCCTGGCAGTCCCGGGGCAGTTCCAAGGATTTCTCTCTCGAAACAAAGTTTTTACAACGAAAATAGGGCCGCAAGGCGGAATGCCGGAGGAACATCTGTCTCGCCTTTAGGTGGACGAGATCTCGCCAAGTAAACTTAGCAGAGAGGGTTAGATGTTCGGAGGTTTGGATGGTTGGAAAAAAAAAGAATAAGTGAAGGTTTCAATCTAGTTCCTTGTACCTATTTTCTTTTCATAGTTAATTGGAGAAATATTGAATATGAATAAAAATACTCGTCATCAGGGGTTTACGCTTCTTGAACTAATGGCCGCTCTTTCTATTATCGTTCTTATTACCGCTTCGGTTTACGGTGCTTTTTCGGCCGGTATTTCCGCCTGGGGCAGGGCTTTTAGCGAAGGTGAGGCTCTGCAGAATGCCAGAGTAACGCTTAAACTTCTCTCGCGGGATATAAAAAGTGTCGTGGCCGCCGAACCTATTCTTACTAAGAACCTGGGTCGGCTTAGCCGGCGGTATTTTTGTCTTATAGGCGGAGAAAACAGTTTGGAGATGATTTGTTATTCAAGGCCGGTTTCCTTGTACTGGCCGGAAAATTTCCCGAGAAGATCTGATATCTGCAGGGTCACTTATTATTTTGAAGCAATAGAGAAAGGCAGTGAAATCAGTGTTTTGAAAAGAAAAGTCAGCTGGGATAAATCAGTTTTACCGTGGCAGGAAGAAGAAATCGAGGTTTTTGAGGGGGTAGCAGGATTGCAGCTCTCTTATTTTAACGGCAATTCCTGGGAGTTGGAATGGGATACTTCCAAGAAAAAGGGCGTAACTTTCCACGGCCTTTTGCCCCGGCTCATAAAAGCCGGCGTTACCGCCGGTAGCAGCGGGAGCCGCAGCGGACCCGTATATCTCGAAACCATTATGGGCGTGACTACCTATGAAAAATAGAAGCCGGGGATATGTAACCATAATCGTTATCTGGGTGGCGGCCTTGCTGGTGGTTATTTCCGGCGGGCTGATTCTCTATGTCAGGTATCAGACCCGCGCGCTTAAAAATTACGAGAATTATTTGAAATCTTATTATATAGCAGCCGCAGGCGCCTATGATGTCATCTATACGGACTTTGCCAAAAAAGATAAACTTAAACTCTCTACAATTTCCGGGATAAATGAACTCAACGCGGCAAATGCCGGTGTATCTTTCGGGGAGGGGACCTATACGGCTGTGCTTGAAGACGAAGGCGGAAAGTCAAATATTAATAACGCGCCGATAAAAGTTATAAGGGATATTTTAAAAGAAGTAAAAATCGGGGATTATGATAAAAAATCCCAGGCCATCCTTAATTGGAGAAAACAAAACGGCGGGGTTTATTTGAATGTGGAAGAATTAGGCCTTGTTCCGGATATGGATGTAAATGATGTATTTACTTTGTTGCCATATTTTACCGTGTATGACAGTGCCTCGGGCTCACAGGGAGCCTTAAATATAAATACCGCAACTTTGCCGGTACTAAAGGCTTATATTAAAGAGTTTAACGGCCCGGATACGCTGGCGGATCTTATAGTATCAAAAAGGCCTATCAGCAGCCAGGCAATGGCGGCATTTATAAGGCAGAACGGCAGAAGGTTTAATCCCAGATTTGTCAGATACTTTTGTGTGGAAAGTATGACAAAAAGAGTCCGGGTGGCTTCCAACTGTAACGGAGCGATGGCAAAGGTCAATGCAGTTTTTAATACCAACGGACCCGGCGAGCATGAGAAAGTTTTTATCAGGTACTTCTGGCAGGAGTAGCTTGATTACTTCCGCCACAAAGCGTTGGCGGATTTCGCTACTTCGCTCAAAATTGTTGATTTCTGATTCCTGATTGTTAGCATTGGGGCGAGACCTCACCGCAGGTGGGCTGATTTCTAATTGATTAAAAGCGAGCGCTTAAGTGAATTCCTGATAGAAAGATTGGGTTTCATTAGTGTATTATATACTAAAGGGTCGTGTTGAAACTGCTGTTTTGGGGGTTTTTTATGGCGAGCAATAAGATAGTATTGCTGGAAACGGGCTCGGGCTGTGTAAGAGCCCTGCTGCTGCAGAAAAAGAACAAACAAATATCGGTTTTAAAAGCCAGGGTCCTCCGGGTTGAACAGGGCCGCGGGCTTAGTGAAGTTTTTGGCAGCCTTTTTTCTGATTTTCCTAAAGAAAATATTTCCCTGTTATTTCCGCGGGAAAAATGTGTTTTCCGAAATTTAGAGCCGCAGGAAAGAACACCGGCAGCCCTTAAAGAAAGCGCGGACCTGGAGCTTGAGGAAGGCCTGCATTTTGGGAAAGAAAACACCGCTTTTGATTACGGCTTCATAAAAAACAGAAAGACCGGTTTGCTTTGCGCGGCCTCTCTCAAAGAAATAAAAAATTACTCCGAACCCTTGGAGAAAGTTAAAGTGCGGCCAGCAGCCCTGATTCCTACGACCCTGGCACTTTTTGAAGTTTTCAAAAAAAGCGCGGTTTATACCGTGGAACCTGCACTTCTGGTCTGTGTAAGCGGCGCGCGCGCGGATATTATCGCCTGTCAGGAAGGGGTCATATTTTTGAGCCGGGGTTTTGAAATAAAAGACAGGGAACTTAATGTGGAAGTTACCGCCACCCTGGCCTCCTTAAGCAAAGACGGTAAAAGTATTAAAAAAATATTTTTCGCAGGGGCGGAAATTAAAGACGGCGTGTCGCTTGACCTCCCCGGTGAATTTCTAAAAAAGGCGGGCCTTGAGGGCCCCGGTGCGGATTGGCTCCTCTTATACGGCCTTTTCCTGCTGACTACGGAAAAAGAAGCGCTTAGTCTGGATCTTTTTAAAAATCTTGCGGGGAAAAAAGGCGTGGTACCGGTCTATACTAAACTGCTCCGGGCTGCCGCGGTTATTTTTGCCCTAATAGTTGCCGGTGCGGGGATTGTTTATTTTTTAACCGGCCTGGCTGCGGTTGAACGGGATGAACTTCGGAGCGAGCTTTCCGGATTGGAAGTCCAGGGCGGCAGAAAATGGGCGGCCGCCGTAAGTGAAATAATGAATGCTGTACCGGAAGAGATAGTCTTAAATGAAATGTCCGGAGACAATAAAGGGGAAGTAAACCTGAAAGGCACGGCAAAAGCCAGAAAAGACATTACTGTTTTCATAGATTCCTTAAATCATGTCCGGGGCCTTTCATCGGAGCTGGCTTTTGCCAATGAGCTGGCAACCGGCGGCGGGCAGGTTACCCAGTTTATGCTTAAAATAAGGGTTAAGGCGGTGGCGAAATGAGTAATAAATATTTAAACAGCCTCGGCCTGAGAGAGAAAATTATTCTTTCCCTCGGGGTGCTGGTCGCTTCGGCTGCCCTGCCTGTGCTCCTTTTTCTGGAACCGGCGCTTAAAAATTACTCGGAAAATCTTTCCGATATCCTCAATGCTAAAAATGAGATTATCAGAATAAAAGCCGCAGATAAGGAGATAGGCGTCAAACCTCTTGATCCCGGGCGTGCGATTATCTACATGTATAACTATATGGAGGGGGTCACGGTCAATAGCGGAGTCAAGTTGAAGAACTTTCAGGCCTCGGGCAGCCAGGGTTCAAAAGGGATGGCAAATTTTCAGTTAAAACTTGGTTCAAACGCCTCAACTTTTGCGAGACTGCTTTTTATAGCAGAAAACACCGTACCGGCCATGTATATCTCCAATTTCCGGATAAGTTCACAGAGTGGAGGGACTTATGAAGGAATGCGCCAGCTCGAGACGATTGCTTCCGTCTCTATTTCAACAAAGCGGCTCGGCGGGAAAACATTTTATGCGGATGGGACTAAATTTAAGGCGCTAAAAAGAGATCCTTTTGCGGCAAGTGACGGTAAACCAGAAGTTAAACCTCCGGAAACTAAGGCGGCAGGAATTGAAAACTGGATTTTGACAGCGGCTATGAGCGACGAAGACGGGGACATATTGCTCTTTAAAAAAGAAGGCGCGGCGTTAAAATACGCGGTTAGCCTGAAAAAGGGCGGCGGACTTGCACTTAAATGGAGCGGGGAAAGCGTGGAGATAAAGACAGGCGCCGAAAAAATCTCGTGGGTACTGGGTGAAACAACACCCGAAGACAGCATTCCAAAGGTACTTAAAGAGGAAATTTTAAAGGGAGATACTGGTAAATCTGAAAAAGCTCCGGGCGCCGAAATTACGGCCGAGTCTGAACTGCCTGAGCTTCCGCAGAAGAACACCACCGGACTTACCGAGGAAGAACTTAAAAAAATGGGCATTCCCAAAGATTCCTTCATGGGGAGTTCGCAAAACAGAAGCCGGCCCAGTAGACGATCCGGCAGCGGGAGATAAACGCACAAAGTGAAAAACTCGAAATTCGAAAAAGAAAATAGAGGCAAAAAAAAGAGAGAAATGAATCGTCTTTGTTTCTTTTTAAGCGGATACGAGTTTCGTGCTTAGAATTTAGCCGGTTTTAAGGCGGTGAATTAATCTTGTGCAAAAAGGAGAAAATTATGTTTAGAAGATACAGTATTTTGTTAGTTGTTGCCGTGATTTTTACCTCATGCGCAGCAAAAAGAGATATATTAAAGTCCATGCAGGAACCTGCGCTTACCCAAGTAACGGTGACAACAGGAACAGTTTCGCCGGCGGCGCTTGTAACAGGAGAAAAGTCCATAGAAACTTCGCTTATGACGGGTAGTTCTACGGTTATTCCTAATGTGCCTTATAAAAAGTACTCCGCAATTGCCGGCATTGACTGGAATAAACAGGTGCAGTTTTCCTTTAAAGATGAGGATATCGTCAAGCTCTTTGATTTCCTGACAAAAGCCAGCGGCCTTACCATAATAAACACCGGAGCAGAAGTAGCCACCGACCTGCCGACAGACCCCCAAACCCTGGCGGCGAGAACGGCGGTAGCGCAGCCGTATTACGGCGGACAGCCGCAGCCGGCAAAACCGGATGTTTCAAAAAGAATAGGTCCGGTCAGCGGCAATGTGACTATTTACAGCAAAGGTTCTATCTCTCTTGAACAGGCGTTTAAGATTCTGGATACGGTACTTATGGGGAAAGGTTATTGTTCTCTTTTTGTGGGTGATGTACTAAAAATTGTCCCGATAGGCGGGATCCGGCAGTTGAATATCCCCGTAGTTGTAAATAACGACCCTGAACTGGCAACTGAAGGCGATGAAGTGGTGAGCCAGATAATATTTCTGAAAAATCTTACAGCTACAAAACTTAGAAGCGATCTGGCGGCCTTAGTCCCGATCTGGGGTCTGGTAATGAGCAATGAAGCCGCAAACTCTATAATTGTGATAAACAGCCTCTCTAATATTAAAGGTTTGCTCAAAATTATAGAAAATCTTGAAAGAGCTTCAAACCGTGCTATCGGGGTTTCGGTTTTCCGCCTCAAATATGCCGATGCGAAAACTCTTTCCGATGTCTTAAATAATGTTTTCCTCGGCGTTACGCCGGCAACGCAGCAGACGCAGCAGCAGTATTTCGGGCAGCGCGGTTTGGCTGCACCGGAAACGGAAAAAATTACCATCGTCTCCGAGGCAAAAAGCAATTCTGTGGTTGCCGTAGCTTCGCCGCAGACTCTTGCTTTGATAAAAAACACTATTGAACAGCTTGACCAGATGCAGCGCCAGGTTCTGGTAGAGGTACTGGTGGTGGATGTGACCCTGAATTCAGAATTCCAGTTGGGCGTGGAATTTAACATTGATTCAGCGCCGCTTGATTTTAACGGCAGACAGTTTGATAATTCTTCCGGCATACTGAATTCCAATCTTGGGCTGGCAGGTAAAACTCCTACCTTCAACTACACCTTGATAAAAGACAATGCCAAAGTTTTTATTCATAATCTTATGGCGGAAACCAAAGTAGATGTAAAAGCCGCACCGCGGATTTTAACCCTGGATAACCAAAAAGCCGTAGTTAATGTCGGGCAGCAGGTGCCCAACTTGACCGGGAGTCAGACTACTTCAAGCGGTCAGGTCATATATACTTATAACTATAATACCGTCGGTACCATACTTACGGTCACACCGCACATAAATTCTGATGACTTTGTCACTATGGAAGTTTCCCAGGTGGTAAGTAAAATAACTCAGACGACCTTTTTTGGAGCGCCAGTCGTGGATAACCGGCAGGCGTCCACTTCTGTCAGAGTTAAAAGCGGCGAGACTATGATTCTGGGCGGAATTATTACTGAATCTGTTTCCAATACGGAGAATAAACTGCCCATACTCGGGGATATTCCGCTTTTGGGATTTTTATTCCGGTACCAGGATCAAGTCAAGGAAAAAACAGAACTGATGCTTTTTTTAACCCCGCATATAATTGACAACGCGAAGCAGGCAGGGGATGTAATGAGAAAACTGAATACGAAAGTTGAAGGACTCGACAAATAGAAGAGTAAAGACGATGCTAAAAGGCGGCAAGAAAGTATTTGCCGCCTTTTTATTCTTAAAAGTGAAATTAGGAGTGTTTTACTTTCCAGATTTCATCCGCGTAATCTTTGATGGTCCGGTCGGAGGAGAAACTTCCTGATTTGGCGACATTTATTATTGATTTTTTGATCCAGGATTCTTTATTCAGGTAAAGCCGGGTAGCCGCTTCCTGGGCCTTTTCATATCTGTCAAAATCGGCGCAGATAAAGAATCTGTCCTGGTTTAAGATAGAGTTAATGAGAGGATCGAATAACCCGAACTCCTGATAGGAAAAATAATTATTTCGAAGCAGATTGAAAACTTCGGTCAGGCCGCGGGAATTTTTGATGAAACCATTAATATCGTAGCCGTTTTTTTTAAGAGTTTCAATGTCTTCGACCCTGTTGCCGAAGATGAACATATTTTCTTCGCCGGCTTCCTGGGCCATTTCAATGTTTGCGCCGTCCCAGGTCATCATGGTTAATGCTCCGTTCATCATAAATTTCATACAGCCGGTGCCTGAAGCTTCCGTCCCGGCCGTGGAGATTTGCTCAGACAGGTCGCTGGCAGGGAAGATTTTTTGTGCCAGTGAAACCCGGTAATCCTCCATAAAAACCACTTTAATCTTATTTTTTATGAGTTTATCCTCATTAACGACTCTAGCGACGCCGTTTATGAATCTTATTATCAGTTTTGCCATAGCATAGCCGGGTGCGGCTTTGCCCCCGAAGATGAAGGTTCTCGGCGCGAACTCACTATCGGGGTTATTCTTCAACTTGATGTACTGTGAGATGATGTAAAAGCAAAGCATCGTTTGTCTTTTATATTCATGAATTCTTTTTATCTGCACATCGAAGATAGAATCAGGGTCCACCTTGAGCGCGTTATGTTTGTAGATGTAATCCGCAAGCGCCGCCTTATTGGCTCTTTTTACACCGTTCCATTTCTCTCTGAAGCCGGCGTCTTCCCTGAACGGCAGTAGTTTTTCAAGTTCAAAAAGGTTGGAAGTCCATTTTTTTCCGATAGTGCCGCTTATCAGCCGCGTCAAAAGCGGATTAGCTTCCATTAGCCAGCGTCTCTGGGTGATACCGTTGGTTTTATTGGTGAATCTTTCCGGAAAAAGTTCATAAAAATCTTTAAAAACAAAAGATTGAAGGAGCTTTGAGTGGAGTTCCGAAACCCCGTTTACTTTGTGACTGCCTATGATGCAAAGGTATGCCATGCGTACGAGGTCGGTATTCGCTTCTTCAATCAAAGACATCCGGGCCACCCGGCTTTCGTCCCCGGGATACTTTGCTCTTAAGCCGGCGATAAAATCCGCGTTAAGTTCATAGATTATCTGCAGATGCCGCGGAAGAAGTTTGCCGAAAAGGTCCACAGCCCATTTTTCAATCGCTTCGGGCATCACGGTGTGATTGGTGTAAGCAAAAACATTCTGAACTATTGTCCAGGCTTCATCCCAGATAATAAATTCCTCGTCAACCAGGATGCGCATAAGTTCGGCTATGGCCAGTGCCGGATGGGTATCGTTAAGCTGGATGGCAACTTTTTCCGCCAGTTTGTGCAGGTCTTTATTTTCTTTCTTGTATCTGCGGAGGATATCAGAGATGGAAGCAGCGGTCAGAAAATATTCCTGTTTTAGCCTGAGTTCACGGCCCTTATAAAAATCGTCATTCGGGTAGAGGACCTTCGAAATATTTTCGGAGTTGACCTTGTTATAGACAGCGCGCTCATAGTCGCCGTAGTTAAAGTGATTGAAGTTGAACTCTTCACTGCTTCTGCCGGCCCAGAGGCGGAGGGTGTTAACCTTGTCGTTTTTGTAGCCGGGAATGGGAATGTCAAAAGGCATAGCCAGCACATCTTCGGTGTCTATCCATTTAGCTGCCAGTTTGGCGTTATTCTGGGACATCTGGGATTTCCCGTAAAACTTTACGGGAACCGCATTTTCCGGCCGGACAAACTCCCAGGGATTTTCTCTTTTTAGCCATTCGTCCGGGTATTCCACTTGGCCGCCATTTATTATCTTCTGCTTGAATATGCCGTAATCATATCTTATTCCGTAGCCATGGGTCGGAATGCCGAGTGTGGCCATGGAATCCATAAAACAGGCAGCCAGACGGCCCAGTCCCCCGTTACCGAGACCGGCATCGGTTTCCTCTTCGGCCAGTTCTTCAAAATCCAGCGAAAGTTTGCTTAGGGCTTCTTTTGCCGTGGCGTCAAGATCCAGGTTTATCATATAGTTGCTCAGAAGACGCCCGATAAGAAATTCCATGGAGAGGTAGTAAACCCGTTTTTTATTCTCGTAGTGGTATTCTTCCTGCGTTTGCAGCCATTTTTCAACCAAACGGTCCCTTATAGCCATAGCCAGTGACTTGAAGTTATCATATTCGGTCGCGGTAAATTTGTCTTTCGCAAAGGTGTATTGCCGGTTATAAAGAAACGAAGTCCCGAGACTCTGGGCGGTTACAGGTTTCTTCTTTGTTTGCCATTCTTCAGGTGTGTGCGCGTGTTCTTTGTTTTCCATTAAATTTTCTCCCGGTTTAATTCTTAGATTATACGGCTTTTAAACTTAAAAATCAAGGCAGGTCGCGGACCGCGGACCCCAGCCGCGGACCTGAACGCTCTTGCATTTGGTCATGGCTTATTATACAATAAAACTCCGTTTTTCAACGGATTTTATTTAAAAAAACAGGTGCTAAAGATAGAAAGGCTGGAGGAAAAATTGAGAAGACATTTATATAGTCTACTTTTGGTTAGTTCAGTTCTTTTTCTATCAGGTTGCGGAGCGGGTAAAGATAAAGCTGAAGAAGAGCAAACCTATAAGGACAGAGGACAAAAAGACGGGAAGCTTGAAAAAACGGCGGAAATAACCGGGGAAGCGAAGCCTGAGAATCCCGAAGGCTCTATGGATACCTGGAATGATAAAGGTATTGCGCTTTCCAAAGAAAAAAAATATCCCGAAGCCATTGAGTGTTTTGACCGGGCTATTGCACTAAACGCTAACGATCCTTTTGCCTGGAATAATAAAGGCGTCTGTCTGGGGAAACTTCTGAAATATCCTGAAGCTATCAAGTGCCTGGAAAAAGCGCTTTCGATAAATTCAGATAATCTTAATGCCTGGTATAATCTTTCTTTCTATAATAATAAACTCGGCCAGTATAAGGAACAACTGAGATGCCTAGATGAATCCTTGAAAAGAAAAGAAAAAGATGCGGTTGTCTGGTATGACAAAGCAATTGTTTTGAATAAGTTGGGAAGGAAAAGCGAGGCTCTCTTGGCCTGTGATAAAGCTGCGGAAGTGAAGCCAGACGGCACTATTGCAAAAAAAGCTCTGGCTTTGAAAGCGGAGATTTCGGCAAAGTAAACTGGCACAAGGTACAAGGGACAAGGTATAAAGTACAAAGTAAAAGCATAAAAACTTCAATCTTGCACTTTGTGCCTGAGCGAAAATCAGAGCAAATGACCCTCATCCGGGGTAGACCATGAGCCATTCAAGATTTCAGATTCATGGCCCTGCACCTGAACATAGTGAATGGTACAGGGGCAATAGAGCAATAGATAATAACTGATGAAAGGAGAGATATGAAAGAAATAATTTCTTTAAATGGCAATTGGAGTTTGAGTAGTTTTAAGGAAGGAGCCGGGGAAAGAAAAAAAGCATTTCTGCCGGAAACAAAAATAGAAAAAATCCTTAAGGCCCGGGTGCCGGGGGATGTGCATATGGCCTTAATAGAAGGGAAAGTTATTCCCGAGCCGCTTTATAATATGAATGCAAAGAAATCCCTTAAGGTACAGGAAAAAGAATGGTGGTACAAAAAGGAATTTGAGGCGCCTTACGGCTTTGCAAAGAACAAATCGGAGCTTGTATTCGAAGGCCTTGATACAACCGCTAAAATATATTTAAACGGCCGGCTGGCCGGGGAGACCAATAATTGTTTGGTGCCGCATACCCTGGATGTGACCGGCCTGCTTAATCCCGGAAAAAACACACTTATCGTGAAACTTGACTCCGGAATCTTTGCCGTGAAAAATAAGGAACTTGAAAAATACGGCGCAGGCGGAAGAAATACCGGATGCAGGATCTGGACCAGAAAACCCCAGTATACTTTTGGCTGGGATTGGGCCCCTAAAATGCTCACCTGCGGAATCTGGCGGCCCGTGAGTGTCTTATCTTACGAGAAAGTTACGGTGCGGGAATGTTTTATTAAGACCCGGCATAGCAAAAATGAGGCACTAGTTTCTGCAGAGGTGGTTCTGGAAAGTTTTGTCCCGGAAATTCTGAAATTGGAGCTGGATGTCTATATAGAAGATAAACTGCAAAAACTGAAGTTAACCGCAAGAAAAGGACTGAATAAATATACTATAACAAGAAAGATAAAAAAACCGAAATTATGGTGGCCGCGGGGAATGGGGGAAGCGCATCTTTATTCTTTCAGGCTTGATGTGTCGGAAGGCTGCGTGTTACTGGATACTTATAATACACGGTTCGGTATACGGGAGATAAAACTTCTTCAGGAAAAATTGCCGCCGCCTGAAGGCGGTAAGTCTTTTACCCTGGAAATAAACGGACAAAAGGTTTTTTGCAAAGGCGCCAACTGGGTGCCTTTAGACAGCAGTTTTGCCCGCATTACCAAAGAAAAATATAAAGAGCTGGTGGAAATAGCCGCGGGCGCCAATTTTAATATGTTTAGGGTCTGGGGCGGCGGCATGTATGAGTCTGATGAGTTTTATGACGCCTGCAGTGAGAAAGGGATAATGGTCTGGCAGGATTTTATTTTTGCCTGTGCTATGTATCCGGACGATGATAAGGAGTTTTGCGCTGCGGTTAGAGTTGAAGCAGAAAAAACTGTCAAGCGCCTGCGGAACTACCCGGGACTTGTTCTCTGGTGCGCAAATAACGAGAACAACGAAGCTTATGATGAAAGGTGGATTGGCAATAAAAAAGACAAAAAACGGATATTTTATGGCAAGAAGATATATTATGAAATCCTGCCGTCCGCCTGTGCGAAATATGACGGGACCCGACCCTATCGGCCGGGCTCACCCTACGGCGGTGAATTTGCCAACAGTGATTATGAAGGGGATATGCACGCCTGGAATGTCGGTTTACACGGCGGCCATATCGGCAGAGTTGATTACCGGAATTTTGCAAAGGTAAGAGGGAGATTTATCAGCGAGTACGGCCTCATCTCTATGCCCAACCTGGAATCGGTTAAGAAATACCTGCCGCCGGAGGAAAGAAATATAAAATCCAAAGCGTTTGAATTTCACACAAATCGGATGGACCGGTTTTTCACTCCAAAGGGCGAAGCCGGGCTTATGGCCAGGCAGATAGACCTATTTTACGGTGACCATAAAAAATTAGCTTTTAAAGATTTTATTAAGGCCTCCCAGCTTATTCAGGGCGAGGGTTATAAATTTGAGATTGAGCATTTAAGAAGACGGATGTATAACTGCAGCGGGAGTTTATTCTGGATGTATGCCGATGCCTGGGGGGAAATGGGCTGGACGATAGTGGACTATTACCGGGCTAAAAAACTGAGTTATTACTATGTCAAGCGGGCCTACCAGCCGTTGCTTGTTTCCATTAAGGCGGAGGAGTACGGTGTCTCGCTTTGGGTCATTAACGACACCTTAAAATCCTATAGCGCCGAATTAGAATACGGAATTAAAAATTTTACCGGTGAGAAGGGTTACCTTTCTTTTAGCGCGCAGACGGAAAAAATCAGCAGGAAAAAAATAAGCATTAAGCCTAATTGCTCGGTTATGGCTGCGTTTGACAGTCTTGATGTTTTTAAAAGGGAGAATATTTATTACGCAAAATTAAGGATAAATGGGAAAGTAATAAGCGAGAACTTTTACCTGGCGCATCCTCTGCCTAATATCAGGATGCCGGCCGCAAAAGTGGTCCATAACATAAAAGACTCGCGGATTAAAATAAAAACAGATAATTACGCACACCAGATTGTACTGGAATTGCCCGCCGGCGTTGACGCCCAGGATAATTGTGTCAATATCCTGCCGGGCGAAACAAAAGAAATTGAATTGTCCGGTGACCGGAAAAAATTTAATAAAGTGAAAATCAACTGGTTTAATTCAAATTAAATGTTTGTCCGGAGTGCTGATGTTTGAAAGAATGTATTGCCCCGGGAATTCACCCGCTAAACTTATCTTGCTGTCTATTATTGCCGCATTAACCATTGCTTTTGCGGAGGACAAACTTACGGAAATAACGCAGGACGGAGGGCCCCTAAAAAAGTCTCTGGAGGGTTTTTTCGTACTGTCGGGGAAAGACGGCAGACAAAACCCGGAGATTAAGTCCGCAATCGGATTTTTAAAAGCCTATCATGGTTACAATATGACGGAGATTAAAACGCTCAAAGACGGACAGATTTTCCCGGAGTTTGAAATAAGCCGGGAGCCTTCAGGAAAGTTTTCGATAGGAATTACTCCGGATTTACTACGGTCTCTGGAAAGTGACCCCGCCGGCGGGTATGTTTCCCTTATCTACCTGGCTTCCTGCTTAAAGGAATATGTGGCAGCTTTAAAAAGCCCGGACGGACTTGAGGCGGAGGACTACCCTAAAGAGATAGCAAGGCAGATGAAAAGCTGCGCGCTGCAGGTACTATTTATTAAAGAGTATCGAATAAAGAATAAAGCCGCTTTGACTCTTTATGAAAAAGCCCTGCTGGAAAGCGCCCGGGATAATAATATGTATGATTTTATGTTTAAATATTACAGGCTGGACGCTGAATGGCTGGACTACCTGGCTGAAGTTCTGGGTGCGGAAAGCACAGCCAAAGGAAAACTCAAACAACTTAATGACATAGGCCTCAAAAAAATTGAAGAATCTGTCTACAAATTAAAAAAAGAAAACTCAAAAGAAGATATTTACTATGCGCTTGTGATGCCGGTAATGTATTGCAAACTTGTGCCGTATTTTGTTTATGATATTACCGTAAAAAATAAAGAGAAAAAACCTTTCAAAAGTTTTAAATATGATGAAGCCGCGCCGGAGCTGGCAAAAACAGCGGAAAAACTAAAAAGCCTGATTACTCCTTTTCTGGAAAGTCTGGATTACTCAAAAATGCTGGCAGAAGGGTTGAAGGCCGGTAAAAGATAATTACTCTTTATTCTTCCGGCCGGAAAGGATAGAATATATTCATGCTTGATGAAATAAAAGAAAAAAAACGCAGGGGGCAGCTTAAGGCGCTTCTTGACAGTATGGTGGAAGGTGTTATTGTCCTGGATGCTCAAGGGAAAATAATTCTTCTTAATGCTTCAATTGAAAGCATTTTTGGGTTTAAAGAGGAAGAGTTTCTGGAGCACCCGCTCATAGAAGCCATCCGCAATCCCGAACTTGATAAGTTTCTTAAAGAGGTGCTCGAATCCAGGCGTATCCGCGAACTAGAACTTGAAATGGTATCGCCTGTGGAAAAGATATTTAAGATTCGGGCCGTATTTTACGGGAAGCAGGATGAAGAAATAAGAGGGCTCCTGGTGATATTTAATGACATGACTGCGCTTCGGAAACTCGAGCGTTCAAAAGCGGAATTTGTGGCTAATGTTTCGCATGAGCTGCGCACTCCCCTGGCCTCGATTAAGGGTTTTGTGGAAACTCTCCGGGACGGAGGGCTGGAAGACAAAAAAAATAGCATTAGATTTCTTGAAATAATAGAAAGCAATGTAACACGACTGGAACTGCTTATAAATGATATACTTGAACTTTCAAAAATGGATTCCGGCAAGATCGCGCTTAATAAAAAAGGGGTAAATCTGAAGGTATTAGTTGAAAAAACGCTTGAAATTATGAAGCCGCTGATAAAAAAGAAAAATCTTGCGGTAGAAGTAAAATTAGACGCTAAGTACGCAGAGATGCGTGCGGATCAGGGCATGCTCGAACAGGTTTTCCTTAATCTTTTGGATAATGCTGTTAAGTTTAACAAGTACGGAGGTCTGATAAAAATATCCGGGGAAATTATAGAGAGTATGTATAAAGTTTCTGTTTCGGATACGGGTATGGGAATTCCTGCGGAAGATCTTCCCAGGATATTTGAAAGATTCTACAGAGTGGACAAAGGCCGGGCTCGTGAGCCGGGCGGGACGGGACTCGGGCTTTCTATCGTAAAACATATTATTGAACTTCACGGCGGCACCGTGGAAGTCAAAAGCAAAAATGGTGAGGGTTCAATATTTAGTTTTACCCTCCCTAAGGCCGGATAAAATGAAAGAAAAAATACTTATTGTTGACGACGAGAAAGACCTGGTGGAACTCGTAAAATATCATATAGAGAAGGGCGGCTATAAAGCACTGGTTGCCGGAAGCGGCGGAGAAGCTCTTGATCTTGCGGCTAAACAAAACCCTGCTCTTATTATTCTGGACATCATGCTCCCGGGTTTTGACGGTTACGAAGTATGCCGTATCTTAAAGAGAAATGAGAACACAAAGAATATACCCGTAATTATGCTTACCGCAAAAATGCAGGAAGAAGATACGCTCACCGGACTTAAAGCCGGTGCCGATGATTATCTTACAAAACCCTTTAGTCCGAAGATACTGATGGCAAGGGTGGAAACTGTCCTTAGAAGATCAAAACAGCAGTACGGAAAGAGTACTGAGGATAAAGATCTGCTTTCAGATGGAGCCATTTCTTTGAACCTTTCCAGTTATGAAACTTTTGTTGAAAGAAAAAAAATTGCACTCACTAAAATAGAGTTTTCTCTGCTCGCTTTCCTGATGAAAAATCCTGGCAAAGCCTTCAACCGGGAACAGTTGATAAACGGCGCCTGGAGTTATGACGCGGCTATAGTTGATCGTGCCGTAGATGTTCATGTGAGGCATCTGAGAGAAAAACTTGGCAAACCCGGGAAACTAATAGAGACCGTTCACGGTATCGGCTACAAATTCACTTCTAAATAGCCTCTTCTTTCAATACATTCAATCTTAATATAATATTAATATTTCCTTTATCCTTTCTTAACTCAATTCTTATATACTTCCCGTAGATAAAATTAAAAGGAGGAAGAAAAGATGGGAAAATTTAAGGAGGAGGGAAGAATGAGAAAGACAGTGTTTGCGGTAATCGCGGCTTTCATGCTGGCAAGTTTGGCTGCAGCGTCGGAGATAGATGTCCTGACGCAGAAGTTGCTTGAGAAGGGAGTTTTGGATTCCGGTGAGGCGCAGCAGATTCTTGCTGAGACAAAGGACGAAGTAACAAAGAAACTTGCACTAGGAACCGCAGAAAATGTTCCGGCCTGGGCACAGAAGATCACCTGGTCAGGATATACACAGATGTCCTACACTGATGATCCAACCACTGTTGGCGGTAAAGAACCATTTATCATTAAAAGGGCGAGAATTGCGTTAACAGCAAAATTGACCGATTGGGCTACTTTTAAAATGCAGCCGGATTTTGCGGCGGTGCAAGCTCCTAATTTTTCTGTAGCCGGCGGGGTTTCTGGTACAACTACTAATTCTACGGTAGTTCCTTTTGTTCTTTTCAAAGAAATCTGGATTGACCTTGCAGCGGACATTGATCTCGCCACTTTCAGGTTAGGTCAATATCATCAGCCTTTTGGCTTTGAGAATCCTTATTCTTCTTCCAAAAAGAAAGTATTTGACACGCCTAAATATATGGGTAGTGTAATTGCCGCCGACTATGATTTCGGAATTCAGTGGTGGGGAAATCTCCCGGGTTCTCTTAAGAATCTATTGCAGTGGAGAGCTGCGATAGTTAACGGGACGAACTACGGTTATGAATCAGATAATGCGAAAGATTATTCGGTGAGATTAACTTCTGCTCCTGTAAATGGTATTGAACTTGGCCTGTCTATGTATAATAAATGGGTGTTGGCTCAAAACCTTTATTCAGTAACAGCCGGCTTTTATGTGAAATATGAAGAAGAACTGGCCGGGATACCTACATTCTTTACTGCTGAATTTGTCGGTGGCAAAGATTCCACCGGTCTGGTGGATTGTCTGGATTCAACAGTTACACTTGAAATGCAACCTTTAGGATTGTTAATGCCCTGTCTCGCCGGAATTGCTCCGATTATCAGGGTTGAGCAGTGGAATGCGAATGTTTGGAAAAATATCCCGGTTAGTTACTACACTCTCGGTGTAAACATCTATGCCGACAAAGCGGTTAGGTTTCTGATAGATTATCGTTATACCGATAACGGTTTGGCTTCCACAGCGCTCAGTTACGGAAAGATGGACTGCATGCTGCAGGTGAACTACTAATGGGAGGCTTTATGAGAATAAAAAATATTGTTTTGGCGGCTGCAATAAGTTTGGGTTTAGGTGCTCTGGCCGGCGCAGAAACAGGAACTCTGGTGGTAGACGGGTCCAGCACTCTTTTGCCGGTAGCTCAGGCAACTGCTGAAGCTTATATGGACAAAAATCCTGGAATTAAAATCACGGTAAGAGGCGGCGGCTCCGGTATAGGCATTGCGTCACTACAGGATTCAACCTGTGATATTGCTGATTCTTCAAGGCCGATAAAAGCCTCAGAAATCAGCGTAGCACTTAAAAAAGGCGTTGATCCTAAGCCCTCAGTTGTTGCTTTAGACGGAATAGCGGTTGTAGTAAACCCGAAGAACGGTGTAACCGGGCTTACAAAGAAACAGGTAAAAGGTATCTATACCGGTGGAATATCTGACTGGGCGCAGGTGGGCGGTACGGCAGGCAAGATTATTGTTGTTTCCAGGGATACCTCGAGCGGCACATATGAGGCTTTTGGCGCCCTGGCAATGGACGGCGAAAAGATGAGACCTGATGCTCTGCTTCAGGCCGCAAGTCAGGCCGTGGCGACCACGGTTTCAAAAACACCCGGGGCCATCGGCTATGTAGGTATCGGCTACATCAGTGATACCGTAAAGGCTCTTAATATTAATGAAGTGGAGTGCAAGAAAGAAACGGTGTGGAACAACACTTATCCGTATGCAAGGCCGCTTTTTATGTACACTAACGGCAAACCTAAGGGCGAGGCGAAGAAGTTTATAGATTTTGTTGTGAGTGCAGAGGGACAGAAGATAGTCGAAGAACAGGGCTTTGTACCTTTAAAAAAACAGAAGTAAAAGGAGTGGGCGCCGGCATAAAAACCGGCGCCCGACAAAAAAATGGGAATAACCGATAAAATTTACAAATACATCTTCATGGTGATTGCCTTCTCCTCTTTTATTTTTTTAACTGGAATAATAATAGTGCTTTTTAAAGAGGGTCTGCCTGTCTTATCTTCTACCGGAATCTTTTCTTTCCTTTTTGGCAAGAGCTGGTATCCTACCGCTACTCCGCCGGAGTTCGGTATTTTTCCGCTTATAATGGGGTCTTTAATTGTAACCCTGGGAGCGATGGTAGTAGCCGTACCGGTTGGAATAGGAAGTGCGCTTTATATACATGAAATAGCCGGGGAGAAACAGAAGATGTTTCTTAAACCGGTAGTTGAGCTTCTTGGTGCGATACCTTCAATTATATTCGGGTTTTTCGGTATGGTCATAGTGGCGCCGTTTCTGCAAAATCTATTTAATCTTTCAACGGGACAGTGTGCTTTTACCGGGGCTTTGATACTGGGAGTTATGGCTATACCTGTTTTATGCAGTATAGCCGAAGATGCGTTAAGCGTAGTGCCCAAAAGTTACAGAGAGGCTTCCTTTGCTCTCGGGGCAAACAGATGGCAGACTCTCTGGAAAGTAATCATGCCTGCTGCAGGTTCCGGGGTCTCTACCGCAATAATACTCGGGATTAGCCGGGTAATGGGGGAGACGATGACCGTGCTTTTGGTTACCGGAGGCGCGGCGATGATGCCTAAGTCAATCTTTGATCCTGTCCGGCCCATGACTTCGACAATTGCGGCAGAAATGGGAGAGGCAGCCGTGGGAGGAGAACATTACCATGCGCTTTTTGCTATCGGGCTGGTACTTTTCCTGATAACTTTGCTAATGAATATGATAGCTGAATATATCAGCAGAAAGTATAGGATGAAATTGGGGATGGATGTATGAAAATAAATCCGGAAAAAACTCAAAAAATAGGCTTTGTTGCTCTCTTTATCTGCATTATCATTGCCCTGTTAGTTTTGGGCTCAATAATCTATTTTGTATTCTCAAACGGTATAACGGCGTTTTCCTGGAAATTTTTCACCGATATTCCAAGAAAATCTATGACCGCGGGCGGGGTGGGGCCGGCTATTGTCGGCACGCTTTATCTGGTTCTGGGTTCAGTTCTGTTTGCGCTTCCTCTCGGAGTCATCACGGCGATTTATCTTTGTGAGTACTCGCCGAAAAATTTCACTTTAAATCTTATCAGGATGAGCATAAATAATCTGGCGGGCGTGCCTTCGGTTGTTTTCGGTCTTTTTGGCTTAGCTGTCTTTGTAAAACTTTTCGGTTTTCATGTCTCTATACTGTCCGGCAGTTTAACTCTGGGTATTTTGATTCTCCCGGGTATAATCTCGGCCTCCTATGAAGCCATAATCGCGGTTCCGCAATCCACACGCGAGGCTTCCTACGCTTTAGGGGCAACTCAGATACAAACAATAAAAAAAGTCGTACTTCCGACTGCTCTTCCCGGTATTTTGACGGGAATGATTCTGGCGGTAGGCAGGGCCGCAGGCGAGACCGCGCCTATAATGTTTACGGCCGTTACTTTTTACAGCAGGTCTTTTCCATCCACTATATTCGGTGAGACCATGGCTCTCCCCTATCATATATATGTCCTAATGACGGAAGGGACTCATCCGGAAGAACAAAAAGTAATTGCCTACGGCTGTGCGCTAATTCTTCTTATTCTGGTGTTAGCCGTATCGTCTCTTGCGATATATTTAAGACAGAGCCAAAGGAGAAAGTATGCTTGAGGAGATAAGAATAAAAGTCGAAAATATCAATTTTTTCTACGGTCTTAAACACGCTCTTGTGGACCTGAATATGGATATCTACAAGAACAGGGTTACCGCCATGATCGGGCCCTCCGGCTGCGGTAAGTCAACTTTTATACGCCTGATCAACAGGATGAATGATCTGGTCTCGCATACTACCCTGAAGGGCCGGATACTTCTTGACGGCAAAAATATCTTTGACCCGGATGTGGATGTGGTGGAACTCCGCAGGAAAGTCGGGATGGTCTTCCAAAAACCAAATCCTTTTCCGAAAAGTATTTTTGAGAATTTGGTCTATGGCTTGCAGATTAAGGGCGTAACCGATAAGAAGGTGCTCAATGAGAAGACAGAGACAGCTTTGAGAAAAGCCGCACTCTGGGAGGAAGTCAAAGACCGCCTGAACGACAGTGCTTTGCGTCTTTCCGGCGGGCAGCAGCAGCGTCTTTGTATAGCCAGGTGCCTGGTTGTAGAACCGGAAGTTATACTCTTTGACGAACCCTGCGCTTCTTTAGATCCGATTTCTACAAGAAAAATTGAAGACCTGATCGTTGAGCTTAAAAAAGATTATACCATCCTTGTTGTTACACACAATATGCAGCAGGCCGCAAGAATCTCGACAAAGACGGCATTTTTTCTTCTCGGCGAACTTATAGAGTTTGGAAACACTGAAGATATTTTTACAAATCCTAAGGACAAAAGGACGGAGGATTATGTTTCGGGGAGGTTTGGATGAAAAAGTTGCCAAAGGTATTGTTTTTGTGTATCCACAATAGTTGTAGAAGTCAGATGGCTGAAGCCTTCGGGAAACTGCATGCTTGCGGGTTTTACGAGAGTTATAGCGCAGGCTCAAAACCTTCCGGAAAAGTAAATATCGACGCGACAACTTATATGGCGGAGAGGAGTATAGATATTTCCAAAGCAACCTCAAAAAGCATCAAGGACCTGGGGATTGATATTTTTGATTATGTTATAGGTATGGGTTGCGGTGATATTTGCCCTCTGGTCCCGGCGAAAGAATTTATTAACTGGAATATTCCGGATCCTACGGGTACGCCTCCGGAGTTCTTTAGAAAAGTAAGAGATAAAATAGAGCACAAAATTGTTGAATTTACAAAAGCAAAATTTGGAGGCAGCAATGACTAAAGTATTCGATACTGAACTGGCAGAACTAAAAGAACGCTTGCTTTATATGGGTGGGCTGGTGGAACTCATGATTAATCTCTCCATTAAGAGTCTTGTGGAAAGGAATGAAGATCTGGGAAAGGATTTATACAGGCAGGAGGATGAAGTCAACAGGCTGCAGATGGAGATAGATGACCGCTGTATTAAACTGATTGCGCTTAATCAACCGGCGGGGAGTGATCTTCGTTTTATTACCTCTGCGATGAAAATAAATTCAGAGCTTGAAAGGATGGGAGATCAGGCCGTAAATATTATTGGCGCTGCAAAAGAACTTCTTAAATTTCCACAGCTTAAAAGACTTGCAGATATAGTCCTGATGGCAAATATTACGAAAACAATGACAAAAGATTGTCTTGATGCTTTTGTGCGAACCGATGTGGGACTTGCCCGTGAAGTGCTCCTCCGGGATGATAAGGTTGACGGGCTTAAGGATCAGATTTTCAGAGTACTCTTGACCTATATGCTCGCGGAAACAAGACATATCCCCGTAGCTCTAGAGCTCATCCTTATATCCAGGCACCTGGAAAGAATAGGCGATCATGCTACCAATATAGCTGAAGATGTGATTTTTCTGGCTGAAGGACGGGATGTGAGGCATCACGGTCAGGAAAATTCAGCAATATAAAGGTATTTGGCGTAAGGTGTTTTTGGAAGTTGGCCGCGAATCTGCCGGTCCCGGACTTTTCTTAACAATTTCTTAACATTTGCTTAATATATATTTAATATCCTTCCTGTATAATACCGGCGATGAAAATAAAAATTATAAATATTATAGCCGTATGTCTTTGTCTTCTTGCTCTTGGCTGTAGTAAAGAGAGCCGGGATAGGGCGGCACTTGCCAAAAGCAAAAGTATCCAGATTAAAGGCTCCGATACCATAGTGAATCTGGTTCAAAAGTGGGCGGAGGATTTTTCCGCAAAAGATACCTCCATTAATATCGGTATTACCGGCGGCGGCTCGGGGACGGGTTTTGCCGCTCTTATAAACGGCACTTGTGATATTGCGATGTCTTCAAGAAGCATAGAAGAAGCTGAAATTAAGCAGGCGGGGGAAAACAAGATATTCCCTGTTGAATACAAGGTCGGCCTGGATGGTTTGATGGTTATAGTAAATCCAAAAAATCCTGTTGGCGAGCTTACGCTGGCGCAGGTCAGAGATATCTTTATGGGCACCACTAAGAACTGGAAAGAACTCGGCGGTCCTGACAAAAAGATAGTGATGCTCTCCCGTGAGAGTAATTCCGGCACTCATATGTTCTTCAAAGAACATGTTATCAGGAAAGGCGATAAAAAAAATAAAGATGAATTTTCGCCGAGGGCGCTTTTGATGTCTTCCTCCCAGGCGATAGTTAATGAAGTAGTAGGCAATCCGAATGCTGTCGGCTATGTGGGTATCGGTTATATGTCGGCGGCGCTCAAGGCGGTGGCCATCGCAAAAAAGAAAGGGGATAAATTTATAAGTCCCGATATAGACAGTGTCCTGAGCGACAAATATCCCATCTCCAGGCCTCTATTTTTATACGCCAGCTCTAAAAATAATAAACTGGTAAATGATTTTATCGAGTACTCTTTATCCGACGAAGGCCAGAAAACTGTCAGAAAACTTGATTTTGTCCCGTTGCGGAAATTATAGAATTTCAGTAAAGAGGAATAAATGCTCAGTAGAAATTTCACGGATTCTTTAATAGAAAAATTGATTTTTGCCTGCGGTTTCGCAGCAATTATACTCGTTTCTTTGATTTTCTTCTTTCTGCTGCGGGAAGGGTTAGGTTTTTTTGCCCAGTACAATATAAAGGAATTTATTTCTGGCCATTTCTGGTATCCCACCTCAAAGCCCGCGGGCTTCGGTATTTTGCCTCTTATTATGGGTTCTTTGTTTGTCACCCTCGGGGCTGCGGTCATAGCCGTGCCGGTAGGAGTTATGGCAGCTTTTTATATCTCTGAAGTAGCACCTGTTGCGGTCAGAGATATTTTGAAATCAGGCATCGAACTGCTGGCGGCTATTCCGAGCGTGGTTATCGGTTTTATCGGTATGGTGACCCTGGTACCGCTGGTCCGGGTAATCTTTGATATTCCGACAGGTCTTTCGGCTTTCTCCGGCGCACTGATGCTCGCTTTTATGGCTATGCCTACGATTGTTTCAATATCGGAGGATGCTATCCGCTCCGTACCCGGGACTTATAAAGAGGGGGCGCTGGCGCTAGGGGCTACAAAATGGCAGACGATGTACCGGATCATTCTTCCTGCGGCAGCGCCAGGAATACTTGCGGCGGTGATGCTCGGTATAGGCAGGGTTATCGGCGAAACTATGGCGGTAATGATGATTACAGGTAATGCGGCGGCCATACCTGATACGATATTTGATCCCGTGCGCACTATGACCGCAACTATTGCGGCCGAAATGGGCGAGACGGTAAAAGGCAGTATGCATTATAAAGGCCTCTTTGCTATCGGTCTGGTTCTTTTTGTGATAACCTTCATTATTAATTTTATAGCCGACTCGTTTCTTAACAGGGTAAAAAAGTAATGAATCCAAAAACAGCCCAAAAAATAGCGTTTTCGCTCCTTTTCATTGTGACCCTGCTGATAATTGTGCCGGTCCTTTTGATAGTTTTTATTATTGTCAAAGAAGGGGCTTCCGCGATTTCCTGGGAGTTCCTGTTTACCGCGCCTAAAGACGGGATGCGGGCCGGCGGTATCTTTCCCGCAATTGTCGGAACCTTGAGCATCGTTCTTTGCGCTATTGCTGTGACTCTCCCGATGGGAGTGATGGCGGCTATTTATCTGAATGAATACGCCAAGGATAATTTGCTCACCAGGATAATAAAACTTTCAATTGTAAATCTTGCCGGGGTGCCTTCCGTTGTTTACGGGCTTTTCGGCCTCGCGGTCTTCGTTATGTTTTTAAAAATGGGCGTTTCAATAATAGCCGGCGCTCTTACACTTTCTATAATGGAACTTCCGGTGATAATTACAACTTCGAGAAACGCCTTAAATTCCGTACCGCAATCTTTCAGAGAGGCTTCACTTTCACTCGGGGTCTCGAAATGGCAGACTATACGGCATGTGGTCCTACCAAACGCCCTACCCGGAATTATGACCGGCGCGATTCTTTCTATCGCCCGCATTTCCGGCGAGACAGCGCCTATACTTTTTACCGCTGCCGCTTTTTATGTGCCGCATCTGCCGCGCTCCGTCTTTGACCAGGTTATGGCCCTGCCTTACCACCTGTATATAATTTCAACCCAGATACCGAATATGCCTGCAAATATAACTTACGGGACCGCGCTGGTTCTTCTGGTGCTCGTGCTGGCTATGAGCCTGGCTGCTATCTCAATGCGAATTTATTTCAGGAAGAAGAAAAAATGGTAGATAAAATAGTTGCTAAGGATTTAAATTGCTGGTATGGCGGGGTGCCCTCCGTCAAAAATCTTAATTTGACCGTGTATGAGAACGAGATACTCGGTATTATAGGCCCTTCCAATAGCGGGAAAACTACTTTCTTGCGTATGATAAACCGTTTAAATGACCTGAATTATAATTTTAAGAAAAAGGGACTGGTAACGCTTGATGGCAAGGATGTCTATTCTTTAGACACCGAGACGCTGCGTAAAAGATGCGGGATGGTCTTTGCCCTGCCTTTACCTTTACCGATGTCCATTTACGAGAATGTGGGCTATGGGCCGCTCCGTCACGGGATTAAGAGCAAAAAGTATATTGATGAAATAGTGGAGAAGTCTTTGAAAGCCGCATCCCTCTGGGATGAGGTAAAGGACCGGCTGGAGGCTTCAGCGATGAAACTTTCCGGCGGGCAGCAGCAGCGGCTTTGCATAGCCAGAACCCTGGCGGTGGAACCCGAGGTAATTCTTTATGATGAACCCTGTTCGGGACTGGACCCTATATCCACGGCTAAAGTTGAAGAAACCATGCTTGAGTTAAAGAAGAAATATACAATAATTCTCGTTACAAACAACGTTAAACAGGCCTCAAGAGTCAGCGACCGGACGGCTTTTTTCCTTATGGGAGAGATGATAGAGATAGGAAAGACAGCTGATCTTTTCCTGGCCCCGAAAGATAAGAGAACGGAAGGGTATATTATGGGGAAATACGGGTAAGGGCGAAGCACAGTAAGAACAAAGCACTAAATTCTAAACTAAATCGTTGTAGGAATATTGATTGCAGGCCTCACTGTTAGTTGAAATTAAATGCATTTGTTAAATGTGTTACAACGATTTTGTTTAGTGCTTAGAATTTTTATCTTAGTGATTAATTTCGAAGGATGGTGTAGTGTATGTCAATTGTTGAAATTAAAAACCTGGATCTTTTTTACGGGTCTTTTCAGGCTCTTATTAAGGTCAATATGGGTATTGAACCCAACAGGATAACTTCCATGATAGGGCCTTCCGGCTGCGGGAAATCAACTCTGCTCCGTTGTTTAAACAGGATGAATGACAGTATAGAGGGGATAAAAATAACCGGCCAGATAAATATTGACGGGCAAAACATTCTCCGCAAGGATGATACTATGGATGTGGATGCCCTGCGTAGAAAAGTAGGCATGGTCTTTCAGCGCCCTAATCCTTTTCCTCTGACTGTTTTTGAGAATGTGGCTTTTGGCCTGAGGATACATAAACTCGCCAAAAGCAGTGAGCTTACCGGAATAGTGGAAGAAAGTTTAAAAGCGGTTATGCTCTGGGAAGATCTCAAAGATAAACTTCAAAATAGCGCCCTGAATCTTTCCCTGGAACAGCGCCAGAGGCTCTGTGTCGCCCGGCTTATCGCAGTAAAACCGGATATTATCCTTTTGGACGAGCCCTGCTCAGCGCTCGATCCTATAGCGACTGCCAGGATAGAAGAACTAATGCTGGAACTCAAGAAAAAATATACAATCGTTATAGTCACTCATAATATTGCTCAGGCCGCCAGGGTCTCCGATGACACCGGCTTTATGCTTCTTGGTGAACTTGTAGAGTTCGGAAAAACTTCACAGATTTTTACCTCTCCGAAAGAAAAGAAGACCGAAGATTATGTGACGGGCCGGTTTGGTTAGAACAAATTCGAAATACGAAACTCGAAACTCGAAAAAATAAGAAGAAGTAAAACTCGAAAAAAAGAACAAATATCGAAGGTTTTTGTCAGCTTAGAATTTAAAGCTTTAAATTCGTTCATTTTGATGCTACAATTTATAAAGTTATAATGAAACTGTTTAATTATCGTAAGTTTAGGTTTCACATTTTTTGTTTTGAAGTTAGAATTTGCGTTACAGAAATATGGTTCAAGCTGTTATTTCGAATTTGACTGACCTTGGTGTATTTGATATTGTCGTCCGTAACTCTTTAAAGCACTACCCGACACAGGAGGGCCAGTCTTTTTG
>CAIYPD010000094.1 GCA_903928075.1 Candidatus Firestoneibacteriota bacterium
AACTTGCAAAGACCAATAGATTCACGATCCTGGAAAAAGAAACCGAATGCCTCTTAAAAAAGAGGCAATATGCTCTTTTTTAGCAAAAAACATTAACATTTTGATGTAGTAGTTAATTAACATCTTGACTTGGTAATAACACCCTATTTAGGATTTTAGAAGGGGGGTTCAAAGGATTTACAAGGTTTTATTGAGTATTTGTCTTTTTATTCCACGATTGGTGAATTTGGAAAGTCTCTTCAGTCGCCTCAGTTCTATATAACTAAGTTCATGGGAACCGGGAAGCCGGCAGGTTCAGCCAAAAGTAATATATATATATATATATACTGAGGGCAGTTGTTAGAACGCAGAAATTTACCTGGCTTTTGGTCTTAGAATAACTTCTGAAGGCTCACCGCTAAGGTATTTATTCGCAATACGCTTCACATCTTCGGTTTTTACGGCTTTGATTTTTTCTATATAGGTCAGTTCCTGTTTGAAACTTGAAACTACCTCGTAATAACCGAGGGCATGACCTATGGCTTCATTTGTTTCATGTCCAAAAATATAGCCGTTTTCTATCATGGTTATTACTTTGTCAAGTTCGATTTGAGGAATTCCTTCCTTCTTGACTTTCTGTAATTCTTCGAGAAAGGCTGTTTTAAATTTTTCTATATTTCCCGACTCCAGTTCACCCGAAACAACAAAAAGCCCTTCATCCTTCATCGTTGAATAGTCCGCACTGATACCATAGCAAAGCTGCTTTGCATCTTTCACCTGCCGGTAAAAACGGCTGCTGAGACCCTTGCCTAAAACGGTCGCCAGCACATCCATCGCATAGTTGTCGGTGTTAGAGGCGCTCGGAGCCGGCCAGGAATAAGCGGCATAAGCTTGTTTAAATTTTGTCTCCTCCGATATTTTTCCGCTCTTAAAATCGGCCTTAAGGTTTAAAGCAGCAGCCGGCTCTGCTCTTGCGTTTTCCATGCCGGGATAATATTTCTTAATTTTCTCAAGAAGCGCTCCGGTCTCAAAATCCCCGACCGCCACAATGACCGTGTTTTCCGGAGAATAATGAGTTTGATAATACTTCAAGAGAGTGTCCCGGGAAACATTTGCTATTATTTCTTTAGTACCGATAACCGGACGCCGGTAGGGGTGGGTCGCATAGGAAGCCTCATATATTTTTTCGTACATATAACCGTACGGATTATCCTGTTTTCTCATGATCTCTTCGATTACAACTTTCCGTTCCTTTTCTATCTCAGCCGCCTCGAAGGCGGGATTAACAAGGCAATCCATCATTCCGTCCCGGGCCCGGTCCGCAAATTTTGCGGCAATGGTAAAATAGTAATAGGTAAAATCATTAGAAGTGGCGCCGTTCAAATGCCCGCCCAAGCTCTCTATGGTTTTAGAAAGCTCGTTAACTTTTCCGGTTTTGCTTCCCTTAAAAATAAGATGTTCAATGAAATGCGAAATTCCGTTGATTTCCTCGTCTTCATTTCTTGAACCGGTCTTGAACCAGACAGAATAGGAGACCACCCCGTTCCCGGTTTCTTTTGTAAGAACCGAGACCCCGTTGTTTAAAACATTTTTGCGCACAGCCTCTGTACTTTCTTTTGAACCACAACCCGCAAATAGCGAAAGGAGCGCGCCAATAAGCATTAATTTACAATGTATTTTCATGATACCTCGCATTTTTCTGCTAGCATCAAAGCTTTGAATTTTCCAATATTTTTTATCATTAGTAATCAGTAATCGTGCGTCAGGCATCTGCTATCGAATTGAACATCATCGCTTCGGCAAAAACATCCTGGAAGACAGGACTCGCGGAAAGATCAATATACTTTACGCTTTTTGCGATACCTTCAACTTCGTTTCTCAGCTCCAGTGAGACAAGAGCTTTTCTTGCTCCTTCTTCCGCCGCATTTCCGCAAAATATTATTTTTTTAAGTTCTACAGGAGGGATAAGTCCGATTGAAAGAGCTTTGTCCGCCCTAATATAATTTCCGAAAGCTCCCGCTATGAGCACCTCATTTATTTCGCCGGCGCTAACATTCAATTCTTTCATTAAAATAATTATACCCGCCAGCATTGCCCCCTTGGCAAGTTGTATCTCACGGACATCTCTTTGCGACAAACTGATATTACCTGAAGCGCCGGCCCGGGCGGCAAAAATAAACTCATTCCCATTTTCATGTTTTATAATTCTGGCTACGATCTTTGCGGGCAGCCCGGCAGGAAGTTCTTCCGGATCCTTAATGCGGCCGGTATCGTCGACAATACCCTGCTCCACTAAAAGAGCCATTGCATCTATCAAGCCACTACCGCAGAAGCCGGCCGGTGCTCCGTCTTCGATAGTTTTAAAAATAAGTTCGCCGCCTACCAGATCTATTTTCTCTATGGCCCCTTTACTCGCCCTCATTCCGGACTTTATATGCGCGCCTTCAAAAGCCGGACCGGCTGCGCAGGAGGCGGCAACCAGGCGGTCTTTATTTCCGAGAACTACTTCCCCGTTGGTGCCTATATCAATTGCAAGTTTAATATGCGCGGTTTTATAAAGACTGGTTGCAAGAATAACCCCGAGAGTATCGCCGCCGACCCAGCCGCCGATAACCGGGAAAACTTTAACTTTCGCTTTAGGGTTAATCTTAAAACCAAAAGTTCCGGAGAAAACGCTGTTTAAAGTTTGACCCAGGCTGGAAACAAACGGATAAACGCCCAGGGGTTTCGGATCGGCTTTTAAGAGAAAATGCTCCATTGTCGTATTGCCGCAAATTATTGCGTCATAGATATTAGCGGGCGCAATGCCGGCTTCCTTGCAAACTTCAAGAAGGAGCCGGTTCATAACCTCAATAATTATTTTGTTTAGTTCAAATAAGCCGTTTTCATTTTCTATACAATAATTCAACCGGGAGATGACATCGTCGCCGTAGACAACCTGCGCATTCATATCTGCGGCGGTGGCTACGACAAGCCCCGTATTCAGATCCACAAGAGTGCCGACAACGGTAGTCGTACCGACATCAAAAGCCATTCCAAACATTACCCCGGTTGTGTTTCCCGGCTCCAGGGTCATAAGCTCGTTTTCTGCGACATCTATTACTGCGGTCGCATTTTTAAACCGTTCAATTTTTTCTTTGTGCCTGTAGTTTAATTCAGAAGGCACAGGCGGTTCAATATAATAAAGCTTTTTAACGGAAGGATTTATTCTGATTTGTGTCTGAATGCCTATATCAAGAATTTTTTGGGTTTGTAAGCGGCTGGTTTTAGGGACAGTGATAACCGCCTCGCCGGTAATTTTTGTCCGGCAGGAAAGCCGGACACCGTTTTCAAGTTCTTCTTTTGAAAGGAGTTCCAGTTCTTCATAATCGGCAGGGCTTACGCCCCGGCCTTCAAGAACGGTAACCTTACATTTTCCGCATTTTCCAACAGCGCCGCAAGGCACATCTATTTTTATCCCGTTTTGCGCGGCAAGAGCCGCAATAGTAATGCCGGCATGCGCTTGGACAGTTTTCCCTTCAGGCTGAAATACTACTTTTATTATTTTCATTATATTTTATTTAGCCTTTCCAAAGCCCAGGACATACTTTTCAATTCTACCGGCAAGCTCATTGGCTTTAGTATGTGTGTCAATAAGGGAGCCCGCCTTGGAATTAAAAACTACAAGCTCTTTGCCTGTTTTGGGATCATTAAGCGAAGCGGTTATTTCTATCAGTTCCTCGCTCTTTTCTAAGGTGCCCGAAACAACCAGCATGGAATTCAATTCTTCAACCGGCAAGTCACCGGCCTCAACAAACAGCACCTTAATAGCTTTTGATTTTACCAGACTGCTCTTAATTATCTCAAATATT
>CAIYPD010000095.1 GCA_903928075.1 Candidatus Firestoneibacteriota bacterium
AGAAAAAATAAGTTGGATATAGTGGTCACAAGGATAGAAAATCTGCAGGAGAAGAGTCATATAGAAATTCCCGAAGGAAAGGAATAGTCTAATTTGAAAACAAAACAGCGGCTGACAGTGCTGGTAGTTGCTTTTTTTATGTCCATGTGTTTTGGCGCCGGTTATGCCTGGAGCGTTTTCGCGCAGAATCTGCATAAAAATCATAACTTTCACATGAGAGACGCCCAGATGGTTTTCGGCATTTTTCAGGTATTTTTCGCCGTGGGTCTTATTATAGGAGGCCGGCTGGTTAAAAAAACCGGTCCGAGGCTTCTTGCTTTTATAGGCGGAGTTGTAATGGGAGTAGGGTTTTTCGCCGCAGGGCAGTTTAAACCGGAGCCTTTAATTCTCATTATTGCTGTCGGAATGCTGGGCGGCGGCGGGGCGGGACTTGCTTACATCTGCCCGCTTGAAACGGTCCAAAAATGTTTTCCGGATAAGAAAGCCCTGGTCACCGGCATATCCGTGAGCGGCCTGGGTATCGGAACTCTGCTTCTGACCATCGGCGCTGACTCCCTCTTGAAAAGCGGAGTACCCGTAACAGAGGTGTTAAAATATACCGGGGTACTGGTTCTGCTTTTAATTTGCACTATGTCTTTTTTCCTCAAGACCCCGGTCGAGGTAAATTGCAAAAAAGAAGAGATCCAGCCTCTAAAGTATAAAGAAATATTTGGTTCAAAAATGTTTTGGGCCTTGTTTGCTGCGATGTCTTCTTCTTTATTTGCAGGCCTTATGGTAATCGGCAATATGAAATCGCTTGGAATGAAATGGGGAATAGCGGAAGCCTCCGCCACCATCGGGGTCTCGGTTCTGGCACTATCAAATTCCGGCGGAAGAATGCTCTGGGGTTTTATTATTCATAAAATAGGGGAAGTAAAAAGTATTTATATCTCCATTTTATTGCAGGCCGTAGTAATGCTTGCGGCAGCGTTCTTTATTGACAATGTTTTTATGTACTATTTTTTTGCACTGCTGGCCGGGCTTAACTACGGCTGTGTACTTGTGGTCTACGCCTCGTCGGTCTCGAGATATTTTGGCATAGAACGGCTGGGGCAGATATATCCCTTGATCTTTGCCTCAAACTTTATAAGCGGGCTAACAGCCCCGTCATTCGGCGGATTTGTTTTCGATAAGACAGGAAGCTACAGTTATGCCCTGATCTTTGCTTCCGGTCTGCTGATAATCGGAGTTGTTATATTCTCCCTTCTCTTCAAAGCAGCAGGAGCCCCGACAAAGTAACTCTTACAAATACCTTTTTAGAATAAGCCGAATACAAAGCTAACTGATTTAACTATTTGTCCTTGATAATTGTCTCATTGTCACATATAATTAGGACAATATGAGAGTAGCCTTATTAAAAGAGACAGGCATATCAATAAAGCAGCAGATCAAGGAGCAGGTAAGGTATCTGATCGATACCGGAGTTTTGCCAATTAATGAAAAGATTCCCTCCGCCAGGACCCTGGCTGACAGCCTAAATGTAAACCGCAATACCGTAAGTCTTGTCTATCATGAACTTGAACAGGAAGGGTATCT
The DNA here is from genome assembly GCA_903928075.1 of Candidatus Firestoneibacteriota bacterium. Taxonomy (GTDB): domain Bacteria; phylum Oederibacteriota; class D2-FULL-39-29; order D2-FULL-39-29; family D2-FULL-39-29; genus CAIYPD01. The sequence continues at coordinate 1,576 of CAIYPD010000095.1, forward strand.
TACCTGTTCTCCCGGAAGAGGCACGCTCATTAAAGGGCGTATTAAACCATTGCAAAATATCAGCAAGGTTAAAGATATCTTAAAACGGGCGCTCAAAGAAGCAAAGATTCTGGGATTTTCCGAAGAGGAGTTCTTAAAAATCGCCTACGCAGAAGCAAGATACTTAAGCGGCAGCGCAAAGACCGCGCCAAAAATCCTTGTGGTAGAGTGTAATCCTTATGCGGGCGGGCTTATCGAAAAGGCTCTGAAAGAAAAAGTCGGGAAATTGAATGTTGAACTGATACTCTTAAATGCTCTTAAAGTCAAAGAAAGGCTTCCTGAGTATTTGGCTAAGTTTCAGCTGGTAGTAACGGAATTCTCGCATTTGCATGAGTGCAAAAATTTAATTAACGGTTATTCAAAGGTCATGGCGGTGATGATCTCGAGCCGCTTCAAGTTTCTCAATGAACTTGAAGCGCTTCCCAAGGGTACAAAAGTATGTCAGATTTGTTACACGGAAGCCTCAATTAAGGATGCCGCCAGGATGCTTAAGGTTGTAGATAATGGGCGCGCCGATTTTATTAAGGTGGCGCTTTCCACAAAAGAAAAATTGCGTGAAGCTATTAAAACTTCCGATGTTTTGATGGTCAGCGAGTTTGCGTATGAGCAAGTCAAAAAAATGGCAGGAAAATCTAAAAAAATAGTAAAATTCGAAATGGCGGTTGAAGAACCCGGTTTAAAACTTATTAAAATGCATTTGCAGAAGGAAAAAGGAGCCTGAATATGCTGCCTGAAATAAAATTACGGAAAAAAGAACTCGGAGTCTGGTGGCTGGGGCAGAGTGGTTTTTATTTTCTGACACCTGAGGGTACCAAGCTTATTATTGATCCGTATCTTACAGACCGGGTTAGAAGGCTTTTTGGCGCCAGATTTGGCAGAAAAATACCGGTGCCGGTGGAGCCAAAAGATTTAGATCCTGACATATTTCTTTTGACCCATGATCATGTTGACCATCTCGATGAGCAAACTATACAGCCAGTGCCAGGTAAAAATAAAATAACTTTTATAGGGCCCAGAGGCGTAGCGCGGCATCTTAAAAAAATGAAAGTAGACAGCAAAAATATTGTCAGAATTGACGCAGGCGAAAGAACAAAAGTCAAAGGAATAGAGATAGAAGCCGTATTTGCTATGCCTACAGATGCGGGCACCTTTGATACGATTGGTTTTATAATAACTTTTAAAAATAAGCTTAAGATATATATCACAGGCGATACCTCTTACACCCCGTTTTTGGAATACCTTAAAACCTTTAAGATAGATTATATGTTCACCGTTATTAACGGGGCTTTTAATAACATGAACGAAGTTGAAGCCGCAAAGGTCACAAGCCTGATTAAACCAAAAACGGTTATCCCGATGCATTTTGGTTCACTAAAGCTCGATACTTCTGACCTGGGCAAGTTTACCAAGAATATGAGGAAGATGGACAAAAAAGTGAAAATTATAATTCCTGAATTAATGAAACCAATTGTGCTGACGAAGGGAAGTTAGTAAAGTGGACAAGTTGGGGAAAGTGAGCAAAGAAAGCAAGTACAACAAAAAAGCTTTAATCTGCCTTACATAAATGTAAATTGTTAATTGTTAGGCATCCGCCAATGCTTTGGGGCGGAAGTGTCCACCTGCGGTGAGATCTCGCCAAGGGCGGAGAATCGTTGTAAGAGGAGAAAGGTATGTTAATCACAATTAAAGGCGGAAAGATTGTTGACGGAACAGGCAATCCGTATTTTTACGGGGATGTCGGAATTAACAACGGCAGAATAACGGAAATTGGCAGTGTAAAAGCAAAAGGAAAGGTTATTAACGCAAAAGGGCTTACAGTCTGTCCCGGGATTATTGATGCGCATAGCCATTCCGACTGGACACTTCTTCAAAACAGGAAGTCGGAAAGCGCTTTAAGGCAGGGAGTTACCACGGAAGTGGTGGGCAACTGCGGATTTTCGAGCGCGCCGCTTACCGGAAAGAATGCTGCTTTTATTGAAGCAAATCTTAAAGCCTATGCCCCTAATGTAAAAATAGACTGGAAAAATTTTAAAGAATATATAGATAGGCTCAACAAACCCGGAATGGGCATAAATACGGTGACGCTTGTCGGGCACGGTACATTGCGGCGGGCAATTCTCGGGAAAGAAGACCGGCGGGCAACGGATTCTGAAATAAAAAAAATGGCAGAACTTCTCGCGGCCTCTTTGGACCAGGGTGCTGCGGGTTTTTCAACGGGCTTGGAGTTTATGCCGGGAAGACTGGCTGACAAAAGAGAGTTAACGGGTTTAATTAAGGTTGTTGCGGAAAAAAATAAGATTCACACCTGTCACATCAGGAACCGGGACAGAAAGTTTAAAGAAGCGGTAGACGAGATATTAGATATTACCGTAAAGACCGGGTGCCGGCTTAGTTTTTCCCACTTGAGCGCAAAACCGGGTTCAAAGAAAGACGACTGGAAAAAAATAATGGACAAAATAGAGCAGATGAGGAGCCGGGGTTTAAATATTACCACAGATATGATCGTCTACCGGGCAGGGCCCGGGCTTCTTTGTAATATCCTGCCGGGCTGGCTTTTTGAAGGCGGTACAAAAGAAGCGGTTAAACGGCTTAAAGATCCGGAAATCCGGAAAAAACTAAAAAATCAGTGCAACCGGTACTGGCTGATGGTGGAAAAGAAACAATGGAACCGGCTTTCTTTATCGGGGTGTGTAAGCCATCCGGAGCTTCTAGGAAAAACCTTTAAACAAATAGCGGATAAAATGGGAAAACCCGTACTGGACTGTATCTTTGATATACTTGCGGAGGAAGGGGAAGGGATGCCTTCTGCAATGATGAACGGGATTCTTTTTACCGAAAAACATGTCCGGGAAATGATAAGTCATCCTCTTTATTGCCTGGCTTCGGATGCCAATGTCTCCGAGGTTAACGGTTTAACCTCTAAATTTGCGAATCATCCTTCAATATTCGGCTGGGTGCCGAGAGTGCTTGATTATTATGTAAAACAGGTTAAGTTGTTTTCTCTGGAGGAAGCAATTAGCAAAATGACCTCTTTCCCCGCGCAGGTTTACGGTCTTAAGGGTAGGGGACTTATAAAAGAAGGTTTCATCGCGGACCTGGCGATATTTGACGAAAAGAAGGTAAAAGAAGAAGTGGATTTTGCAAAACCCAGAAAATATTCAAATAGTATGGAATATGTATTTATGGGCGGGGAGATTGTGGTGGAGAAGGCGAGGATTAAGAACAAGTTGTTAGGAAGAGTTTTATAAATAAAGTTCATAAGGTTCGTAAAGTTTGTAAGGTTCATAAGGTCTAAAATCAATGAGGGATATTTACGAATAAGTAAAAGCTATTTTGTTGTTATCTTGTCGCTGTAAATTGGTTTACAAGGAGGGTTTTGCATGCAAGAATTCATTATCGATACTAAGACGACCGGCAACGACTTAGACATCGGCCGTTTTTCTGCGGGGCAGGGG
>CAIYPD010000096.1 GCA_903928075.1 Candidatus Firestoneibacteriota bacterium
AGAATCAAGACGCCGGAGTTTCCCCACCGTGCCTGTGAAATAATTTGTCCCGGTAAGAGTTACTCTTACCGTAGTTACTGCCGACGCATTTACAGATGTCGGCGTAAAACTTGCCACGGTCGGCATGGGCGCGGTTATTGTAAAATTTGTAGGAAAAATGCTTACTCCGGTCTTCCCATCAGCATTCGTGACCACAATATCCCGAACTCCAGGATTCTGGCCGTTTAAATCAAAAGAGCATGTTATACTGTTCGCGAGCGGGTCTGCCACCGATAGAGTCGTTCCGTTTATTGTTGCCAGACTTGCCCCGGTCAGCTGGACTGCCGCTCCCGCCGCAAAATTACTCCCTGTGATAGTCACAGTTAGCACAGTGGTATTTAGCGAGGTCGTAGGCTGGATTCCCGAGATGGTCGGGGTGTCGAGAAGCTTAAATTCAACCTGAAATTTTGCTGTTTGATCAACCTGCCAGGTACCACCGGTTGTTATTGTTGTTCCGTAAACATTATGCGCGTCACCAAAAACAAGACTCTTATAGTTAATAGGTATCGTTACATTCGTAGCAGTAAAAGTATTTCTAATATAATAATTCATTGTTGCAGACCCCGTCCCTGTAATATCCGTAGGTGAAGTCCCCTGGTATATGTACATCCTGTACTTTACCCCCGCCGTCAAAACCGCAGGAGCATAAGCCGGATCATTGGTGGTATTACTGAAATCAACGGAAAACAATCCGCCGTTCTGCCAGTTTCCAATCCATGTGAGCGGCCAGATTAATTTTGAAGCAAGCACAACAGAGTCAGTCGTCCGCACTAACTTAACATAGCAGGGGCTTGTTACATTACGAATTCCGCCCGTGCCGGTTGAACCCAAGAACATCGAGATGCCTTTTACAATAAAGTTAGAGGTAGGCGTAATCTCGGCTCCGGCATAATTTGTCCCATATACGGTATTAAAAAAAGTTACCCCCACCGCTCCCACATTGTTTCCCACAATGAAGTCATCGCTATATTCAAGCACATAAGTAGGAATATATTGTGCGGGAGAAGTCGCCGTAAGCCAGGTTGGCCCACCCTTCCACTGCAGAACATTCTCGTCAGTGCGCGTAGTCAGGGTTGAAGAAAAATCATAGTATTTTCTGGGTCCGCCTGCAACATAATTCGGAGACCAAAAATTAGTAGAGTTGCTGGTACTCGGATCAGAGTTCATAACTATATGATAAGTATTACCGGCCACGAGGGAGACAGTGGGAGCAAAAGTTGCGCTATTCAAGCCAATTTTGGGAATCCAGGAGGTTGTGGCAATTGAAGTTCCGGAAGGCACACCTGCGTTGTCCGTTTGAATGCTCATAAAACAGGTAAGAGTTCCCGGATAATTCCAGGCAACCCAGCTATTCATATGAACTTTTCTCAGGGTAGAAGTGTTATGAGTTTCTTTAAACCTGAAAGATATCTTATTTGCACCGTATAAAAAGTTATTATTTCCGGCGGCAGCAATATAAACACTACCGCAATTCCAGCCATAAACCGGATCAGCTGCAGAGACATAACTGCAAAGTAAACATAAACAAAGGGAAGAAATGGCAAATAACTTTTTAAAGGACATTAAAAACCCCCCAAAAATACAATCTTAAGCTGATTACCGTTCTCCTATATATGATATACCTTAAAAGAGAGTTTTGTCAAGACCAGAAAAAAGGGACAAGGTACAAGAAAGATAACAAGACGACAAAAGAAAAAGGTATGTAAAGACCTTTTGGGGCTCTACATACCTTCAATAAATATTCCTCTTCTTATTTGTCTTTGCGAGGTCGGCTTTTGGATCGAAGCAATCTTACCTTCAGTGTTTTAGAAATACAATAAGGTGAGATCGCTTCACCGATACTACAAGTTCGCGATGACAAGTCGCCATGGATGACAAAGGCCTATCGGCTGATTACAAAGGGGGAACAGCGACCTATAATTTCAAATAATTACTTCGCTTTCATCTATTCTCTATTGTCTATTGCTCAATTGCTCTATTCCCTAATACCCTATTTTTTTCAAAATCTCATGGGCGATAATAATGTGACCATTCAGGTAAGGATGGACGGGCTCGCCGCAAAAATAATCCGCTTGCCGGTATTTCAGCTGGTTTTGAAACGCTTTATTGACTTCAACATGCAGGGCACCATATTTTTTTGCCAGGTCTTTAATCGCTTTCAAGTATTCAGGCAGGAGTTTTAAAACCGCCGACCTATCGCTCCCGCTTTTAAAATCCGTGCTTAGATAAAAAGGATCCACTAAGACAAGTTTTGGCCCGACTTTCGTCCTAGTTTCCTTAAGCAGTTGGTCATAAATTTCCCTGAATTTTTCCGACGGTACCGGAACCATATCCTGTCTTAAAGTCCTGTGCAGGTCGTTAATCCCTATCTTCACAAAGAGCCAGTCGGGCTTAAGATTAAGCATATCGTCCTGCCAGCGGTCCCGTAGTTCTATAACGGTATTCCCGTTAATTCCTTTATTAAAATAATTTATTTTCCGTTCCGGATACTTTGCAGTAATGAGATCAATAATCATCTGAACATACCCCCGCCCATAAGGCGGAAACGCCCCTCTTCTTTCACAATCGGTAATACTATCCCCGATAAAAACAACACTTTGACCGGATTTGATTTGCAGCATTACATGCCTCCTTTGATATTAATTCTCAACGCAATAACGAATAAATTCGAAGAACTATCCGCCCTAATAATTGGCGGACGAAAAAAGCTGACAAAAAGAAAACAAGGAAACTTAATATCTCTTTTTTTATTTCTTTTTTTTTAGAATTTTACTCCTCCCTTACCTAAATTACAAAGACAAGGAAAGATCGCTTCGCCATAAAACCGACTCCCTCCATAAAGCCTGGCGGGCACAGCGCGATGACAATACCCTACAACGATTTTAGACATTACAAACTTTACAAACCTTATAAACTTTATGAACTGTTATAAAACCTTACCGACCTTTACGGACTATCTTATTACTCTGATCCCTTTCGGCGCCTTTATTTTCAATTTAACTATCTTTCCGTTCTTGGCTTGCCATTCAACTTTGATGTTTCCCTTCGGGGTCGGGACTTCGCCTTTCGCCCAGGTTAGGTCAAAACATTTTGGCCGGACCGTTACTTTTGAAAATCCGGAAGCAGAATCCTCTACAGGTTTTACGCCAAGTATCTCCCGCGCAAAGATAGCAGTCGGATAACCCGACCAGCCGTGGCACCAGCTGTTTTTCTGCCCCTGCCAGCCTTCCCAGAAGGAGGTGGCGCCTTCATCCAGCATATACTTAAACTTTTCTTTTATCTGCCTAAGGACAAAATCAGCTTGACCGTGGTTCAAGAGAGCGCTGTAGACATGATATTTATGGCTCGGTGACGACTCCAGCGGCAGCTTACCTTCCATTATTTTTTCCAGCACCGCTTTTGCGGTCTTGCCTTTCAAAACCCCAAAGGCCACGCCGGCGCCGTTGGAAACTTCAGAACAAGAGTTTTTCCCGTCACCGTAGATAACATCATTGAGTAGTCCCTCTTTTTTATTCCAGAAGAGTTTAAGCGTTTTAACGCGGATCTTTTTTGCAATAGACCGGAGTTTTGCGGCTTCCTTTTTATCTCCGACTAACGCCTGGACTTTAGCCATGGTATCAAGAAAATAAGAGAACTTCGCGTTCATAGCGGAAAAAGAATACTGCAGGCCCATCCCATAAACAGAAGACAATTGATTGTCTATCCACTGGTAGGTTCGGGGTTCATTATTCCGGAATACCCCGTCCTTATTTATCCTGCTGACCAGCCAGCCTGTGCAGAGTTTAAGTTTTGGCAGCATTTCCAAAAGCAGGCTTTTGTCTCCGGAATGAACAAAATAGTCCCAGATGGCGCAGGCCCACTCAAAGGTTTGAAAAGAAAATTCCTCATTGAGCGTCATGCAGACCCAGACCCGGCCTTTGGTGTCCTGTAAAAAACCCTGCTGTCTAAGCACGCTGCGCGCGTATTTGTAGTCGCAATCCGAATAATAACCGGCCATAAGAATTCTTGCCGAATCTTCTATCCAGGGACGCTTTTCCCGCCAGGGGCAGTCCATCGGCGTGTCCCGCATGCAAAGATTTGCGGAGTAAGCGCCGACTTCAAAAATCCGGTTTAAAAGCGGATCAGAGGATTCGAACTTCCCTTTTCTTGAAAACGGATACTCGACATAGTCAAGATAGATACTCTTGATATTCAGGTCTTTGGTCACATTCCGCAAGGTCACCTGGATATATCTACAGCCCTTCCATTCAAGCGGTTTGACCGTCTCTTCCTCTTCGCCCAGGGTAAAACGGTCGGTATAGGAAACCTCGGATTTGACCGGATTAATCCTGTCGTTGGTCAGATGCTCTGCACAGCCAATATCCACGACGGTACCCGCCGCACCTTTTATTTTTACCACCGGGTAACCCGTCAATTCTTTTCCTATATCTAAAATCACGGTATACGCCTTGCCGGAAGGCAGCTTTTTCAAAGTCACGGACCGTCCTTGAAGGAGTTTTTCCGCTCCCAGGGCGCTCTCTTCTATATCTTCTGCGGCCATCTGTTTGGCGGCATTAAAAAAAGAAATATCCTTTGCAGCCTGTTTGATTCCGGCAAAATCCAGAGCGAAGGGTTTTTGCAGGGGGAAGACGGTAAAATGCAAATAATTTTGATTTCTACCGGCGGCGGCAGCTCCCTGAATTTTCAACTTTAGAACATTTTTACCCTGCTTTAATTCAAGCTCCGCGCTTTGAAAATTATTTACGAAAGTACAGGTCTCAAATCCGGCACCATTCAAAGAATAACTGCTTGTTTTATCTGTTTCCAGGAGTAACCGCGCCTTCTGTTTTTTCCCGGAGGTAATGACGGCTTCCACAAAAATTTCTGTCTCTGTTTTTTTAACGGGCATATAAAATACCGGGTGCTTTTCCAGCCCTTCGGGAATAAGACAGTTAACCAGACCCTGCCTGCTTACAGCCACCGGAAGCATAGCGGTATGCTTAAGCTGCGCGATGCTTCTTTCCTCGGGATTACCCCACTCACCATACGGAGCGCTACGGAGTTCATCACTTGCCTGCCACCTGGAATCATCAAAGCCCGGGGCCGTCCAGCCCTTGATACGCTTCCTGAAATCCCTTACTTCAATAAATTCAAGATTCAGGTAAAAGGACCGGCGGGGTACATCCTGTTTCCATTCCAGGGATTTTTCGCATTTCCAGGAATTGTCGGTGACTACTTCCTGCTTGCCGTTTATAGTCAATTGTGCCATCAGTGCCGCCTGTTTGGGAACCGACCAGCCGGAAGGGATACCGTAGTAATTAACCAGCACAGCAAGGGTATTTTTGCCTTTCTTCAAATATTTTGCCACCTCAAGATTGTCGTAAATCTGCTGTTCCGGATAGGAGACCGAAGTACTTTTGTGGACATACTTGCCGTTGATATAGAGTTCATACCAGCTCTCGGCGGTTATTAAAATGTGCGCTTTTTTTACCGCCCCCGGTGTTTCAAAGGTCTTCCTGAAATAGATAAACTCATTAGGCGTCCCGACCAAACTCTTCCAGATCCACTTAGCTTTCCAAATAATGTCAGACATAAAACCTCCCTTTTATAAGTATGAAGTACTTTCGTTTTACTTGAAACTGCTTTAAAGTGCGTCTAAAGGTCCGTAAGGTCCATAAAGTCTATAAGGTCTAAAATCGTTGTAAGATATTTGTTAAGTTCATCCGTGTATCTGTGTCATCTGTTTTTATCCATGCCCGCCAGTCTTTTTGGAGGGTGTGTATCTGCCTTCAAAAATGTAAATATTATGATATTTGAGCATCCGCCTGGGCGGAAGCTGCGCTTTTAGCAGCATAAAGTCTAAAATCGTTGATGGATACTTATTTAAGTGCAATGCTCTTATCCGGCGAAGCCGTCCGCCTCAGGAGGACAAACATCATCTTTTATCTCTTGCCGACCTTCTGACCTTCTGACCTTCCAAACCTCATCTTTTATCCCTATTCTACTGTATAAATATTCACTCCGTAGGGGCTAAAGGTATCCTCGAAGATGCCTTCCCCGGGAATAATTTTTCTGTTTTCGTTCGCGGTTATCGTGCTGTTTTTTTTCAAGCCGGCTACGGTGAAGTTTACTTTTTCCTCTTTATTTCTCATATTGACAGCAAAGATATAGGTTTTGCCTTCAAATTCCTTCACCAGAATATCAACCTGCCCGCCGTTTTCTTCTTTCTTCTCAACCTTGCCTGTAACATCGGCAGAGCAGAGCACCGGCGTAAGTTTTGTGATAAGTTCATTATTTGTTTTCATTGCATTTTTAATTTCAGGTGTGGAAGAGTCCCAGCGCCAGGGATTCCAGGAAACGGTAAAATAACCTATGGCTTTGGCCCCGTGAACCAGTGCCTGCCAGACCATATTAGTAAACTCAAAATCCTTAGCGCCGTCCGGATGGTCTATCTCTATTAATTTTTCCTTAGGCACACCCGGTAATATAGAAGTCGCCTCCACAAAAGCCAGAACAGGTTTACTGTTATTACTGTAGCCCTTAATCAGGTCTACCGACTCCGCGGTCCGCGGAATCCATTCCGGCTTTCCCCAGGTAGTAATGGGATAAAAAGAAAAACCCAGAGCATCCCCGTATTCACAATACTTTGGATAAAAAGAACGGTCAAACTTCTCTATACCCTGCAAAAAACCGTAGTTGGCAAAATAAAAGAATATCTTATTAGCCGGATCTTCTTTTCTGATGTTATCGCAGACTGCCTTCCATTTCTCCGGCGGAAATATATTTTCACGCCCATGGTCCGGAGAACCTGCAACCCAAAAAAGCAGAGCCGGATGTTCCTTGAGCGATTTGGTCTTATCTTTATATTCAAGCACCCCCCGCATCCCCTCTTTTTCCAGACCGTCCAGAAAATCCTTGGCCGTGGGATCACCTGACCAGACAAGCGTATTAACACCGAGTTCTTTCCAGTAAGAAATCATCTTAGGCGGCTGAACCCAGACCAGCAGGGGTATAAAAGGTTTGCCTCCCGCCAGAAATTCCCTATTTTTACCTATCTCAACTTTTGCAAAAGCCGGCTGAAAAAACAATACCGCAAACAAAAACAATAACATAAGCCTTTCTTTCATCTCTTCTCCTAAAGTACGAAGTCCTTGCCGTCCAAAAAACATCGAATGGCGATAAAAGTCCGTAAAGGTCCGTAAAAGTCCATAAGGTCTGTAAAGTCTAAAATCGTTGACGGATATTTATGTAAGTGCAATTCTTAAGCTCGTCCTTTTGTTTCTGTCATTCTAATCTCTTGCCGACCTTCCGACCCTCTGACCCTCTGCGCCAAGTTTACTTGGCGAGATCTCGCCGTAGGCGGACAAACCTCATCTTTTGTCACTCTCTATTTCTATCAGCCAGAAACTGTCAAGATAAACCGGCAGCTGAATTTCCGCGCCCTTTTCATCGGACAACCGGGTGCCGGCTCCGTGCGCTCTGTAATTATTACTTACCGGATTCATTCACAATTGCGGCGTCAGGATGGCCGGTTATACTATTTTTAATAAGTTTTATTTTTGAAACCCCGGGCGCAAAGTAAAAGGCGCTTCTCTGGTATTTTTTACCTTTTTTTCTTGTTTCCCTGATAATATTTTTTTCGAAAGTCAGGTCATGGGTAATCCCGTTTATGTAGACCCCGCAGCTTATAAGTTCCCGCCGCGGCAAAGTCGCAAGCAATTCCGCTGGGACCCGTTCGACCGGAGTCCCGTTGTTTTCAATTATATTTTTGCGAAAAATATTCCGGTGCGCGCCGTTGGACTCGGTTTTCCTCCGGAAAGCCACGCCGTGTTTCGCATTGCCGTAGATATGGTTATTTTCAAATATATTATCCGTGTCTTTATGCCCTATAGAGATGCCGTTCCGGTACTGCCCGGCCCCGTTAGAAAATATTTTATTCCCGGACATTACACTTTCTCTTACGCCCCAGCAAATATAGAGACCGTCGGAGTAATTGTGGTGAATACTGTTGTTAAGGCCTTTTGACCACGGACTGTGCCCGCCAAAATGCATCCCGTATTCCGTATTATAGGCAGTCTCGCATTTTTCCACAGTGACCCGCTCGCAGGTGCTGACACAGATGCCGTCACCCAGACTGTGGATTACTTTGATATTTTTTATAAGGCAATCTTTACTCTTTGTAAAATAGACTCCGGGAATCCGGAAGCCCTTGAGTTCCGGGATTTTTTTCGCTTCCTCGCCCATATCCACGACCAGATCTTCCGCGGCCGCATTTTCCACGGCAATCGCATAGATGCCCCTGAAGTAAGTCACGACAAAACCCCCGGCCGTGACGCTATAATCATTGGCCAGGTAATTATCAATATATAATTTTCCGCCGGCAATTTTTGTAATGGTCAGGGGAATTCTGACCATATTCGTTATAGGGCTTTGGTCTTTAAGAAAGACGCCCATACCCGGGGCAAAGCCCGAAGTGCTTTCAGGCATAATTTCTTTCTGGCCGTAGTCCGCATCAACATTGAGCCGGCTTAAGACCACAGAAGTTTTCTTAAGAATGGTCTTTTTTCCTGCCCCGACCAGCCTTATATTTGACTTTAAAAAGACGGAGTTATTAAGAGCATAGGTCCCCGGCAGAAGCCTCACCGTCCCGCCGCCGCGAAGAGCAAGAGCGTCAATGGCTATTTGAATCGCCCTAACATCATTCCCGGTTACATCGGCATTTTTCGGCCCCACCGTTAACTCATTGTTTTTTTTAGCAGGCATTTTGTTCTCCTTTTTTTCTCTGTCATCCTCGCGAACGCGGGAACCAGTGTCTTTGCAGCTTTACTTTTTAAAACACTATTAATAAAGACGCTGCCCGCCACAAAGCGTTGGCGGATCAAACAAGAGATCTCCGGTCAAGCCGGGGATGACAAAAATAATTTTCTAAAAAATATTTTTGTCACTTCCAGGTCGTTGCTGCCGGCGGGGTTTTCTCTTTCTGTGTTCCTTCCGGCAGATTATCACGGTACTTCACCCAAAGGTCGTTAACCAGAGGCGCCAGATTTCCTGCAATCGTCCTGCCTTTTGCGGTTCTTGCCATCTGGGCTTTCGCGGCTTCAAGTTCTTTTTTTTCTTTCTCATCCTTAGCCGCGGCGAGCTTCTTATCCACATTCGCGTTTATCGCCCCCCAAAACGGGGTATCATCCTCGGTCATCCATCTGTCCACATAGGCAAAAAACGCATCATGATCCCAGTACTTCTCGGCATGCATTAAGCGGGCCGCCAGAGCTTCAGCTACCCAGGTCCCGCTGTTACTGCTCCTTCTTGAACCTTCACTCCCCTGAGACCACGGAGTCGGCCACTCGGTAGGATGAAAAAGTTCAACCGGGCCGTAGTAATCCATCGCCTTTCTCGGCTGGTGGGAGCCGTTCTCAAAATTTCCGTCGTGATAACCGTAATGCCCGGTCCAGATAACCTTCGCCCCGGTCCAGCCTTTCTCATATTTTTTCCCCATAAATTCCACAGGACAAAATACCGTCTGATCATCTTCCTGAAAACGCGTCTCAGGGAAAGATTTTGTAAGCGTGCACATCTCTTTATCGTCGAGGAGGAGACCCGCAAAAGTAAGCAGCCATTTCCTGCCGGAACTCACGCCGCCCTCACCGATCCAGGAAGCGCCCCCGCGCACCAGCCCGAGATAATCTATTCCTACCTGGACCATATTTAAAAGCAAAGGTTCTTTATCGGCCTCCGGATAATTAAGCAAAAGCAGGAGACTCGCCTGACCGGCCTGCACCGAAATATCCGCGCCAAAAAAAGCCTTTCTGGGCATCGCGCGGCCGAAGCCGACGGTGTCCAACCAGACGCCTTTAAAATAATCATTTGCGTCCGCCGGTTTTACTTTAGCCGCCGACTCGGGCAAAGGAAGTTTAAGCAGTAAATCGCGGCGCAAGTTGCGCGCCAGATATATTTTTGAGGAAGAAGTTTTGCAATAGGAAGGCCTGAAAGCATCCGCCGGCTGGGCTTCGGCCAGGCAGGTAAGGACCGCAAGGGCTTTAATAGAAAAGCCCCCGACTAAAGGTTCATTGCTTATGCTTGAAAATAAAGAGTCCCCGGGTTTCATATTAACTGGTATTTTTGTGAACTGCTCGGGATCATAAGCTGCCATATCCATACGGCTGTCAAAGCCGGATCTTGAAGTACGCTTTGTTATTTTATTCGGCTTAACAACCGCCGGAATATTAAGTGTGGAGCCGTTTCTCGCGTAACTCCCCTTAAAAAGGCTTTCTTTTATTGACTTGTCATCAAGAGTGTTTTTGACTTCGTCGCCAAAAAGCGGTTTTGGGTCTATCATTGTCACTGTCACCGGGCCGACAACATAAAAATCCCCGTTAATGAACTGCCCCACCCGTACCGGCTTTTCAAAGGTCCAGGTAATGCCGTTTTGCGTCACTTTGTCTTTAAGCGGCAAACTCTCCGCCTTAGTCACCGCCGGCGCGTTAAGTTTTGTATAAACCGTCCCCTCAGCCGCAAAAACAAGACCCGCAAGCACCCCGGAAATTACAATTGCTCTGTAAAACATTTTCATAAAGTTATTCTCTCCCCTTTTGGATGCTTGGATGTTTAGAGGCTTAGATGCTTGGTTTATATTATTGCGAAGCCTCTTTTCTTCCATCTTCACTCTTGTTCTCTTGTATTCTTAACTCTCTTGCCGAGCCTCTAAACATCCAAGCGTCTAAGCCTCTAATATCATTTCCATGTCTTTGCCGCTGGTGGAACCTTTTCTTGCCCGGGGGCAAGAGGCAGGTTGTCCCGGTATTTCGCCCAGAGATCTTTTACCACTGCCGCCATACCCCCGCTGCCGGCTACCGTTCCGCCTTTATTAGCAGAAATTATTTTGGCTTTAGCCGCTTCAAGGAGTTTCTTTTCTTTTTCATCTTTTGCTGCCGCAAGCTTTGTCTCCGCATTTTTGAGCATCTCCGCCAGAACCGGAACATCATCTTCGGTCATCCACCTGTCCACATAAGCAAAGAAAGCGTCATGGTCCCAATTTTTCTCGACATGCATTAAGCGGGCCGCCAGGGCCTCGGCCACCCAGGAAGCACTGGTAGTGCCGCGCCGGTAACCTTCACTGCCTTCCGACCACGGGGTCGGCCACTCAGAGGGTGCAAAGAGATCAACCGGACCGTAGTGATCCATATCTTTTCTCGGAGTAAGTGAACCCCCGAGGAACGCGCCTTTGTTATAGCCATAATGCCCGGTCCAGATAACCTTTGCGCCGCTCCAGCTTTTTTCATATTTTTTCCCCAAAAATTCCACCGGAGCAAATACCGTTTGGTCATCTTCATGAAAGCGGCCTTCAGGAAATGATTTTGTCAGTGAATGAAGGTCTTTGTCGTCAAGCATAAGTCCCGCAAAAGTTATCAGCCATTTTCTGCCGGCGTTGCCGCCACCCTCGCCGTGCCATTCAGATCCGCCACGGAGCAACCCGAAAAGATCTATCCCTACCTGCACCATATTTAAAAGAAGCGGCTCTTTCTCTGCGGGGGAATAATTAAGAAGGAGGAGCAAACTAGCGCCCCCGGCCTGTTCCGCTATCTGCGGGCCATAAAATGATTTTTTTGGCATAGCGCGCCCGTAACCCACGGTATCCACCCAGAGGCCTTTAAAATATTCGGCGTTGTCGGCGGGTTTTATCTTTGCCGCGGACTCAGGCAGGGGAAGTTTAAGCAGTAAATCACGGCGTAGATTTCGCGCAAGATATATTTTGGAAGTTGCCGTCTTACAATAGGAAGGCCTGAAAGCGTCCGCCGGCTGGGCTTCGGCCAGACAGGTCAAAACTGCCAGCGCCTTTATGGAAAAACTGCTCACTATGGGTTCGTTACTTATACTTGAGATAAGCGAGTCCCCGGGCTTCATAT
The DNA here is from genome assembly GCA_903928075.1 of Candidatus Firestoneibacteriota bacterium. Lineage (GTDB taxonomy): Bacteria > Oederibacteriota > D2-FULL-39-29 > D2-FULL-39-29 > D2-FULL-39-29 > CAIYPD01. The sequence continues at coordinate 11,922 of CAIYPD010000096.1, forward strand.
CAATGGGTAATTTAGCGAACTGTTCCCAGTCGTAAGCGGCCATATCCATACGGCTGTCAAAACCGGACCTGCGGGTTCTTTTGGTGATTTTATTCGGGGCAACGACCGCAGGAAGATTCAGAGTGGAACCGTTTCTTGCTAATTTCCCCTTGAAAAGACTTTCTTTAATTGATCTTTCATCTATGGCGGTTTTAACTTCCTCGCCAAAAAGAGGTTTGGGATCTATCATTATCACAGTCACAGGACCCACCACATAGAAGTCCCCGTTTATAAACTGCGCCACCCGGGCGGGCTTTTCAAAAGTCCAGGTAATCCCGTTTTGGGTAACTTTGTCTTTAAGCGGCAGGCTCTCCGCCTTTGGAGTAACGGGCGCATTTGTCTTTGAATAGATAGGACTTTCTGCAGCAAAAATCCAAGCCGGTACTACCGCAAAACTCAAAACAATAACAACTTTCCTCATCAATCCCATAATAGCAAACCTCTCATTAAAGGGGACAGCGACCTTTAATTCTTTTCTTTCACAGGCCGGCCTCGGCCAATCAGTTTCAAACTTACACCCAGTTTCTTCTCCAACTTCAAAATAAAACCGTCATTCCCCAGAGCCCTGCTCATATTTGTTGCTTTTCTGATCTCAGCTACAAAACCTACGGCATCCTTCTCCTTAACATAATCTTTCCAGTCCTTACCGCTTATTTCAAAGTAGCCTCTGATTCCGGTTATTTTTATTTCCCCTGAGCCCTCATCTGCATTATCTTTTGCACTTGACCAGGACCATTCCTCTACTTTTTTTACTATCCCCGCCCTTACAGGATTTCTTTCCACATACCTGGCTGCTTTCTTCAGATGCTCATCATCCAATATGCATGAAAAATATCTTCCCTGCCATAAATGCCCTTTTACTTTTTTCTTTTTGTTATAATAATGCGAATATCTCATGTGTGCTGTATTGAACAACTTCGAAAGGCTTTCTTTCTCGGCCGGGATTACAATAAAGTGGACATGGTTTGACATCAGACAATATGACAGAACTATGACCTTGTATTTTCTGCTATATTTTTCTATCCATTCCAGATATTGCTTTCTATCCTTATCGGTCTCAAATATATTTTGTCCATAATTACCACGCTGGGTAATATGGTGAGGCAGTCCTTCTATTATGGCTCTTCCTGTTCTTGGCATAATGAGTTTTAGCAACTCCTTCGCTTTTTGTCAATATTTAAAGTCGCTGTCCCCTTTAAAAACCGGCAGAATTAGTTTGGACCGGTATTTATTTGAGTGATAGACCGTCTGTTTTGCTGTTTTAAACTTAGTTTCTTTGGCAATGTTTTTTCCCGTGTTCGTATTTCTTGAGTAAGCAGGAAAACTACTGCTGGTTATTTCAAGCCTTATTTTATGTCCCGCAAGAAAAACATTTGAGGTCGGATCCATTTCCAGTTCTAATTTATAGACCTGCCCTGCTTTGAGCATTACTTCTTTATCCAGCCCTTTCCGGAACCTGGCTCTTATAAGCCCTTCGCTTAAGACAATAGATTTACCTTCGGGGTGGACATCACAAAGCCGTGTTATAAAATCGGTATCCGGGGCCGAGGAGGCAATAAACAACTCGGCTTTAACAAAGCCCGTCACTTCTATAGGGGCTTTCAAGACACCTGTGGTATAAACCAGAACATCCGGCCTTCTTTCTATCGGGGTCTGGTCATACGGACCGGCAGGCCGGTCAGGCAGGAGCGTGGCGCCGCCTATAGTCGTTACGGGATCCGCCGGATTATAAATGAACTCGTCTTTTTCTTTGGCGCTCTTGAGCTTGACCTCAAGAACACCGTCGCCCTCCAGGCTGTTGGCACCCCGGGTACTGCTTATATAGTAGGAGACATATTTTGTCCGTTTAAGGGGCCAGGCCTCTTCGTTTCTCCATTTATTAGCACCCATAACAAAAATTCTGACCGGCGGCTCTTTTTCTATCCCGTTCTTCTCCCCCTTAACAAACCGGTCCAGCCATCTTTTCTTCTCTTTTTCAATGTTGAACACAGCTTCGGGCCCAAAATCCAGCTGGCCCAAAACCGGGCCGCCTCCAAGTCCGTGGGCCCAGGGCCCTATCAATAACTTCACTTTTTTATTTTTCATAGCTTTCTTAAGGCCGCAGTAATTCTTTACCGTGCCTTCTATGGCATAGTCATACCAGCCGCCCATAATATAGGCCGGGGTGTCAAAGTTCTTATAAAAAGCTTCGGTGCTTATTTTTTCCAGAAAGCATCGTAGCGCGGGTGTGCGAGCCATTCCTGTAAAAACGGAGTTTCAAAACCGGCGGCGGCATCCATTTTTTCCAGAGGCAGGGTGTTGTAAATTTTCATCCAGTCAATCAGAGGCTGGGGTTTGTCGGTCCGGCCCGTGTTGCCCAAGGCCCAGGCCATTATGAGAAAGGAAAAACTTCCGTTCTTATACATAATACCTTTAAAAGCGTCATGGGCCATCACTGAGGGCGTTATCGCGCACAAGGCGGGAGGCGCCATTTTTGCGGCTTCCAGCTGGGTAAAGCCGCAGTAAGAAGCACCGCTCATCCCCACCCGGCCGTTGCACCAGGTTTGTTTTGCAAGCCAGGCTACGGAATCAAAACCGTCTTCTGATTCGTCAAAAGGCCTGAAGGTACCTTCGGAATCATATTTTCCGCGGACATCCTGCGTCACATAAGCATAGCCGCTCTCGAGGTAGAGTTTTAACAGGGCTTCATTTTCCGGGGTTACGGTGATATTATTATTGTACGGATTTCTTACCAGAACAACGGGAAAAGGCCCGCCGGCCTCGGGCATTCTAATATCAGTAGAAAGCGAAACTCCGTCCCGCATCTTCACCATAACATTCATCAGTTGCTTCACTATTCCTCCGCTCCACAAAATAAATGATAAAAAAATTGATTTTTGCATTTTAACATAAGCATTAATTTTGCTAAATTGATTTCTTGCCTTTCTATTTTCTATTGTCTATTATCTATTTTCTACGCAGTAAATATGTACGGCGTGCTCAGAAAATTTATCCGTAAAACTGCCTTCGCCGGCGCTTGCGACAGTCCGGACTTCGTCGTCAACTTCTATCTTTGCCGTTTTTTTCATTCCGGCAACCGAAAACTCCGTCTCAATTACAGCCCGCTTCACGTTTACCGCAAAAATGTAGGTCTTCCCGGCGTATTCTTTAACCAGTACTTCAATATCTTTATTATTGGTTTTTACTTTATTTTCAACATCCGGGGAGTATATTACCGGAGTCAGGCGCGTAAGCTGCGCGTTTATCTTTTTCATCTCTACTTTATTCCCGGCGGTAACACCCAGCTGGGTATAGTACTTGTCTTTTTTTCCGTCCCATCTTTTATTCGCCTTCGGATTGCCGACATTTTCCGGAGCTATCCAGCTGTGGGTCCACCAGATTATTCCTTTCGCGCCCCGCACGACCGCCATATAAACCTCACAGCGGATTTCGTAAGCAAAGGGCTCCCGGGTTTTTGCCGGCGTTATCCATTTACTGCCCGCGCAGGCCTCTATGGCAGGAAGCACCGGCTTTTTGTCTTCTATTATATTTCTCAGTTTAGTCACACTGTCAGCCACATACCATAAACATTCCGGCCGGTTATACTGGTATAAAGGATAGACATCAAAAGCAAAAAGATCCGCGGCTTTCGTATATTCCTTATAAAATGACCGGTCTTTATGCCCGATAGAACCTTCCGCCAAAACCTCGTTAAAACCCGCAGTCAGGCCGACGGAGACAAGATGCCCGGGGTCTTTTTCTTTTATTTTTTTATAATCCTCTATGGATTTCGCGACAGGAATTCTCGGCTGGCCCGTGTTTTTATCCAGCATATCGGGTTCATCGGAATGGTTCCAGAATAATACCGCCGGATGATCTTTCACAGTTTCGTTAAAATCCATAACGCCGTAAACCCCTTTGGACTTGCAAAAATCAAAGTAGTCTTTCGGGCTCTTGACAAAATTTATACTGGTCGAGAAAGTATTTACCCCGAGAGAGATGTTTTCATCAAAGAGTTTTTCACTCTGGCCCCACTGCACGATAGGGAAGAAGAGTTTCCCGTCCACAATAATTTCGTTGTTCTTGCCTACCTCCACTTTTGCGGCAAAACAGAAAGAAGATAAGCACATCCCGAGAACCACCGCACCAAAAAATGCCTTTTTCATTGCAGTTCCTCCTTTACTTTACTTTTCCAACCTCAATTCGCCGCAGGACTGGGGATCTTTCCAGCCGGTCCAGTAATGATTTACCGGCCACTCCATCCTTTTCTCGCGTCTCCAGCCCCAGGAAGCCGACGATAAAGCCAATTTGTCAAATACTTTCTTGTCCATATCCATATCAACCAGAGAAAGGCGCATTCCTATGCTTTCTCCCGCCTGAATATCAAGCTCAGAAAGAGAAATGGCAATTTCCCCGCGGTAGCCTTCCGCCGTCTTCTTAATAACATAACCCTTTCCCTCGATAACTTCCTTATCATAAGGAGTTCTTAAACCCAGGGACCAGGAGTATTTAGCATCCTGGCTTAAGATCTTATATTCTTTACTGAATTGGATATCCAAACTGTCGAGTTTCATCAGCCGGTCGTCTTTCACCTCGAACGCTATATACATATTCTTACCGTCATGCGCCGTGTAGAAAGTCCCGCTCAGGTCTTTTTTGCCGGTCCAGCCGTTATATAGCCAGTGGTCGCAAGCCAGATTTTCAGGAGCGTCAATGTTTAAAACGGCAAAGCCTTGCCACTCTCCCAGTTCGCCATCAACCTTTATCACAGTATTGATTTTTTTGCAGTTAAATACAGCCTTGTCAATATTCAAGTCCAGCATCAAAGTAAGCTCGTGGCTTAGCGTATTTCCGAGTGCCGCGCCGGCCGCCGCGAAAGCATCCCGGTCAAATAAGTTTTTTGCCTCTTTGTAAACTTCAATATATTTACCCGGAACCGGAATTTTGTTTGCTGCCAGTTTCTCTATTTTTTTCCCGAACTCCTCTATTTGCGCGCCGAGGAACTCATAGCTGTTTTTTTGCCGGTTTATAACTATCTCCGCGAGTTTTACTTTTCCGGCAACAACATAGGTCTTGAGGTCATAGGGTTTCAAAATAATTTTAACAAAGCCTTTTTCCGTTTTAAGTTTCATATTGTCCACAAGGTCCGTGACCTCGCCTGCTCCGCCCAAGCTTACGGCTGCTTCCGCACCAGAAAAGTGATTGTTTAACAGATAAAAATAAGTTTTATCATTTTTAACCAGACTTCTAACAGTGATATTATTTTCTTTCTTAACAGTGTCAAACCTGTCGACAGGTAAAGTCCTGTAAGCAACCGCAAATTCTTTAACCAGATCAGCCGACCCGTTAACGGAATCCACCCAGCTTGCGTTTAGCATAAAAGGAAAATCATCCTGCTCGAGCGGCGTGGTATAACACTCTTTAAAATAAGTCTCGGACGGATTTATCTGAGGCCCTGTCCAGGTGCGGGTCCACCAGAAGTTCTTCCCTGCAAAAAGAGGGGTTACTGCTTCAAAATAGGTGCCAAAGAGGCAGGCCCCATTATTGCTGCCGTTTTGCGTCAGGCCCGCTATTTTCTCTGAAAAATTAAAATCCCTGTAGATGGGGTAATGAGCGGTTCTCGACGGATACACTTTAAAACACCTTTGATCATTAGGGTAGTAACTTCTCACCACCACCAGCCCTTCTTTATTCTTGTAGTCCTCTATATTTAGATTTATATCCTTATAATATTTAGCAACATTATCTGACAAAACATCGCTGAACTCCGCTTTAGGGTCTTTTTCCCATTTTTCTACTATATCTTTATAGGCAAGATGACCCGGCTGGCCAAACAACGGCTGATGCAGGAAGTGGTAGCCAAAAAATACATAAAGTTTTATATCCGGCCGTTTTTTCCTGAGCATTTCATAAAGGCCGTTCTGAAGCTTTCCGAGCTTGGGGCTTTTCATCCGGTTGCAGCCGGCGGGCCCGCCGAAGGAAATTCCTTTTAAAGACGGGTGCTTACCGTAAGTATCCACAAACTGGCCCAGGGCTTCTATCCAGCCCGCAATAACCTTATCGTCAGTAAGGTCCCCGGTGGCCAGGCCGTTTACTTTAAAGCCTTCGGTAGGATCAAAGACGGCCAGAAAATCTATATTATTTTTGTCGCAGGCAGCCAATACTTTATCGGTTTCCTCTCCGCCGGGATTACCTTCAAAGGCTTTGACCATGGATTTGGCCCAGGCATAAATAACGCAGTCGTAGGAAAGCAGGTTCTGCCCCGAATATTTCAGATAGGATATCGAATTTTGAATGCCTTCGTTAACGCCTCCGAAATTAAATTTAAATATCCTGGAATCTTCGAAAAATATACCGAGCTGCCTTTTTTCTGTCACGGGCTCGTTAAGCTTTGCTTCAGGCATAGTTTTTATCTTATAGACCCAGATCCTTGAAATGGCCGCGGTGGGCCCATGCGCTTCATTCATACAAACGATTGCCGGCCAATTGCTTTGCGGCCAGAAGAAAATATTCTGATAGTTGTATTTATTTGTATTCGGATATTCTCCGCCGGTATAGTAACCCTCTTCAATATGAAAATCCGAATTAAAGTCGCCGTTGACCCATTCCTCGTGTAGAAATAACGCGGTGATTCTTTCTTTATCATCCGGGTATTCCGCCACGATTAACAGCGGCTCATTTTTCGCCCCGGTCTTGAACCGGTAGGAAAAGAAACTATTATCCGCAACAGATGTTTCCCTGTATTTTCCCATAACGCCTTCTGTAATTTTCGAGAAACCGTCGGAAGCAAAAGGGTGTTTTTCTGCTGGACTGGTACAGTCTATATAATCTATCAACTCGAGTTTCAGGCCAGCCGGCAGCCTGCCCGGCGCCGGAGCATTTTTCACTATTCCGGCAATTTCCTCATCTTTTAAAGGTGCAAAAGAAACTTCAGAAAACAGCCCTTTCCCGAAGAACAAGACCGCAAACACCAGAATGAACCTTTTTAGCATTTGTTTTTCTCCTTAAGACGGCTGCCCCCGGGGTTTTTGTAAAATATTAAACCCGTGGTTATTGACAACTTTTTAATGTTATAATTATAGCAAAATAAAAGCGGCAAATGCCAAAAAAAGGACGGCTATGACGAATATTTCAATAAAAAGAACAGTTCCGGTCCACGCACATGTGGATGTACTGGTTATCGGCGGCGGTCCTTCGGGCTTTGCGGCGGCGGTCCGGTCCGGCCGGCTGGGCGCCGATACGATGCTGGTGGAAAGATTCGGTTTTACAGGCGGCATGTGGACGGCAGGACTGGTCGGGCCTTACTTTGACGGCGAAAACAAAGGCGGATTAAATCTGGAATTGAAAAACACCCTTCTAAAAAAGCACGCCTGGGGCGGCCTCTGGAATATCTGCCCCGATACCGCAGAAATGACACTGGTCCTGGACGATAAATTAAGAGAGGCAAAAGTGCGCCTCCTCCTTTACTCCCTCGGCACCCAGCCCCTAATGAAAAATAATGTGATTGAGGGCGTAATTATAGAAACAAAAAGCGGCCCGCTGGCTATCAAGGCAAAAATAGTGATTGATTGCACCGGGGACGGCGATATTGCGGCTGCGGCCGGGGCACCCTTTCTAACGGGCCGGCCTAAAGACGGACTTATGCAGCCGATGACTATGATGTTCAAAATCGGTGGGCTCAAAGACAGTTATAAAAGGGACGATATTCAAAGCTGGTACCGGGAACTTAAAACAAAAGTCCCGAAAAAAGAAATCTCCAAAAAACTTTCCTATTCCCACCCCTGCGTTATCAGGCTTCCAAGAAAAGGCGAAGCCGCCGTGCAATGGATCCATATTACAAAAGTTTCTGGCGCAAACGCGGAAGAGCTAACCCAAGCAACGCTTGAAGGCAGGCGCCAGGTCAGATACGCCCTGGATTTTTTTAAAAAAGCCAGAAACATCCTCGGCGATGTTTATCTTTTAGCGCTTCCCATGGTAATAGGGGTAAGAGAAACAAGAAGAATCCAGGGTGAATATGTGATAAGTTTTGAGGATATAAAGAACGGCACCCAGTTTAAGGACGCGGTCGGAGCCTCCAGATTAAATGTAGATATTCACGAGCCTGAAGGAGATGAGCAGACCCTCATCAGAGGAAAATCCTACCAGTTCCCTTACCGGGCCCTGGTACCCCTAAAAATAGATAACCTGCTGGTCGCAGGCAGATGCATAAGCGGCAGTTACGAAGCACACGCAAATTACAGATTGACCGGCAACTGTGTGACGACCGGTGAAGCCGCCGGCGCCGCAGCCTTTCTGGCAATAAAAGAAAAGAAAACTCCGAGAGAATTAGACGGCGAAAAAGTAGGCAAACTTTTAAGAAAAGCCGGCATCAAGATGGATAACCCGAAGCCGGCATACATTTATAAACCGTGCAATTGATTGAAAATAAATTAGAGTTTGTAAAGTTTGTAAGGTTTGTAAGGTCAGTAAAGTCTAAAATCGTTGTGAGATATTTATTTCCGTAGGTATATCTGTGTCATCTGTTTTCATCCCTGCCCGCCGATCTTTTTGGAGTGTGTGTATCTGCCTTCAAAAATGTAAATATTATGATATTTGGACATCCGCCTGGGCGGAAGCTGCGCTTTTAGCAGCTTTTGTTTTTTTGAGTTCTTCATGCACCTTCATATATGAAACCGACGTCTCTTCCCCTCTCTCCAGAACAGTTAAAATATCTTTCATATCTTCAAGAAATTTCAAATCTTTAAGGAGTTTTTCAAGAACCATTTCTTTTTCGTTCTTACTATATGATTTAAACACCATAAAAATACTTCTGCAACAGTCTCTGTTTTGCTCATTTTTTCACGCTCCAACTTTACTATAGTAACGTTTATTTGATTTTTCAAGGTAAATTTCCGAATTATTTTGATTATATTATATTTGTACTAAAGCGGGGTTTTTGAGTAGAGAAACTTCGACTTTTTCTGATATAATATCTCTTATAAAATCTAAAAGATGTACTATTATGAAGTAAAGTAAAATTTTGAAGGCAGTAAACATAAAAAAAATAAAGAATTTTTAGCAAGGAATTATTTTCTGCTTTAACTTTTTTAATTATTAATCAGCAATTAGTAATTAGCAATCAGTAATTAAAAGGAGGAACCATGACCAAGTTGAGATTTGCAATTATAGGCTGCGGTGATATAGCAGGACAGGAGGCGGAAGGCATAACAAAATCCAAAAGCGGGGAATTGAAACTCGTGATGGATGTGAATAAAGATAACGCCGAAAAACTGGCAAAGAAATATAATGTCCCGTATGTAACTTTAACAGCGGAGGTTTTAAGCAGGAAAGATATAGATGCCGTCATCATCTGCGTACCCCACTTCCTTCACAAACAGATAACTCTTGACGCCGCAAAAGCGGGCAAGCATATAATAATAGAAAAACCGATAGCCACAAATACAGCGGATGCGCTCGAGATGATTGCGGCCTGTAAAAAAGCCAATGTCAAACTTTCCGTGGCTTATGTTTTAAGATATTGGCCGATGATGGCAAAAGCCCGTGAATTACTTAAGAAAGGCGCTATAGGAAAAGTAATAAACATTACCATTCAGCAGGTCGGCTATAAACCCGAGTCCTACTGGACCCAGGGCTGGACCAAAGCAGTGACGACCGACTGGCGGACCAGCAAGGCAAAAAGCGGTGGCGGTGTTCTTATAATGAATGTCAGCCATTTCATTGATATGCTGTATGCCATCACGGATATGGAACCGGAGAGAGTCTATTCCGAATACGATACTTTTGCCACCAAGGTAGAGGTCGAAGATATGCTGGTCGCGACTTTAAGATATAAGAACGGTGCAATCGGCTTGATGCAGACCAGTTCCACGGCTTTCGGCGGCGGCGATAACCTTAACCGGATCTTCGGGTCGGAAGGACAGATAATCATGGGCGACCCCCTTAAAATATATATTTCAAAACCCTTTGAAGGATTGGAAGTCAACAAATGGAACGATGTACCTCTTGAGCAGATGGAAAATCAGTGGATAACGCCCAGAATAAATTATGTGGAAGCTTTCGCAGACGCGGTCTTAAATAACAAGCCCGTACCAATACCCGGCGAAGAAGGCATAAAAGCCATGCTCGTCTGTAACGCCACTTATGAGTCGGGAATAAAGCATCAACCGGTTAACATTAAGTTCTAAGTTGAGCGTAGCAAAATCCGCCAACGCTTTGTGGCGGATACAAAGTTCAAAATCGTTTTTGGAGGAACAAATTTATGGGTGATATAAAAGTAGCGATAATCGGTTTGGATACAAGTCACGGGGTGGAGTTCGCAAGAAGAATAGCCGCGCCTGACTGCAAGCCCGAGTTAAAGGTCCCGGGGCTTAAAGCTACCATGGCCTACAGATTTAAATCCAAGTTCCAGTCGGAAGAAGGCCAGGATAAAAGAGAAAAACTGATCGGCGAATGGGGTATTAAGACCACGCTGAACCTTAACGAAGCGGTTAAAGATGCGGATGCGCTTTTGCTGGAAGTCAATGACCCGGAACTCCATCTCGAAATATTTGAGAAGTGCGCCGCCTTCGGTAAGCCGATGTTTTTAGACAAACCGCCGGCCGATACTTACACCAACTATTTAAAGATCTGCAAGATAGCAAAAGATAAAAATATCCGCTTCTTCACCGCCTCAGGCATGCGTTTTGTTCCACCGGTCCTGAACGCCTGCAAAGCAGTACCCAAACCTTTGTATGCAACCATCTATGGCGCCGTCGGACTTCCTTACCCGGAGTATCCGTTCCCTAAAGCCGCAGTTTTCTACGGTATCCATACCTTTGAAATACTCAACAGAATAATGGGAAGAGGCGCTCTCCGGATATTCGCCAAACAGGACCATCTGGGTTGTATTGCCCATGTTGAATATCCTGACAAAAGAAGAGGCCTTGTCGAACTTACCGTCTCGGGTTGGCTCTACGGCGGGTCTTTAAGAATGTCCGATACAGCCGAGTACTTCACCCTGCCCATCCCCTATATGGTGGACAACCAGGTGACCGACATTCTCAGAGAAATTGAGAAATTTTTCAGAGGCGGCCCGGCTCCTGTTGCAGCGGAAGACTCACTCGAAGTAATGAATATGATAGACACAGTAAAAAGATCTCTGGAATCAGGTAAGACGGAAGATCTGAATAAATAAATACGCTCTACAGCAGGGACAGATCAAAGAATATATGGTTTGTCCCTGCTTTTTAATATATTTCCCCGCATACTAAGTTTGTCCATAATGTCCAAAGGTCTAACAGGTACAGGGGACAACAAGGTACAAGAAAAAACAGAACACAAGACAACAACCCTCCTGAGGCGGGCTGCTGCGCAGGATAAGAGTTTTGCAATTTCATAAATATCCTACAAAGATTTTAGACTTTATGGACCTTACGGACCTTTACGGACTTTTATAGACCCTTACTAACCTTTACGGACCTTCTCTTGACCAATCCTGCACTATTTCTATATACCTGACAGCAAAAATAGCGTATACTAAATCTTATGTCTACCGAACAATTCACCTTCCATAATCTCGGCATTGATATTCGTATTTTGGAATTACTCGACAAACTGGGTTTTGTCATCCCTACGCCTATCCAAAGGAAAGCTATTCCGGCAGCGGTTGCGGGAAAAGATATTATCGGCGTGGCCCAGACCGGCACGGGTAAAACCCTGGCGTTTGGCATTCCCCTGCTTCAACAACTTGCTTTACACGGCGGCAAAGGACTGATTCTTGTCCCGACCCGGGAACTCGCTATTCAGGTTGATGAAACCCTGGTAAAACTGGCGCCGGCTTTTGGTTTTCAAACCGCGGTACTTATCGGCGGAGTTTCGGTTTACGCTCAAATAAAGGCCTTAAAAAGAGATCCTGCAATAATAATAGCCACTCCGGGCCGCTTAAACGACCTGCTAAACAGAAATCTGGTCCATCTAAAAGAATTCAAAATGCTGATTCTTGATGAAGCCGACCGGATGCTCGATATGGGTTTTCTTCCCCAGATAGAAATTATTATAAAGCGTATTCCCAAAGAACGGCATACTATGCTTTTTTCCGCGACCATACCCGAAGGCATCATTGAAATCGCGGCAAATTACATGAAAAGCCCGATACATATAGAAGTCGCTCCTTCCGGCACTGCCGCGGAGAATGTGACACAGGAACTCTTCATAATTAAAAGAGAACACAAAGGCCGGCTGCTCGGGGAAATTTTAAAAAAATACCTGGGTTCCATTCTTATTTTTACCCGCACTAAAAGAGGCGCAAGCAAAGTTACAAAGCTTCTTAAAGGCCTGGACCACAAAGCCGCCGAGATACATTCGGACCGGAGCCAGTCCCAGAGGAAAGAAGCTCTGGACCGCTTTAAAGCCGGCAGATATAGAATTCTCACCGCCACCGATATCGCCTCCCGTGGAATAGATGTCACGGGAATTGAACTCGTAGTAAATTACGATATACCCGAAGATCCTGAAAATTATATTCACAGAATAGGACGCACGGGCAGAGCAGGCAAAAAAGGCCATGCTATTTCTTTTGCCACCCCGGAACAAGGAGCAGACATCAAAAACATTGAAAAAATAATGAGACACGCAATACCTGTAGCCACGCACCCGACGGTCCCCGCGGAAAGATTTCTTGGTTCACACTCCGCGCCTCCACCGGCTAAACGCCAGTATAAAGAATGGAATACCAACAAGTTCGCGCAAAAAAAAGAATTAAAACCGGCGCACGGGAGCCGGGCCGTTTCAATATCCCTTCCATCTAATTCACTACCGGCTGCTGTTGCTAACACCACCGCAGCACCGGGCGCTAAAAAAATCTCAAAGAGCAAATATAACACTAAATCCTGGAAAGATTACCAAAGCAAGCCCTTTATTGAGTCACCCTCGCGTCACGGCAAGATGCAGCGAAGCGAAGATAAACCGGCTTTCCCGCATAAAGCGGCAGGAGAAAACCGGCACGATAAGCCTCACGCAGAAAGTAAAGAAGCGAGACCCGCTTTCCAGCATAAAACTTTCGATAAACCTTACACGAAATCTCACGCCGGAAGCAGGGAAGACAGACCTTCTTTCCCGCGTAAATCTTTCGACAGGAACAGTCAAAAGCCCCAGTCAGGCAACAGATTTGAAAGTAACGAAGGTTGGAAAAGACCCGGCAACGAAAACAGATTTCCGCGGCGCGAGGACAGACCCTTTAAGGGCAAACCCTCATTTCATAGCAACAAATTCCAAAGCAGCGAACGCAAGCCTTATCACGGTAGGCCTTCCCATAGCAATGAAACTAATAAAGACGCAAAACCTTATCAGTCAGGAAACCGCTTCGAAAGCAACGAGGGCTGGAAAAGACCGGCTCCGGAAAATAAATACGGAAAGCGTCAACATAAGCCCTTTAAAGGCAAGTCCTCATTTCATAAAGGGAAGTTCCATAGCGTAGAACGCAGGCCTTTTTACGGAAAACGAAATAACACCAGCGGTGGGGTCAAGAGAGAAGACAATAAGGACCTGTAATTAAATTCTAAGATCAATCCTCCCAAAATAATGGCGGACTAAACAAAATCGCGGTAGCTAAATCCAATTGTTGGACAATTCCTGAATTTGCCGGCCATATAGTCTAAGATCCTATCTGAAACAAACACAGATTAGTAATGAGATTTATGGTGTTTTTTGGTATAATACTCATCTGTATTTAGGTTGGAGAAGTCGCCTAGTTGGTCTATGGCGCACGCCTGGAAAGCGTGTAAACCTCACGGTTTCGAGGGTTCGAATCCCTCCTTCTCCGCCATTTTTCAATAATGTAAAATTTAAATATAGAAAAATGGCGAGATCTCGGCAATTCGCCTCTGGCGAAATTGACGGATCCGCCTACTCTTTTGATTTATATTTTTTCAATAATGTAAAATTTAAATATAGAAAAATGGGGGATCCGCCACATTAATGTAGTACTTAAGCAGGTTATATGTTTAGAGAAATCATTTGGGGTGAAAATGTACAGTGTACTACGTTTATATTCTGCTAAATGAAGCAAAAACAAGAACTTATACCGGATCTACCGATAATATTTTAAAACGTTTATCTGAGCACAATGCCGGTAAAGTTAAAGCTTCACGCCCATATCGTCCTTATAAAATTATATACACTGAAACCTTCAAAACCTCAGGTGAAGCCAAACAAAAAGAAATATTCTTTAAATCAACAACTGGAAGAAGAAAAATTAAAATAATGTTGGAAGGATAAATAATCTCACAGGAGCCCGTAAATGTCAGAGAACAACACCTATTCTCAAATTCTCGAAACAATCATGAAAAACCGCCGGTCTGTCAGAAATTTTTCTTCCGAAAAGCCCGCACCCGCTCAGATTGAAAAAATAATTCTTGCAGGGTTAAATGCACCGTTTGCGGCCGCGGCAGTCGGAGACAGAAACGACTTCAGGAGATTCTTCATCATCAAAAGTGATTCCGCTGCAAGGAAAGAACTTGAACTTATAGCGCTAAGCCATTTGAAAGTAACACTCAAGAAGTTAAACTCTCTTCCTGCAAGAATAATGGGAGTTACAAAGAAACTCGCTAAACTGATAGAGCGGCTGGAAAACGCAAAACTTCCAAATGCGCCCTACATTATCATAATAGCCGAACTTAACGGGATACCGCCGGTGGCGCCGCAGGCATTAGCTCATGCGGCAGAAAATATGTGGCTTGCGACTTCGGCCGAAGGCCTGGGGTTCCAACTGCTCTCTATGTTCGAAACCATGAAGGAAAATAAAGCTCTCTGCAAACTTCTTGATATAAAACCGGGGGAGTATTCCCTATTGGGTTGCGCAATAGGCATACCCATGGAAAAATACGGGCCGGTAGTCAGGCCTGACCTTAAAACACTCACAAAATGGCTGTAAAATAACTTCAGGATGCTTAGAATGAAAAAGCCATGTAGTTTGAGGGTAGATATCTCATGAAAATAAACAACTCAAGAATAGCACCAGCGTTAGTTTTTCTATATCTCGGGCTTTTCTTTCTGTCTTCTTATTATGCGGCATGTAACAGCCGCGATGCGTTTTGCGGGTTACCCGCAATTGTTATTACTCTTCCCTGGAGTATTATACTTGTTCCTCTCTATCTTTTATCAGGCTACATCACATGGTATGAAAAATTCGCCGGCACCCCGCTTATTTACATCGCTTTTGCAATGCTGGGGCTTCTCCCGGGTGCTTTAATTAATGCATGGATCATTCACAAATTCATCAAAAATTTTGGAAGGAGTTCCCAATAATATGAAAAAAATATTCAACTGGCAGGTTTTGCTAGCCCTGATACTGGTCACCCTTTCTTTCAGTTTTTATATGCTGGACTATATCCTCTTCGGCCAGTTAAAAGACATAATCTTTTACGGCATCATCGACCTGGCCTTCCTGTTCTTAAGCGGTCTGATTGTAATGCTCTTTTTAAACCGCCTTCTAGAGTACAGGGAAAAACAATCCCTCTTAAAAAAACTTAATATGGTTATCGGAACCTTTTTCAGCGAAGTAGGAACCGACCTCTTAAAACAATGCGCGGGTTACGAAAATAACAAAAAAGAACTTTACTCCGGACTGATTATTTCCGGCAGTTGGAATGAAAAGGATTTCCTGACTGCGAAGAATATGATAACCGTACCGGAAATACAGATAAAATGCAATGAAAAGGGTCTGGAAAAACTTAAAGTTTTTCTGGTTGAAAGACGGCCTTTTCTCCTATCTTTGCTTGCAAATCCCAATCTTCTGGAACATGAAGCATTCACGGATCTTCTCTGGGCGGTTTTTCATCTGACAGAAGAATTGGAGCACAGAAGCACTTTTAACGGCCTGCCGGCCGGTGATTACAAGCATCTTTTCGGGGACATAAACAGGGCTTATACCCGGCTGATACTCCAGTGGCTGGACTATATGGCCCATCTTAAGAGAGCCTACCCTTATTTGTTTTCTCTGGCTTTAAGAAGAAACCCTTTTGATAAGCAGGCTGATGTAATAATAAAATAGCTCCGGCTAAAGGCGAATTTTGAAAGGTAAATATTTCGACGCCGCCGGTAATTTACCTGTAAGTATTTTCAGATCTTTTTCGCAAGGCAAGTATAATAACTTTTTTATTTATGATATCAACATCGTACAAAACCCTGTAATCACTGATTCTAATTCTATATTGGGCTGCATGTTCATAAAACTCTATTGGCGGTTTCAGTTTCTTAAAATAACTGCCTTTAGATTCCCTAAAAGGAAACGGATTATCTGCGAGAGAAATAGTTGCTTCTGCAATTCTCTGCCTAATATTTTTATCAGAGATGCTTCGAAGTTCTTTTGCAAATCTTTTTTCCAATGAAGCTGAAGGAAAAATGACGCTAAAGTTCATTTTTTCTTCCTGTACTTAGAAAGCAGTCTTTCAACAGGGACACCTTTAGCACCTTTTAAATATTCCCGTCTTCCGTCGGCTACAGCTTGCAGCGTTTTCGGATCAGCCAACTCATCCAGAATATCGACAAGTTCCATCAATTCTTCATAAGGAAGATTCACGCTTACCGGTTTTCCATGTTCCGTTATTATCATTGTTTTCTTTAGAAACTTCATAGAAAGATGTACTTTCATCTCTCTTATTCCGACATGTTCCGCATGCAATATTTCTCCGGCAATGCTCATTTTCGCCCCCAATATATGTACGCTCATTTGCAACTACATTATAATAGCAAAACACCGGGCATTAGTCAACTCTGATGCAACCAAAACATCATAAAGCCTTACCTTGGCTTCTTTATCATCCCTCATCTATTATCCATTCTCTTATTATCTATTATCTATTATCCATCGTCTTATTATTACTTAAATCTTCCCGATTTAATGTACTACATGAACAATTAACAATTTCTTGTTTTTTTAATATTATATCCGACATCTCCGTATAGTTGCAACTTCTCTATCCACATATCTTCAAGAACTTGTAAATCTTTAGTGTAATCATAGTCCTTCTCTTCTACCGGCTTAAGATAATCAATAATTTTAAAAGAAAAATTGGTTTCTCCCTGTAAAGTAAAATCCTTCTGTAGCTCTTCGTTAACATACGAACCTCTATTTAACTGAAAAGTAATTCTGTTCAAGATACCGTTAACGTTCTTGCTGCTTCCGATTAATATCTTCTTACTCGCCAAATTTGTTACGCAATAAACGCCCATCGCCGGCAAATTATTCTTGTATTGTCTAATTGCTTCTTTTTTGTCAATCATACTTAATTCCCTCTCTTATTTTTCTTCATCCTTATCACAATACTAACCGGCTCTACATGATTATTTTCAATTACCCATCCGTATTTCAGAACCGCAGGTCTAAATTTTTCTAGACTTCTTTCTATAGCTGGAGTGCTGTACACATTAAAGCGCTTTCCTATATCATCAATCGTTTTATTATCCCTTCCCCCCGTACTCCAGGCCGGCTTCGTAAAGCGCTAGAATATTCTCTACCGGTGAAACGGTCTGAATATTATGACACGGCCCCAGGATATAGCCGCCGTTTTTGCCGAGAATTTCTATGTTTTCTTTAACTTCCTGCTTTACCGCAGCAACGGAACCGAAAGGCAGAGTCTGCTGGTTATCCACGCCGCTGTGAAAGACAAGTTTACCGCCGAAATCTTTTTTTAAACCCTCTCTTTCCATACCCCGGCAGCGCCACTGTATCGGATTTAAAATATCAATGCCGATATCTATAAGGTCGGGGATTATCTTTCTAATAGCGCCGTCTGAATGGTGAAAGGCAAAGGCTTTCGCTTCGTGAACCAGGGTTATCATCTTCCTCATATAAGGCAGAAAATATTCCCTTATATGTTCTGGTGAAAACATCAAATCTTCCTGGCTCCCCATGTCCTCAGCAACATAACTATAAAATACCTTGCCGGGTATGGTTTCATAAATCCTGCGGGTGTTTTCATAGGCCATTCCGTACAGTTTGCCTAGGATGTAATGAACCATCCCGGGATTTGCAGCCATATCAATAAAAGACTGCTCATCTCCGCGCAGATTCTTATAGGTCAAGAACGGCTCACTGCCGCCCCCGGCAACCGGCCGGTCTTCTTTTCCCGTTAATTGCCCGGGAATTACGGAATAATCATACCAATCAGCGGAGGGCCATTTATAATTTTTCTCTATCTCTTCCACCGTCTCGAATTTTGCCAGCGGCGCATAAGCTATCTCACTGTAAGAACCGGCACCGTAACCGACCGTCCTGTATTTTATCCCGAAAATATCCGTATCTTTAGGCGGAGTAGGTCCGGTGTATTTAGGCCCTACGCCCAGAGGCCGGTCAATATGAAGTTTTTTAAAAACCTCCTCCATAGTAGAAAGCCCGAGGTGTTTCATCAATTTTTCATTAACTTCCTGCGTGGCCCAGTAATCCATCGGAATCCTGTCCGGTTTTTTCCCGGTCAAAACCGCGGTCCACCGCTCTTTTGAGTTCATAGTTTCTTTTAGCATAATACTCCTTTTTGAAATGGATTACAGTAAAAAGAGAACAAGGTGCAAGCTCAAAGCTTAGAACTCACATAAATATCCCTCAACGGTTTTTGACCTTAAAAACCTTAGAAACTTTACAAACCTTATAAACTGGTAAACAATATCCCTCAACGATTTTAGACTTTATGCTGCTAAAAGCGCAGCTTCCGCCTAGGCGGATGCTCAAATATCATAATATTTACATTTTTGAAGGCATATACACACCCTCCAAAGAGATCGGCGGGCATGGATACACATACGAAAATAAATATCCTACAACGATTTTAGACCTTATAGACCTTACGGACTTTTACGGACCCTTACAGACCGTTACGGACCTTTACAGACCTTACGGACCTTTTTAGTACTTAAGTCTGTATTTTTTAAACTGCGGGAGATAGGCTTTAGACGCCATGAACAAATCATAGACCATCTCGTTTATTTCTTTAAGACTTAAAACCGCCGAAGTCAGCGGGTCAAAGTAGACGGCTTGATATACCATATTGGGATTACCTGAAATGGCGCCTTCTACCGCAAGTTCCTCACAGCGGGCACTTATATTATTGAGGAGTGCAAGATGATCCGGAAGCTTACCGACATGGACGGGACGCAGACCGTTTTTGGAGGCCTCTACCGGTACCTCTACGCAGCAGCCGTAGGGTAAATTATCTATCAGAGTAAAGTTACGGACATTTCCGTTGAATTCAAAAATATTATTATCGCCGAAAACCGCATTGAAAATATTTGCCGCATACTCCATTCTGCCGCCGAGTTTCGCCACTTTATCGCTTTTTATCCATTCAATTACCTCCTTTTTCCAAAGAGGTATGCCGTTCACTCTTTTTTCCCTGGCCAGATACATTTTTAGTATCATGGCATAGGCGCCGGGATTCCAGCCGGTGCCGACACAGTATTTTTTTATCAGGTCAGGGCGTTTTCTGAACCAGGGAACATACTCGGAATTATGCCCGGCGGATTCGGTCACATAATAGCCCAGATGCCGGAACATTTCAATTCTCACGACATCGGCCATGTAATTCTTTTTTTCCTCTACGGCTTTACGGAGCAGCGGATAGGCATCTTTCCCTTTCCATTCATAATTCAAATACCAGGCCTGATGATTTATACCCGCACAGAGATAAGTAATTTCATTGAAAGGCGCGTTTATCATCTTTGCCAGTTCCCGGGCTGTTCCCTGGACGCTGTGGCAGAGCCCGGAGATTTTAAGTTTCGGAAACTCCGCCTGCATCGCGCGGCAAAGCATCGCCATAGGATTGGTATAATTCAAAACTATCGCGTTCGGGCAATAGCATTCAATATCTTTACAGATATCCAGCATTACCGGAATAGTCCGGAGCGCCCGGAAGACCCCCGATACCCCCCGCGTATCGCCGACATTAATATCCACCCCGTATTTCTTGGGTATCTCAATATCGTGCCGCCAGACCTGCACCCCGCCGGCAAGTATCGTTATCAAAACCCCGTCAGCGCCCCGCAGCGCCTCTTTACGGCTGGTGGTCGCTATTATTTTCACAGGTTTATTGAAATGCTGTACAATTCTTTCTACCGACTTTTTTGCCATCTCAAGCCGTTCCTTACTTATATCCATAAGCGCAATTGTCACATCCTCAAAAGCCGGATAGGAAATAATATCCGCAACCAGCCCCCGCGTAAAACCAACGCTGCCCGCACCTATGAACGCTATTTTCTTCGACATTTACTTTTCTCCTTTTTACAAGATTCCGCAGAGTACAAGACAACAAAGAGCAGGGACAATGCACAAGGTACACGGGACAAGGATTGCACTTGCATAAATATCCCTCAACGATTTTAGGCTGCTAAAAGCGCAGCTGATGGCACGGATAAAAACAGATGGCACAGATACACGGATTAACCTAATAAATATCCTACAACGATTTTAGACCTTACAAACCTTATAAACCTTACAAACTTTATAGACTATTATCGACCTTTACGGACTTTTACGGACCTTTATGGACCAACTGTTATTACTTTCTTCCTTCTACCTGTATTTTTCCGCTATCTTTATCAGTTCGTTGCCTTCCTCAAGAGTTTCAACCGCCGTAGAAATCCAGAGACCCTCCCGCGGAAGAGTTTTTAAGGCCTCTTCTACTTCTCCGGAGGGTATTGAAGCATACACTCCCTTCCCCGCTTCAAGTATCTGCTTGTAAACAGCCCGCCAGTACAAGCCCTCGGGTCTACCTGCGCCGGGCACCCACTGTATGGCATCTATTTTCTTGAATTTAAGCAGGCGCGGCAAGTGATGAAGAGCGCCGGGGCCGTCCAGATGGTAGATAGAGTTATCAAGAAAGCCGGTTAAATCTTCAAGTTCCGGGGCTACAAACTCCTCAAACATATCCACGGAAATCATACAGGAAAAATCGCACTGCACCGGGAAATATTTTCCCGGAGACCAGACCGGCAGCCAGGCGGTAGACCCGCGGTACTTTGTACCCAGCAGGGTATAACTGGCTTCATACATTTTCTTGAAAGTAAGAAGCAGCCGGTCCCGGCAATTTTTTATTAATTCCGGCCTTTCTAAAAGTTCTATACAGGTTTTTTCCGCTCCGAGTATCATACTCAGCGCATCCATAGGCTGAATGAATATCGGGAGGCCCTGCATGGAAACCTCAAGTAAGGCTTTCTCAACTTGAAGTAAATTCTGCCATAAAATGTTACCGGCATCAAAGTCCAGAGTCAGTTTTTCAAGCGCCTCCGGGGTATGTTTAAACCAGACGGTCTCATAATCCATAACCGGCTTTTGCCCCATAAAAACACCCGGAAAAGCATAACCCAGCATAAAAGAATACTGCGGGAGAGTCTCGGCTATAAAGGAGGAACCGGCAAATCTGTTTTTTAAGCCGGCCGTTAAAAATGTAGAGTTACAATACAGCGTCTCCGGGTCCTTCGCTTTGGGATAGGCAACCGCTCCCGGTTTGTTTATATGAATAGTCATAGGCACGCGCTTAATGTTTTTTTTCACCCACCAGGCACGCATCCTTGCTTCTGTCTCATCCCAGTTATCTTTGTACGGAACGATCATGCTTACCTCAACGATTTTAGACCTTATGCTGCTAAAAGCGCAGCTTCCGCCCGGGCGGATGCTCAAATATCATAATATTTACATTTTTGAAGGCAGATACACACCCTCCCCTCCAAACAGACTGGCGGGCACAGCGCCAGTCTGTTTGGAGGGGGCATGGATAAAAACCAGATGACACAGATAGACGAATGAAAATAATAAATATCCTACAACGATTTTAGACTTTATCTCGCTATGTCAACGGTAGTTGACATCTATATATCCTTCCTCTCGAGAAAAGCTTTGCTTATGGACCTTACGGACCTTTACAGACCTTATAGACGATTTTTTATTTTCTTACCTGCCCCTTTCCTGTCACTATAAATTTAGAAGATGTAAGTTCGGTAAGTCCCATAGGCCCTCTTGCATGGAGTTTTTGGGTGCTTATACCTATCTCGGCTCCGAGGCCGAGTTCAAAGCCGTCATTAAATCTGGTGGAAGTATTAGTAAAGACCGCGGCCGAATCCACCTCACGGAGAAACCGGGCACAGGCGGCTTTATCACTTGAAACAATGGCGTCGCTGTGATGCGATCCGTACGCATTTATATGTTTTATGGCTTCTGCCAGCGAACCCACTATCTTTACTCCGATAACCAGGTCATGATATTCTTTGTACCAATCCGCTTCTGTTGCCGTTTTTGCATTTTTAAAAATGCGCTTCGTAAGTTTATCAGCCCTGATTTCGACACCGGCAGCCGCCAGCCGGTCCAAAATAACCGGGAGAAATTTTTTGGCCACCCGTTTATCCACCAGCAATTTTTCCATGGCGTTGCAAACCGAAGGCCTGGAAGTTTTCGCGTTAAAAACAATTTCTGCAGCCATTTTCAGGTCTGCGGCCGGCCCGACATAAACATGGCAGTTACCTTCCCCGTGGGCTATAACAGGGACCGAGGAATTTTCCATTATGAACTTTATCATGGCCTGGCTGCCGCGGGGGATTATTACATCAAGATATTTATCCTGTTTGAGCAGCACCTCTACGGCGCTCCGCTTTACCGTATCAATAAATTCCACGCAGGAGAGAGGCAAGCCCTCTTTTTTAACCGCTTGCTTTAAAATTTTCACCAGCGCCCGGTTAGAGTTAAGTGCCTCCGAACCACCCCTAAGCAGTACCGCGTTGCCCGATTTCAAACACAAGGCAGCCGCATCTATAGTTACATTCGGCCTTGCTTCATAAATAATACCTATCGCCCCGAGAGGTACCCGCATCCTGGCCACTTTAAGTCCGTTAGGCCTGCGTTCCTGCCCGAAAACCGTCCCCACCGGGTCTTTTAGTTTTATAATATCCTTTAGCCCGGCGGCCATAAGGTCTATTCTTTTTTCATTGAGTAATAAACGGTCGAGTAAAGAAGCAGAGAGGCCCGCTTTCCTGCCGCTTGCCATATCTAAAGCATTTGCCTTAAGAATATTCCCGGTATTAGCCTTAAGCTCTGCGGCCAGACCAAAGAGCAGGCTGTTTTTTCTTGCAGTGGAAAGTTTATACAATTCCCAGCTGGCAGCTTTAGCGGCCTTTGCTTTGTTTTCAACCATATTTTTAATATTCATAGCTTCCCTGCTCCATAAATTTATGCTTCGTAGTTTAGCACGGCTCTTACTTTAATATTACCAGGTTATCGCGATGGACTAACTCGGTGCGGCCCTTAAAACCCAGAGTCCGGAGAAGCTCAGAGCTCTTCTTGCCTTTTATTTTTTCCGCATCCAAAGATGAATATTCAACTACGCCTTTGGCTATTTCACTCCCGGCCTTGTCTGTGAGTACCACCACATCCCCGGCGTTGAATTTGCCTGAAACGGCTTTAAGGCCCGAGGGTAGAAGAGATTTTCCTTTTTTAAGCAGCGCCTCTAAAGCGCCGGCATCAAGGCTGAGCCTGCCTTTTGCGTGGGCTATATAGGCAATCCAGAGCTGCCGCTGCGTTAACTTTCTATCGCAGGGTACAAACAAGGTGCCCCTGGGCTCACCGGCCATAATTTCGTTTATTATCGCAGGCTCCGTACCATCGGCAATAACCATCGTAATGCCGGCCGCAGCGCATTTTTTGGCCGCTTGTATTTTTGTCGCCATACCCCCGGTGGCCAACTCGCCCTTGCTGTTTTTTACCAGTTTTTCTATTTCGGGAGTTATTTTTTCCACTACGGGTACAAGCTCGGCAGAAGTATCCTGCGAAGGGTCACCTTTACAGAGGCCTTTTATATTGGAAAGAATGAGCAGAATATCCGCTTCAATGAGATTTGCGACCATAGCAGAGATATTATCGTTATCTCCGACCTTAATTTCTTCGACGGCCACGGTATCATTCTCGTTTATTATGGGAACCACGCCCTTTTTTAAAAGAACCGCAAAAGTATTTTTGGCGTTCAGATACCTTTGCCGGTCAACAAAATCATCTTTTGTAAGAAGCAGCTGGCCTATCAAAATATTTTGTTTTCTGAATGCGTGTTCATAAGCTTCCATCAGCAGGGGTTGCCCGATGGCGGCAGTAGCCTGCTTTTCGGGAATAGAAACAGGCCGCTCTTTGAGTTTAAGCGCGGCTACACCCGCACCGATAGCGCCCGAAGTCACAAGACAAACCTCTTTACCGGCCGCACAAAGCGCGGCAACCGCTGCGGCAATCTTCTGGACCCGGTCTAAATTTATACCGCGCACCTTATCGGCCAGCAGGCTGGTGCCTATTTTTATCACTATTCTTTTATACATCTTTATTCCCTGACGAAGACCAGTTTATCATTCTCCGCCTTGGCGACTATAACGGCGCCTTCTTCTATCCGTTTATTTAGAATCTCCGTGGAAAGCGGGTCTTCAATATATTTCTGTATGGCGCGCTTTAAAGGCCGGGCGCCAAACACGGGGTCATACCCTTTTTCTATAAGAAAATCTTTCGCGGAAGCATCGAGTTTTAGATTTATCTTCTTTTCTTTCAAGCGGCCTTCGACTTTTTTGATCAGCAGCTCGATGATGCCGGTCAAATTCTCTTTACTCAGCTGATGGAAAACAATAATCTCGTCTATCCTGTTCAAAAACTCCGGATTAAAGGTCTTTTTAAGTTCGTCCACAACCTTGCCTTTCATACCGTCATAAGAAATCTTATCATCCTGTTTTTTAAAACCCAGCGAACCGCCTTTGTCTATGGAACGCGCGCCGATGTTACTGGTCATGATGACCACCGTATTTTTAAAATCCACTATGCGGCCGAAAGAGTCGGTAAGCCGGCCGTCGTCAAGCACCTGAAGCAGTATATTGAAGACATCCGGATGCGCCTTTTCAATTTCGTCAAAAAGAATTACCGCATAAGGACGCCGTCTGACTTTTTCCGTCAACTGGCCGCCTTCATCATAGCCCACATAGCCCGGAGGCGCGCCCATAAGACGCGAGACCGCAAATTTCTCAGCGTACTCCGACATATCTATCCTGATAAGCGCATTCTCGTCTTCAAACATAAACTCCGCCAGCGTTCTGGCCAGCTCTGTCTTGCCGACACCCGTCGGGCCGAGAAAAATGAAGGAACCTATAGGCCTTTTAGGATCCGCCAGGCCCGCGCGGCTCCGCTGTATCGCTCTGGTTATGGACTTTAAAGCTTCCTCCTGGCCGACCACCCGTTTATGCAGGGCTTCACCCATATTGATGAGTTTTACCGATTCTTTTTCTTCGAGCTTAAAGACCGGGATGCCCGTCCACTGGGAAACCACCTTCGCAATATCTTCGGAAGAAACCTGCCTTTCGACAACGCCCTGGGCCTTCTCCCACATTTTTTTCAGATTTTCTATTTTTATTTTTAATTCCTTGGTGCGGTCGCGCATGCTGGCAGCTTTTTCAAATTCCTGCGCTTTCACGGCGGCTTCTTTTTCTTTTGTCGCTTTTTCATATTCTTTTTCAGCGGCGATAACTTCATCCGGCCTGGCAGCGCTCTGTAACCTGACCCGGGCGCAAGCTTCATCAATTATATCTATCGCCTTATCCGGCAAAAAGCGGGCCGTAATATACCTGTCCGCGAGATAAGCCGCCTCCCGCATCGCTTCATCCGTAATCTTGACTTTGTGATGCGCCTCATACCGGTCTCTCAGGCCTTTAAGAATAAGTATAGTTTCCTCGACCGAAGGCGGATTTACTATTATGGTCTGAAATCTTCTTTCCAGCGCGCCGTCTTTTTCAATGTGTTTTCTATATTCGTTTAAAGTAGAGGAGCCGATACATTGTACTTCCCCCCGGGAAAGCGCCGGCTTGAGCATATTCGAAGCATCGATAGCGCCTTCTGCCGCACCCGCGCCGACCAGCGTATGAATCTCGTCAATAAATATTATAGTGTTCCCGCTGTGGCGGAGTTCATTCATAACCGTCTTAAGCCGCTCTTCAAATTCCCCTCTGTACTTGGTCCCCGCAACCATTCCGGCCAGGTCCAGAGTGAGAACCCTTTTGCCGACCAGAAGCTCCGGCACGGTCCCGGCTATTATTTTCTGCGCCAGCCCTTCGACAATAGCGGTCTTGCCGACACCTGCTTCGCCCAAAAGCACGGGGTTATTCTTAGTCCGCCTGGAAAGTATCTGAATTATTCTTTCTATTTCATTTTCCCGGCCTATCACGGGATCAAGTTTATTTTCCCGGGCCAGTGCCGTCAGGTCCCTGGAAAAAGCGTCCAGCGCCGGTGTCTTGGAAGATTTTAGGCCCGCAGCTTGCGGTCCGCCCTGCTGCTGCGGCGGCAGGCCCTGAAAAAACGGGTTTTGTTTCGGCGTTCCGCTTGAGGAAGTCTGCCCGCCAATTAGTTCGATGGCAATCTCCCGGGTTCGTTCCAGTGTCGCGCCAAAACCGGCAAGGACCTTAGCGGCCGCGCTTTCCCCTTCTTTTACAATCCCGAGCAGGAGATGTTCGGTACCCACATACCCGTGACCCATATTGGTCGCTTCTTCAATCGAAAGTTCAAGCGCTTTCTTGGCCTTCGGGGTAAAGGAAAGTTCATCCAGCGAAACCGTACCTATTCCCGGCGAGAGCATGCTTTCAACCTCTTTTTTAAGTCTGGTTAAACTTATGCCCATGTTCTTCATAACTCCGACCGCCACCCCGCTGCCGCTCCTGATAAGCCCCAGGAGTATATGTTCGGGCCCGACATAATCATGTTTAAGCCTGGCGGCTTCTTCTTTTGCGTGCATAATGACTTTCTGCGCTCTTTCCGTAAATTTGTGAAACATTGTACTCCTCCGTCACTATGAAAAATGTTGTAATTAAAGGAATTTTAGCATAAAACAGCGGTAAAGACAAGGTAAGAACAGCCGGAAGCCGGTCAAAGTTTCCGGCCGGCTTTGCCGGGACCTATCTTTTTATTTTACGGGTTGGAGGCGGCCATCTTTTGCATTATCCAATAAATAAATGATTTAATTTGTTCAAATAAACCGTTTAGAACAGGTAATTCCGTATAGATACCGGTTATGAACATCAACGAGGAAAAAGCAATAAGCACCACGGTGCAAATGAAGAGAATTTTGAAAAAAAACTCCGGGAATCTCAGGAATTTGAATAAAAAATACGCCACAAGCCAGGCAAGCAGCACCAGAATACCAAAAACAAGAGCTTCTTTCATAACAAGGCCTCCTTGGAACTAATTACTTCCGCCACAAAGCGTAGGCGGATTTCGCTACTTCGCTCAAAATTTCCGATTGCTAATCAAATATTTAAAAATAGAGTGAAAGATATCAGTGCTTATAAATTAAAAAAGTTAAAGTAGAAAATAATTCCGTGCAAATTTTTTCTTCATTTTTTCATGTCCTGTTTGACACTACCAAATCAGACCGGTAATTTTGCGGGTGTATTACGCCAGCCTTTTCCTGATCAACTCCGCCCGCTTTATATCCCGCTCCGCGTCATTCATCTCCATAGAGAAAAGTTTTTGAATATGTCCCGGCTGCGAAATCATCAAAAGCTCGTTTACTTTTTTGGGATCGGTTTTAATCAAACCACTTTCAACGCCCAGACGCAAAGAGGAAAGCAGGGAAACTGCTTCTTCAAAATTTATGGAGCGGACATTTTTTAAGATGCCGTAAGCCCGCCAGATATTATCCTCAACTTTCGCCCGGGAATTTTTAAAAAGCGCTTCCCTCGCCTTTTTCTCATAGTCCACAAGCTGGAGCGCCACCTTGTTCACTTCGCTGATTATCACCTTTTCTGTGCGCCCCAGAGAAACCTGGTTGCTTATCTGGAAAAACGGAGTTTTAATATCCAGGCCCTCTCCGTAAAAACCGCGCGTTACCAGGCCCAGCTGGGAAATATTATTCAAGATTTTTCCAATTTCCTTGCTAATCACCAGTCCCGGCAGATGCACCATAACCGAAGCCCGGATACCCGTGCCGGTATTTGTCGGGCAGGCGGTGAGATAACCCACATCAATATCAAAAGCATAAGTTATTTTCTTTTCCAGATCGGTATCAAGTTTATCCAGGGTTTTATAGACTTCTTCCAGCCTGAGTCCGGAAAGAATCATTTGCAGCCGGAGATGATCCTCTTCATTTATCATAATAGAAGTTTGCTCGTCTTTGGAAAAGATAACCGCGCGTTTGCGGTCATTTATCACATGGTCATAGCTCATTATATGGCGTTCCAGGAGAACTATGCGGTCCAGTTCCGGCAGGGCCGGCAAATCAATGACTTTGGAACCTTTAAATATTTTATTTTTATTTACGGCGTTTTTAATCACACCTACGAGTTCTTCCGCGTCTTTTTCGTTCATGTTATGCGGAAAGGGAAAACCGTTTACATTCCGGGCCAGCCGGACACGCGAGGATACGACTATTTCGGAATCCGGTCCGGGTTCAGAGAGCCACTTACTGGTTGATTTTGCGAGTTCTTCAAACATCAGGTCAGCATATCCTTATAAATTTTCTTCTCCAGCCTCTTAAGCTGGTCGCGAAGTTTTGCGGCATCCTCGTAGCGTTCTTCACCTACCGCCAGGTCCAATTTTGCCCTCATTTTTGTAATCTCCGAAGGATCATAAACTTTTGTTACTTTCTTGTTAACCTTTTGTTTTACCGGTATCTTGGCCGGAACTTTTCCTGTATGCCTGTTCCCGCTATGGATCCGCTTTAGAATCGGAATCAGCGACTTTTTATAGGTGTAATAGCAGAGCGGACAGCCGAGAAAACCCGATTTGCGAAAATCCTCACTCGTCCACCCGCACTGGCAGGTGACCTTTACCCCTTCGTCTTCCCCGGGTTCAGCCTTACCTTCCTCCATAAAACCGGAGAGAAGATTTCCGAAAAACGACGGTTTGTCCATAGAAAATGAAATCATGCCCTTGGCTTGCGCGCACTTATCGCAAAGATTTATTTCAGAGCTCTGGCCGTTGACAATCTGCTGCAGATGGACCGTGGCTTCATGCTCGTGACAATTATCGCATTGCATTTAGACTCCTTAAAAATTGATACTGTTCTTTTAGTGAATTTTTTTTAATCAGCAATTAGTCCACCTACGGTGAGATCTCGCCTTAAGGCGGAAAATTAGCAATTAGCAATCAATTTACATTTCCCTTCCGATAACTTTAGCAATAGGCTTGAGTTCGTCCATAAGTTGCTTGAATTTTTCCGGCAGTAAAGACTGGTCGCCGTCGGACATAGCGTCTTCCGGATTGTGATGCACTTCCAGCATAAGCCCGTCGCAACCCGAAGCAATCGCGGCCTTGGACATGGGAATCACCCATCTCCATTTGCCCGTGCCGTGGGAAGGATCCACAATTACCGGGAGGTGGCTTAAATGTTTACAGACGGCTACCGCAGAAAGATCCAGAGTATTCCTGGTGGCATCTTCAAAAGTCCGGATACCTCTCTCGCAGAGCATTACTTTATAGTTACCGCGCGACATAATATATTCGGCGGACATCAGCCATTCTTTTATGGTCGAGGAAAGGCCGCGTTTTAAAAGTACCGGCACCTTGCACTCGCCTATTTCTTTTAAGAGTTCAAAATTCTGCATATTTCTTGCACCAACCTGGATAATATCCGTATATCTTGCAACCAGGTCCACGGTCCGGGTATCCATTACCTCGGTAATTATTGGCAGACCGGTCACATCCCTGGCTTCGGAAAGAAGTTTCAGTCCGTCCTCACCCATTCCCTGAAAAGCATAGGGGGAAGTCCGCGGTTTAAAAGCTCCGCCTCTGAGTATCGTAGCACCGGCCGCCTTTACTTTCTTTGCCACATCCAGGAGCATCTCACGGTTTTCCACGGTACAGGGTCCGGCCATAACTACAATTTTGTTGCCGCCTATCTCCAGATCCCTTACTTTTATTACTGTCGGTTCTTTCTGGAATTCCTTGCTGACCAGTTTAAAGGGCTGCAGTACGGACATTACTTTCTCAACGCCCGGCATCGTCTCCAGAGGCAGTTCGGCCAGGATCCGGTCGTCGCCTATCACCATAATCAGGGTTCTTTCTATACCTTTTGAAATATGGGGTGTAAGCCCGGCTTTCTCGACTTTCTCTATTACATGATTTAACTCGTTATCCGGCGTACCGGGCTTAAGGACTATAATCATATTGACTCCCCTAATAAAGTTTTAAGTACAAAGTTAAAGAATTTAGTACTCTGATTATTGTTCTTACTTTGTACTTTTATTTCAGCACTTTTTTTAGCGCCGAGATAAATCGTCTGTTCTGCTGCATTGTGCCTATAGTTACTCTGATAGTCGTACCGGTGCCGATGCACCTTACTATTATCCCCTCTTTCATAAGTGCTTCCGTCACCGGGCGGGCCTCTATTTTAACATCAAAAAGAATAAAATTGGCTTCGGAAGCAACAAAAGAAATCCCCATAGCTTCAAACGCGTCCCCCAGCCATCTTTTTCCTTCGTTATTTACCTGTTTACTCTCTTCGACAAACTTATTATCTTTGAGGGCTGCTATGCCGGCCGCTTGCGCGAGTAAATTTACATTGAAAGGCTGTCTCGCTTTTTCCAGCAGGTCTATTAATTCTTTTTTTGCAATACCGTAGCCCAGACGGATACCCGCCAGGCCATAAATTTTAGAGAAGGTCCGGAGAATAATAACATTTTTACCCTGTTTCACATATTCGACAGATTCCGGATAATCCGCGCGGCCTACATATTCATAGTAAGCCTCATCCAGGATAACTATAACATCTTCCGGTATTTTACCCAGAAACTCATCAAGCTCCGTTTTTGTTATCATAGTCCCGGTAGGGTTGTTCGGATTGGTTATAAAAACTACCTTGGTCTTGGGTGTGATTTTTTCCGCCATAGCCGAAAGATCATAAGCAAAATCTTTCATTTCAACTATAACCGGGGTCGCATCGGCAATGGTGGTCACCGCTTTATATTCGACAAAAGTAAGTTTGGGATCCCCCTGCAATACCTCATCCTGCGGATTTAAAAATACCTGGGAAATCAAAAGCAAAAGCTCGTCAGAACCGTTTCCAAAAATAAGGGTTTCGGCCGGCATTTGCAGGTGTTCCGCCATTGCTTTCCTGAGTTCAAAGCAGCTGCCCTCGGGGTAAAAATAGATCTGCTCGGCGGCTTTTTTTACGGCAGCCACCGCCCGGGGGGAAGCTCCCAGCGGATTTTCATTGGAAGCCATCTTAATAATATCGGCTATCCCGTATTCTCTTTGAACTTCCGCCACCGGTTTGCCCGGGACATAAGGCGATAATTTATCTATTGCATCTCTTTGCAGTTTCTTCATTAACGAAACTCCTCTAACTTTTAAATAACGCTATATTTTACCATATTTCAAGTTTGTTTTCAAACATTCCCGTAAAGTCCATTGATTTGGCCGTCTGTTTCTGCTAAAATCAGATATGCAGACAATAAATGTACTCATAACAGGCGTGGGCGGTCAGGGAACAATTCTGGCCGGAAGAATTCTGGCGAAATGCGCTCTGGAATCGGGCTTTGATGTTAAATCCAATGAACTGCACGGTATGGCGCAGCGGGGCGGCTCGGTAACCTGCCATGTCCGTTTCGGCGACAAAGTTTTTTCACCGATGATACCCTCAGGCGAAGCCGATTTCATGCTGGCAATGGAAGAGCTCGAAGCTCTCCGCTATCTTTCACATATGAAAAAAGGAGCCTCTATAGTTATGAATAAAAGAAATATTATGCCTGCCGGCCTGGAAAATAAAACGGACGCTTATCCGCAGGAAATTCAGAAGAAAATAGAAGAACTGCGTTTTAAAATAAGCGCCCTGGATGCCCAAAAAATAGCCAGGGATTGCGGCTCCATCAAGATAGAAAACATCGTCCTTCTCGGAGTGCTTTCAAAACAACTCCCCATCAAAGAAGAAATCTGGAAAGAAGTTATCAAGACCGCCGTCCCGCCCAAAACAATAGAAATGAACCTGCAGGCCTTCGAAAAGGGGCGTTTGACGGCCTAATTTCAAAACATCAAAGCCTTTGATTTTCATGCGGTTTTCTTGAGTTTTTATCTGAACTCAGGCTTTCCGGAAAAACTAATTTTCGAGATAATCGCTTCAATTATCCAGCGTTCTTTTTCCGAATCCGTTTTTTTAAGTTTTTCCTGCAAATACCCGTAAGCTGCCGCGCCTCTTTTCGCAAACCAGTGCTCCTCAGCCACGCGGTCTGCCGTATTCCCCTCCAGAAGTTTATTATAATGCGCCTCAATAATATCTTTTACATTGAAATTTGCTTCAAAACCCAGGCGCACCGCATACTTATTCCCGTCCCCGCTCCGCTTAATTTCTATAAAATGCCTGCCACCATTTTCCAGAATAACGGCTATTTTGTTTTTTCCCGGCGCAACGCTCTGCCAGGCCTTCCCGTCTATCCTGTACAAATGCTCTTCATCAATAAAGACGGCAGAGTCGGAAAAATAAAATTGCAGTTCCTCGCCTTCAACCGGAGAATCTAAATTATCTTTTTTTCCTTTTAATACAGTTTCAACACCTTTGCATACTGCAGAGGAAAACAGAAGTTCTTCCGGAGCACCATCAAAAAATTCACGAATGTTTATTTTAAGCCAGGATTTCTTTGTATATACATCCTTTAACCGCAAAAAAACAGTTCCGTCAGAAGCTTCTAAAATATGATATTCATCCCAACCGCTGCCGCCGGTAAACTTTCCCGCAATTTCCGCCCTATCTTCTTTTTGTACCCATATTTTTCTATTCTCTTTATTTATTCTGAGCGAGACGCTGTGCCCCAGCTCCCGCAGATACTCACTTTTCTCCGCGGCCTGCCTTCTCTTTAAAACCGCAGTTTCAATTTCCGAGCTGTAATACTTATCCGCTTTCTCCATTTCCGGGCCCTTAAGAAAGTAGCTTTTCTGTTCATTATCCTCAGTCGCGCCATACAGGTTAACGGCAATCTTCCCGGAAGGGGTAACAAAAGGTTTTGTCAATTTTCTGTTTGTCTTAATGATAAAATCCGCAGAATCAATAATGCTCCACTTGGTACCGTCATAATAATTTATCTTATCTGTGGCATATCTTGTCATATAATATATCTCGCCCTTTGGAGTTACCACGGGATACTCAAAAGCTTCATCCAGTCCGGCGCAGGTGCTGTCATATTTTAAACTGACAGCCGGGTCTTTCGACAGCAATTCCGCAAACAAATCAGGCGCGTTTCCAAAGCGGGGTGCCCCGGTGCCAAAAACTGCAGCAGAAATATCCCTGCCTTTAGAAAGCTGTAATATCCAGATTCTTTTTTTAGAATCAACGGCGAAACCCAAAATACGCCCCGGCTCGACCTCTGCAACCTTTAGAATCTTCCCATCTTTATAGCGCAGAAGGGCATTGTCAGGGTCAACCCAGACCAGCCCCCCGTCCCCGTCTTCAAGCACCGGACTTTGAGTATAAACTTCCCCGGACAATTTATTTTTGGTTTTCTTCACCTCACTACCCAGAATCTGGCAGAAGCGGTATTCACTCCGGTCTTTTTTTGGCGCAACCAAAAAAATGCCGTCTTGCACCCGGGCAAATCCTCCGACATGGTCAATAAAAAGCCCGTCAGCCGCGCCGAAAAAATCGACCTTACCCTCTTTGTCGACTCTATAGAGGCCGCGCTTCATTGCTTCTATCCAGAGACTGCCGTCCTTCCCGGCATACATAAGTCTCGTTGAATTGTAGACGCTTGATCTGTCCCAGTCTATTCCTTCAAGGACTCTTACAAAACCGTCTTTTTCGACTCTGTAAAGATTATTGTTAAATTTTGTTCCTTTTTCGGATTTTCCCGCAACAAACCAGGTTCTGCCGCCGGCATCTTTCACGCTTGAGTGCAGTTTCCAGCTCGACGCCAATTCGGTAATTAAAGGTATATCATCAAACAGGACACAGCCCCCGAGTTCAAAAACCTTATAGGCCCCTATCTTAACTCCGGGTATTTCCAGACCTGCAAGGAACTTTCCGGGTTCAAACTCAAAAAAACCGTTCAACCTCCCGTTTTTCAAATCCGGAGCCTTGACACATATTTCCTTGCCGTCCTTAAAGCACTTAAGTCCGAGAAATGAAAGAAATGAAGGATGCGAGAAAATACTGTTGGTCCAGCACCAGACCCTGCCTGAAGTATCCTCATAAAAACTAAGAGGATTGAAATTTCCGGCGGCTGCGGTTTTTTGATAATCCCCCGTCTTAAAAAAGAAGCCGTATTCTATCGCAGTCTTTTCTTTCTGCCCGTTCATAATAGTAATAATATTATTCTCATAATCGGCAAGCCAGAGCCTGCCGGTCTTGTCTTCAAATAAAACATTGGGATTCAATTTGTTCCCGCACAAAAGCTCAAAATCTTTTTTCCCGGCCTTATAAAGCGAAATACCTGCATCCCCGGCTAAAAAGGCCAGCACGCCGTTTTTTTTGGTTGCCTGGATAGAGTAAATAGACTTACTGTTGAATATAGGGAGTTCCAGAAAACTTCCGCCGGAAAAAATGTAAAGCTTTTGACCGTCAGTAACCCAGATGCCGCCTTCCTCATTTGAGGTAAAACCCCTGCAATAAAGCTTGTCAACATCGATCTCCGGATGCGCAATGGAAACAAGGGATATGACAATAAAAAATATATGCAAGAACTTCATATTATCTCCTCAAGCCGGCTACTTACTTAACCGTTGAAATCACGGCCTCTATCAGCCAGCGTTCTTCTGAATCCGCTTCTGAAAGTTTCTTCTTTAAGAATTTCAGGCCGGCTTGCCCGGAGGAACGAAACTCACCCTGGGCCTTTGTTTTTAAAGCCGGGTTGCCGGAAAAAAGAGCCGCATACATTTTATTAAAATCAAGCGGCACCACCTCACCTCCGGCCGGGGACTCTTGAACTTTTTGTATAAAGCTGCTTTTTTCCAGGACACATTCCCTGCTGTCACCGAGAAATTTTGTGAAATTGTCCTTATAAAAAGTAACCTGCGCTTTTTGGGAAGCAACAGAAAGAACCAGATCCCCTTCTCTGTCGGTTTCAGCATCAAAGGACATATCATAGGAGCCGTTTTCGGAAATTTTACACAAAAAATCGTAGACCCTGTCTTCTTTATATACAGCCATATTGCCGTACCCGGGAGTCAATATCTTATACCCCTTAAAATCATATTGCAGTAACCGGAGTTCGCCGTCGCTGCTGGCGGGTTCATAAATATGTTTTGTAAGTTTTTTTTCGTTCTCTCGTCCTAAAGCCGGTTCGGCTTCAAAATATTTTTCCCCGTTAACTTCAAAACTGCCGTCTTTAAGAACCACAGGGTAATACTCTCTATTGTAAGTGTTGCTGCCTTTTACGAAGGCCTCAAAAACCTGTCTCCCTTTTTTATCCGAAAATGCTTTTCCTGAAAAGCAAAAGGCCGACGACCCTTTATCTTTGATGCTATACTCCTTCCATTCCCCGCCGTTAAAATACCGGACAGTGTTATAGCTCAGGCTTTTTGTATAAGACCGGTTTTTCGGAGCAGAGGAATTAACAAACAACGCCGCTTCACCGTTCTTTAAATCAATGAGTTTGACCCTGTTATTGCTCAAATCCAGTTTAAAGGCAGGATCCTCTTTTTTTAAAGAGCTGTACTTTGAAGTTATAAGAAACACCTCTCCTTTTTTTGAGGCCGGATCAAATATGTACGCCGAAGGTAAAAGATCCGGGTTACCGCCGAAGATAAGCCAGATTCTGCTCTGGCTGTCCGCGCCCAGCGCCTGCACATAATAAGTTTTAAATTTTCTGCCGGCCAAAGTTTTTGGTTCAGACAAACTCATTTCCTCTGCAATTATTTTGCCATCCCAGGAAAAGAGCTCTGCGCCTTTCGCCTCCTCAAATATCCACCAAATTTTCCCTGTTGTATCTTTTGTGATGCCAAAACTGCTCTCTGCGGTAAAATAATTTGGCTTGGCGTAGGAGAGGCAGGGAAAATAGGACAAAAACAGCAGGATAAGAGCAACCGGTATATTTCTTATACATTTCACAGCTTCCATCCTTTTTCGCATTGTAATTAAATAATTATACAACACTGCCTCTTTATTTTAAACCTAATATTAGTCCGGATTATCCTCCGCTAATCCCTTTCCGGGCCTTTCGGATTGACTTAATCCCTGCATTTTGGTAGGATTTAATTGAATTTCTATGAAGAGTTCCTGGAAAACGCCCGGGCTTGGGGTTTAATGACTCTTCCTAATTGGAGGTGATTTAACATATGTTAGGACTTGAAGGGATGGGCGTCGCTTTGGCGTATATTTTCACCATTTTAGCTACACTTCTTTGCATCGTTTACGGCTGGATCAACTGGAATAAAGGAGACGAGCACGAAACGAAAGAAATAAAAGAAGAACTAAAATGGGAGAAAAACGACTCCAAATTAGCCAAGTAAAAACAATTTATTTCCAGGGGGATATTTATGGAAATCAGTTTATTAATGATAATTACCGTTGTGATTTATCTTATCGCGACGGCAATCTTCGGTTATATCGGCTACAAACAGACCACCACCTCCTCAGACTTTTTAGTCGCGGGCAGAAAACAGCACCCGGTAATTATGGCGCTTTCTTACGGCGCCACTTTCATTTCCACTTCCGCCATAGTCGGTTTTGGCGGCGCGGCGGCCACGATGGGCATGGGTATGCTCTGGCTCACCTTCCTCAATATCTTCGTGGGCATCTTTATTGCCTTCGTCTATTTTGGAAAACGCACGCGCAAGATGGGGCACAGCCTGGACGCGCATACCTTCCCTGAACTCATGGGGCGGCGTTATGAATCCCGTTTCATCCAGGGCGCTTCGGGCCTGCTTATCTTTCTGTTTATGCCGCTTTATGCAGGCGCGGTTATGATAGGCGGGGCAGTTTTTTTACAGCAGGTTTTCGGAATTAATTATGAAGTCGCGCTTTTGTTCTTCGCGGCAATTACGGCTGTCTATGTGGTCTTCGGCGGCATGAAGGGTGTTATGTACACCGATGCTTTCCAGGGCGCGATTATGTTTATCGGCATGTCCTTACTTCTGGTCTTTACCTATGTAAAACTCGGCGGCGTAATTATGGCGCATGAGAAACTAACGGCGCTGGCGGTATTAGTCCCGGACGCGATGAAGGCCGGCGGCCACCAGGGTTGGACTTCTATGCCCAAATTTGCTTCGCCTATGTGGATGTCTCTGGTCACCACGCTGGTCATGGGTGTAGGCCTCGGGGTGCTTGCACAGCCGCAGCTTTCAGTAAGATTTATGACGGTTAAATCCAACAAAGAATTAAACCGCGCGGTAATCATCGGCGGTATTTTTATTCTGATGATGACCGGCGTGGCTTTCACCGCAGGCGCTTTGACCAATGTTTATTTTGTCGAGAAATATAAGATGATCTCGCTGGATGTCACTAAAGCGACCCCGGCCGAATTAAAAGCTATTGAAGAAGGAATAGCCCCGGCAAAAGAAGAACCTAAAAAAAGCGCGTTGGCTCCGGTAAAACCTGCCGTAGTTACGGCGGCAAAACAGGTCCCGGGAGAGGTGGCAGCGGTAAAACCTCCCGCGCCAAAAGCAAAGCCCGACAATATTATCCCTATCTATATTGCAAAAGCCATGCCCGAATGGTTTACAGCGCTCTTTATGATAACCCTTCTGGCAGCAGCTATGTCCACGCTCTCCTCGCAATTTCACACTATGGGCACGGCGCTTAGCAGGGATTTCTACGAGAAGGGCTTGAATATAACATCAAAAAATACCCTGCTTTTAAATAAAGTAGGGACCGGAATTGGAATAGTTTTTGCCATAGTGGTTGCGTGGCTCCTGCCGAAAGCAATTGAAGGCGGCTCCAATATAATAGCAATCGGAACCTCTTTATTCTTCGGGCTTTGCGCAGCAGCCTTTATCCCGATGTACATCGGCGCGCTTTACTCAAAGCTGGTGACTAAGACCGCCGCGATTGCGAGCTTCCTTATAGGTTCTCTTACGAGCCTGTTCTGGATGACCTTCTTTCACACGAAGGAATCAGCGGCGCTCAAGATTTGCAAATTTATTTTCAATAAGGACACCCTGGCAACCAGTCCGGTGATGGCGACCCTGGATCCTATCGTAGTCGCGCTCCCGGTCTCCTTCCTGGTGATAATAGTCGTAAGTTTCATAACAAAGAAAACCGAAGAAAAGCATTTAGAAAAGTGCTTTGAAGGTATTAAAGGAGGCAATTAATATGAAAAAGTTTTTAGCCGCAGTACTGCTTTGCCTTGCCGTTTCCGGACCGCTCTTTGCAGTCGATACCGGAAGAATGTGGGAAAATCTAAACATCACGGTACTCTTGTCACCAGAGCTTTCATTTACCGTTATGCCCGGACACAGATGGGAATTTGCCAGAGAAGGTAATCCCGGCGCAACAAAAGACAGTTATTTTACTGAGATGTTCATAGGCCCCAACTATGCGATAAAACTTGATCCTACCCTTAAACTCAAGTTCTCACTCTGGTACTACTATATGGGCTTCCCGGCAAAGGCAACAGGAGCCTATCCCTTCTCTCACAATATAGAAGTGATACCTGCGATAGACTGGAAGGTTTCCGATAAACTAACGGTCTCTGATAGATTAATATTTCACAACACCTTCTTCTACTCGGGAGAATTAACAGACGCAAAACAGAACGGTCTTTCCACAATGATAAGAGAAATGGTCACTTTTACCTATAACCTGGATCCGAAACTTAACCTTATTCTAGGAGATGAACTCTTTATAGGAATAATGGAAGACAGTGAAACAAAACCCTCATCTTCAGGAGCAGGTTTCTACAAAAATGGATTCAACTCCAATAGATTGTATATCGGGTTTTCTTATGCGATAGATCCGACACTTATTATTATTCCACAGTATGTTTATGAAACTACCTATGATAATTTTGGAGCCATAGTTACCGGCAACAACCACAATTTCTATTTGACGGTAACTTACCTTTTCAAAGCGTTTTAAAAGATAGCTCTAAGTTGAAAGAAGGTGTAAATATCTATCCGAACCTTCTCGAAATCCTCCTGGGCGGAACAACAAGGACAGTGAATCACAAAGGGGCGGCCCAAAAAGCCGCCCTTTCTTTATCTCTTATAAGCATTTGCCAAACCTCTAACCTCTGTCCGTTCCTCTCCAGTCTTGTCTTCTTGTTATCTTGGCGTCTTGTATTCTTCTCCAGTCTTGTATTCTTATCTTTCTTTCCAAGCCTCTAACCCTCAAAACATCCAAACATCCAGGCTTCGCTTATTCGGCCGTATTTATTCATTTTACATCCCCTATTCCTATATTATATAATATTATAACTAAATTCATAGGAGGTAATAAATGTTTGGTCTCCCGCTCGGTACTTTTCTTGCTGTAACGCTTATACCCTTGCTTATAATGCTTGCGCTAACTATTTGGGCTTTGAGATTTAAGGAGTAACCATGGGAAGCTCAATAGTCAACATAACCGTAATAGTCATATATTTTCTTTCCCTTTTGCTTATTGGCTATGCCGCCTCAAAAAAAATCAAGTCCACCTCAGATTTTATAGTAGGCGGCCGGGAACTGAATTTCTGGGTCTTTGTCCTCCTTATCATCTCTTCCTGCGCCTCCGGGATGTCACTCCTGGGTTCTGCCGGTCTCGGCTTTAAAACCGGCTGGCCGACCATCTGGGAACAGATGCTGGTGCCACTGGCCTGCGCGCTCTCCATATTTCTTTTTGGCACAAAAATATACCGCGTCAGCCAGAAAAAGAATTTTGTTACTATCCAGGATTATCTTTCTTTGCGCTACAACAGCACAAAATCTATCAGGACCCTTTCTTCTATTATAGTAATAATTGTTTCGACAATTTATCTTTCCGGCCAGTATACGGCCATAAGCATCACCATGGGCTGGCTCTTTAAAATGCCCCACGAATACGCGCTTCTTCTCGGCGCGGTCATAGTTATGCTTTATGTTATTCTCGGCGGACTTTATGCCGTGGCCTGGACCGCGCTTTTCCAGGGGATTATAATAATCGTCGGTGTATTAGTGGTAGCCCCGTTTATCATAGCCAATGCGGGCGGCCTTACCCATATAAACGAGAATCTTGCAAAAATAGATCCCAACATGCTGGCTCTGGCCTACCCGCAGGCCCATCCGCCTGTGGCGCCCTATGCTTTTGCCACGCCCTTATACCTGGTCTCCTTCGCGCTCTTACTCGGTTTTGGTCTGGCCTCTGCGCCCCACATTGTAAGCAACTCGCTTTCGGCAAAGAGATACAAATATTTTAAATGGGCCCCGCTGGCGGCCTTTGGTATCTATGTCGTTGTTTTCTACCTTATAAAAATTTCCGGTTATGCTGCCCGGTCTATGGTCTACGACAAAACCCTGGTCCTGCCCAATGTCGCAAACGCGGCAGATTATTCTTTTATTGCAGCAATTCAGGCGGCCATGCCGCAGTTTATCTGGCCCATTTTTGCAATTATCGTGCTCTCCGCCGTGCTTACGACCACCGACAGTTTGATGCTCCGCATTGGTTCCTCCTTCAGCTGGGATATTTACAAGAAATTTCTGAAACCGGATGCCACGGACAAACAGATAAATAATGTTAACAGAATAGTTATTGTAGTGGCCGCGCTCGGGACCATGCTGGCCGCTATAAAACCGCCGGAGCTTTTGGCCTGGCTTATCTGGACCGGGATCGGGATCATGCTTTCCACATTTGTGGCGCCAATACTTTTCGGGCTTTACTGGCGGCGCACGACAAAAGAAGGCGCTTTCTGGGGTATGCTCAGCGGGCTTATCTCTGCGCTGGTCTTCGGCTATTTCGCTAAATTTGTGACTAAATTTCCGGTGGATTTTTCTCTCTTAAGTTTCACCGTTTCGGTGTTGGTCCTGATAGTGGTAAGCTTGTGCACTAAACCGGTAGCTGATAGTATTCTGGACGAGACCGAGACCGGCTTCTTCATTAACAAGAAATCCTTGATAGATAAAAGCCAAGTATTAAAGCGGAAGTGAAACCGGCTTCTTTGATTAACAAGAAATCCTAAACAGGGGAAAATAAATGTTCTGGCAGAAAAATATAGAAACTTTACCAAGAGAACAACTCGAAAAATTACAACTGCTCCGGCTTAAAGCAACCGTCAAACG
The DNA here is from genome assembly GCA_903928075.1 of Candidatus Firestoneibacteriota bacterium. Lineage (GTDB taxonomy): Bacteria > Oederibacteriota > D2-FULL-39-29 > D2-FULL-39-29 > D2-FULL-39-29 > CAIYPD01. The sequence goes on from CAIYPD010000096.1 coordinate 53,056, forward strand.
GGTCTATGCTAAAGTCCCTTATTATAAAAAGCTTTTTAGAGCAAAAAAGACAGCACCGAAAGAGATAAAGACGCTGGAAGATATTACCAAACTCCCTTTTACCACCCGGGATGATTTACAAAAAAACTACCCCGACGGCCTGCTTTCGGTAACGAAAGATAAACTGGTACGGCTGCACACCTCTTCGGGAACCACCGGCAAACCCAAGGCGGTTTTCTTTACGGAGAAAGATATAGCAACAGCTGCGAACAATATGGCAAGATGCCTGACCATGACCGGGGTAACAAAAAGCGATGTTCTGCAAAATATGATGAGTTACGGTTTGTTCACCGGCGGGCTGATGATGCACTACGGCGCGGAAAAAATAGGCGCCCTGGTTATCCCGGCTGCTATCGGCAACACCGACAGGCAGCTCCTCCTTATGCAGGATTTCGGAACGACCTCTATCCACCTCACTCCTTCCTACGCCTTATATCTTGCGGCTATCTTCGAGAAGAAGGGCCGGGCTTTTAGAAAAAAACTAAAACTTAAAAGAGCCTATATGGGCGCGGAACCCTACACGGAAGAGACCAAGAACAAGATAGAGAGCATTTTAAAATTGAAGGTGTATAACTCCTACGGACTTACGGAGATGAACGGCCCGGGGGTCGCCTTTGAATGCGGTTTTCAAGCCGGGATGCATCTCTGGGAAGATTCTTATTTAATGGAAATCGTAGATCCCAAGACCGACAGGCCTTTACCCGACGGGCAGACCGGAGAACTTATTCTTACGACACTCACCCGCGAAGGTATGCCGATAATACGCTACCGCACCCGGGATTTGACCGCCATAATTCCTGAAAAATGCAAGTGCGGGCGCACGCACAGGAGAATAATGCGGATTAAGGGCCGGGCCGACGATATGTTCATACTGCGAGGCGTAAATATCTACCCGCAGCAGATAGAACGCGTCCTTATGAGTGTCGCGCATGTAGAAAAAAATTACCAGATCTACCTGGAAGACAACGATAAGATGACGGTTAAAGTCGAAATAACCAAGAAGCTCTTTGACGGCAATCTGGAACACTTAAAGAAACTTCAATTTGACCTTACGGAAAAACTCCGGGCCGAAATTATGGTCCGGCCGAGTGTCGAACTGGTGGAACCGGGAACCCTCCCCGTTTCGGAAGGAAAAGCGAAAAGGGTGTTTGATAATCGAAAAATCTACTGATTTTTCTCAAGTTAGTAAGGTTTTTAACGTTTGTAAAGTTTGTAAAGTTAAAAACCATTGAAAAATATTATTAAGGGTTTATTTTGTCTTTAGAGTTGGCATTCAAATTTGATACCACCTTTAAAAAAGACCTTATAAACCTTAAAAGTTTTACAAACCTTATTAACTTTTGCTTTGGAATTATATAATGTTACCTTTAAAAAAAACTTTATAAACGTTAAAAACTTTACAAACTTTATGAACTTGTTCCGGAGGAACCATGCCCATACTCAAACAGCTTTCGGTCTTCGTACAGAACCAGCCGGGGAAGATAGAACGCGTCACCAGCGTTCTGGCTGAGAATAATATTAACATACTGGCGTTTAATATCGCCAGCAGCGGCGAATACGGCGTAATAAAAATAATTACGGATAAACCTGAACTCGCCTATAAAAAATATAAAGAAGCCGGCCTGACGGCCTATCTCTCAGAAGTGCTGGGCATAGTAATGCAGGATAAACCCGGCGGTCTGCACAGCGTAGCCCAGCTTATAGCAAAAAACAGCCTCAATGTTGAAAACGCCTATGTTTATGTGCCCAAATCAAGAAAGAAAGCTATGCTTATCATTGATGTCCGGGACCTGAAGGCGGCAAGAAAAAATATTGCCTTTGATAAAAAGCTAAAATCCGAGTAAAGGGGAACTATGACTGACAAATTAATCTGGAATCCGAAAGCGGAGTGCATGCTCCTGAAAGAAAGAGAACGGCTGCAACTGGACCGCCTGCAGCATATCGTAAAATACGCCTACGAAAATATTGCCTATTACAAAAAATCATTTGACGCCGCCGGGGTCAAGCCTTCTGATATAAAAAGCCTGAAAGACATCGTAAAGCTGCCTTTTACCTCCAAAGAAGATTTGCGGAGCGCCTATCCTTTCGGTATGTTCGCAGTCCCGCATGAAGAGATTCTTGAAATACACACCTCTTCGGGCACGACCGGCAGGCCTGTGGTGGTCGGCTATACAGCCGGCGACCTGGAACTCTGGGGCGAAGTAATGGCCCGGGCTCTTTCTATGGCAGGCACCACCAAAGCCGACTGGGTCCAGAACGCCTACGGCTATGGTTTATTCACCGGCGGGCTGGGCGTGCATTACGGCGCAAGAAAAATAGGCGCGAATATTGTCCCTATTTCCGCAGGCAACACCAAGCGGCAGTTAGAAATAATTAAAGACTTCGGAACCACCATTCTTACCTGCACTCCTTCCTATACTCTCTATCTGGCTGAAGTTGCCGGAGAAGAAGGTATTGACCTGAAAAAATGCAAATTGAGAGCCGGGGTCTTCGGCGCGGAGATGTGGACCGAAAAGATGCGGGAAGAAATAGAAAAGCGCCTGCATCTAAGCGCTCTTAATATCTACGGCCTGACCGAGATTATCGGGCCGGGAGTTTCCCAGGAATGTATGGAGAAGGCAGGCCTGCACTTGCAGGAGGATCATTTCTTCCCTGAAGTTATTTCCCCGGATTCTCTGGTTCCCGTAGAAGAAGCACACAAGGGTGAACTTGTTCTCACAACCCTGACCCGCGAAGGGACCCCTATGATACGCTTCCGGACCAAAGATATAACTGCGCTCAATCACGGAATCTGTAAATGCGGCAGGACTACGGTGAAGATGGACAGAATAACCGGCAGGTCGGATGATATGATGAAGATTCGCGGCGTTATCGTCTTCCCCTCCCAGATAGAAAAGGCCCTGCTGGAAATACCGGGTATTGAACCGCATTACAAGATAATAATCACCAGGCCGCACCAACTGGATGAACTGGAAGTCCAGGTGGAAACCTCAAAAAAAATGTTCTCGGACGAAATCAGACATATAGAAGAAATGAAAAACAACATTGAATCCCATGTCGAACGAGCTATCGGTATAAGGATAAAAGTCGCACTGGTGGAACCGAAATCGATACAGCGGAGCGAGGGCAAAGCTCGACGGGTATTTGATATGAGGAATATGAAATAGCCCGTCTGATGACACAGATGAAAGTGAGATGGCACAGATAAAAACACAGATAAGAGCACAGGTTAAGAACGCGGATAAATAATAGGATAAGATACAAAAAGCAAAATAAAGCAGATAATTTTGATGATGGGGTATCATCTTTGTCATTGGATAGGGAGAGTATATATGGTTATTGAAATGGATAATATACTTACAGCAAGGATTATCGGGTATTGTTTCAAATTGCACACTGAAATAGGTCCGGGGCATGTCGAAAAGGTTTATCATAATGGGCTGATTACAATTTTAAAAAAAGAAAAAGTTGTCTTTGAATCAGAGAAGCGGTACAAGTTGTTTTATCAGAATGAGGTAATTGGCAGTTTCAAAGCAGATTTAGTTATTGAGAACAAATTGATAGTTGAATTAAAGTCTTTGGAACGAGTTATACCGGAGGTTTTCTACCGCCAGACAGTCTCGTATCTTAGATCAGCAAAAATACCGCTTGGTCTTATAGTAAACTTTGGCACAAACAGATGCCAAATAAAAAGAATCGTTGTGTAATCTAATATTTAACTGTAATATTATATAAACAGCATAGCGCTCTATCTGTGCCATCTCACTTTCATCCGTGTCATCAGTTTTACTGGAGGTAAAACATGCATGTTAAGCAGGTTTCTATTTTTCTGGAAAACAAGAAAGGCCGGCTGCTGGATGCTTTGAAGGCACTGGCAAAGGCGAAGATAAATATAAGAGCGCTTTCTGTTGCAGATACGGCGGATTACGGGATTCTGAGGATGATAGTATCCGATGTTCCCAGAGCTAAGGCAGCTCTAGAATCCGCAGGATTCACGGTAAAAGAAACTGAAGTAATTGCCATAGCCGTAAGCGACCAGCCGGGCGGCCTGGCCAAGATCCTCGAAGTGTTGAATAATGCGGGCTTGAATGTGGAATATGTATACGCCTTTGCGGAAAAACATGAAAATGATGCGATAGTGGTTCTTAGGACAGAAAATATCGAACTCGGAATAAAGACCCTGACAAACGCCAAAGTAAAGATACTGGAGCCGAAGAAAGTATATTCAATATAAGTCCATAAAGTTTATAAAGTTTGTAAGGTTTGTAAAGTCTAGAATCTTTGAAGTATATTAATTGTAAAGCGTAATTTAAAAATTTTGCAATTACTTAATATATTTGTCTCCACTAAAAAAGACCTTATGAACCTTATTAAATTTACAAACATTACCAACCTTATAGACTTCTTTTTTCAAAAGACTTTACAAACTTTACTAACGTTAAAAACTTTATGAACTCTTTCGCTATCTTTTACGCGAAAGCACACACGGTCTTCTTGCTATTATTACATTCACCCCGTTTTCCTTTCCTAATTTTTCTTCTATCAAGGCTGTCGCGGCTTCTACATTTATCGGGTCTATAACGGTAACCGAGGTAACGCCGCTTGCTTTACAAAGATCCTCAAGAATTACTCTGGGAACTTCCACGCCTTTAGCCGTCACACCCGTTAAAGGTGTCGGCTGGTGGCCTGTCATGGCAGTTGAGGAATTGTCGAGTATCAGCACCGTAATATTAGCCCTGTTGTAAACTGCGCTTATCAAGGCCGGAATACCCATGTGCATAAAGGTTGAATCGCCGATTACACAGGCAATGCGTTTTATTCCCTGCCCGGCTATGCCGGCGGCTTTAGAAATGCTGGCCCCCATGCAAAGGCAGGAATCCAAAGCTTCCAGTGGCGGATTACAGCCCAAAGTATAACAGCCGATATCTCCGGCGGTAAAAACAGGTTTGGCCGCTTTTAGCGCTTTATAGAGCTCGCGGTGACCGCAACCCGGACACAGCACAGGAGGCCGGCGTGGCAGATCTTTAACCTCTGCCCCTTTTACCTGCTTCTTAAAATATTTAGCCAAAGCATCGGGTCCGGTTTCTCCCACCCGGTTAATTTCCCCGGTAATTTTTCCCTTAACCTTGCCGTGAAATTTTCTGGCTATTTCTTCAACAACCGGCTCCCCCTCTTCGAGCACAATAACTTCCTCAAGCCCGCTGACAAAATCCTTGACCAGGCTTTCAGAAAAAGGATAAAAAGATATCTTTAAAACCGCGTATTCATCCGCATATTCCATGGCATAGTTATAGGCAATGCCACAGGCAATAATACCTTTTTTTTGCTTATCTTTAAAAATACTATTATAGACGGCTCCGTCAGCCATCAAGCCCGTCTGCTTTTCCACCAGCTCTTTATGAAGCCTTACCACATTTGAAGGAACAGCAATAAGCTGGGAGGGATCTTTTTGAAGCGCAAGCTTGTTTTCCTCCCTGACCTCACCTTCAATAACAGGAGAAGCGGTGTGGGAGAGTTTAGTCAGACTGCGCAGCATTACCGGCATCTTGTATTTTTCCGAAAGATCAAAAGCCGCAATTATAAAATCTTTCGCTTCCTGGGAATCGGAAGGTTCAAAAAGAGCCACTTTTGCGAAGCGGGCAAATATTCTTGTATCCTGTTCGTTTTGCGAAGAATAAGCACCCGGGTCATCAGCAACCACTACAACGAAGCCGCCTTTATTGCCCAGGTAAGCTGAAGTCATAAAAGGGTCCGCTGCGACATTAAGTCCCACATGCTTCATCGAAACCATAGCTCTTCTACCTGTGTAGGAAGCACCTACAGCCGTTTCATAAGCAACTTTTTCGTTAACCGACCATTCCGCGCGCCCTTTAAAATTCTTTGCCAGGTACTCGAGTATCTCGGTAGCCGGTGTCCCGGGATAACTTGTGGCATAAGAAAGGCCCGCTTCTATAGCCCCCCTTGCAATTGCCTCATTACCCGTCATTAATTCTTTTTTTTGAGCCATATTTTTCCCCTTTCTTTTTCTAATATTTCAAATCTTTTCTAATATATATGAAAATCTCCTTAAAAACAAGCCAAAACTCCAAAGAGGATTTTTGGCTGATGACACAGATGGGTAACGAGATATCACAGATAGAACAAGAACTGATAGATTATCTAAACCGCGCCAAATATTTGGCTGGTTATTTTTATTTATCTGCGTCATCCAATCTGTGCTCATCTCGCTTTCATCTGTGCCATCTCACTTCCCATCTGTGCCATCAGCCCAAAATATGAATTTTATCAATTTTTGGGCTTGCACAATAGACCGATTCTGTTATAAAATCAGAGCAAAGGAAAAGGTGCGCATGTCTATTTATCGTGAACCGCTCTACTACGAACTTGCCTTCAGTTTCGTTAAGCCGGCAAAACAAATTGACCTGTTTGAAAAACTTATCAAGAAATACTCCGCACTCAAGGCTAAGTCCTTCCTCGATATGGGTTGCGGCCCTTCGCCCCAACTTCTCGAGCTCGCAAAGCGGGGTTATGCCTGCACCGGAACTGACCTCTGTCCGGATATGCTGGCGTATCTTGTTAAAAAAGCAAAAGATAAAAATTTAACTATAAAAACAAAAAAAACGGATTTTACAGATTTTATTTCAAAAGAAAAATATGATTTTGCCATGATGATGATGGGCACAATCGGCTATATTGACAGCGGCAAGAAACTTCTTTCACATCTTAAATCCGTCGGAAAATGCTTAAATCCCGGGGGCTTATACCTGATAGAGAATTTCAGAACGACCCGAAGCCGGGAGCATCTTTTTTCCCCCCAGACCTGGCTCGTAAAAAGAAAATATCTGACTATCCGTGTTTTCTATAAAATTGACATAAAAGACCGTCTGCAGGGACTGGAAACGGAAACCATTCTCCTCGAAGTCGAAGACCACGGAAAAAAATACCTTTTCAAGCAGCAGGCCAGCATCAAAATCTTTTCCCCGCTGGAGTTTCTGGAAGCCATCAAAGAATCTAAAATGTTCGATTTCCTGGGCTGGTTCAACCGGGAAACACTACGCAGTCTTGAAAAACCAAAGATAGGCAATTACACATTGCTTAGAAGGAAATTATAAATATTCCACTTGCGTCCGGTAATTTTTTAAAGTATTCCTTTTTTCAGAGATTACCATAAAGATTTTCCGGAGTAAGAATTTCAGGATACTTGACTCTTAAAACCTCTCTTAATTCCTGACAAAGATGACATTTGTCGGCATAATCTTCCTTTAGAACATATCCCATGGCACAGGCCTCGGCTGCGAGGCCAATTGGTCCTTTTTCTATTAGAACAGAAATAATAGGATGCGTCCCGGGATCATAATTGGAGATAATATTTTCTATTTCGTTTTTGTAAACATTTCCTATGGCAATCCCACATTCTTTTGTTACATTTCCAAACGGGTCTATACTTAGAAGATCAAATGTATTCTGCGCCCCATTCAGCCACCAGGGGACGACAGCACATTTTTCTTTTGGAACGCCCCTGCCTTTTTGTACTAGTCCTGCCAGTTTGCTGGCAGCTCGACCTTTGAAATAAACCGCGCCTTTATAGATATTTTTAGCAAAGGGAACCCGTCCAAGTCTTTCTTCTAATTCTACTATTAGCTTATTAGTTTGCATATCTAAGGAATTGGCGGAATTCTCGGAAACAAGGTAAGGAATTTCCATTACATATCTGCCTTCAAGCTCATCTAATGCTCTTATGGCAATTGCATTATTCTCTATTTTAATAAATTTAGCATGAAAGGCATCCACGCTTAACATTATTTCACATCCGATCTTAACCATTGGTTTTAAAAACTTAACCGCAGCTTCTTTGTTGTTAGCCCAGGAGGCATTTGTTTCAATGCGCGTTTGGCATCCTAAACCGGCCGCAAATTCTGCTATTTTGTGTGTCAAAACCGGGAATAACCCGGGTTCACCGCCAAGCAGAATAACAAGTTCCAGGTTATTCTTTTCTTTTAGTTTTAAAATCGTATTTTTCGCCATCTCAAGATTAATTGCCGGAGATTCATATTTTCCTGCCTGCAAATGACAATGATCACATTGCGCAGAACACTTATATGACACATGCACTTTTAAAACAGACATAGTTTTCTCCTGAGATAAACTTATGTTATGAACCTCTCCGAGCTTATGCTGCTAAAAACGCAGCTGATGACACAGATAAAAACAGATGGCACAGATACACGAATTAATCTAATAAATATCCTTCTATGATTTTAGACCTTATGGACTTTATGGACCTTTACAGACCTTTACGGACATTTACGGACCTTTACAGACCATTAACACTATCCCTCAACGATTTTAGACCTTATAGACCTTATGGACCTTTAGACCTTTATGGACCTTTACAGACCTTTACAGACCTTTATGGACTTTTAGACGCACTTTAAAGGTCTTACAGCCTTCCCCTAACCCCGTAGCCCTACCATAAACTCCCATTTACCGGCTCCGACTTCTTTCGGTTTTTGGCCCGGAAGAATGACCGTTGCCGTTGTGTTTGCCGGAATCTCCACTGAAGAGAAGAACTTCTTTCCTTTAAGCTTCCAGTTACTGCTCACCTTGCCGTACCGCGTCATCAGCTCGCATTTTACCCAGGCTATTTTAACCTTGTCTTCTTTGGTTTTTGTTTGCGGCTGCGGCCGGATTATTATATGTTTGTAACCGGGATTTTCAGGATCAAGTTCAAGACCCGCAACAGTATTATACATCCACTCACCTATCGCTCCGTAGGCATAGTGATTAAAGGAATTCATAGAAACATCCCCGAAACCTTCGGCCTTGGTATAGCTGTTCCACCTCTCCCACATCGTAGTTGCCCCCTGCAGGATGGAGTATAACCAGGACGGGTAGGTCTCTTGTAGAAGGAGTTTATACGCGATATCTTTTCTCCCGAATTTTGTAAGTACCGGGGCCAGCAGCGGGGTCCCCACGAAACCTGTGGAAAGATGCCACTTCCGTTTTTCAAGATCCTTGACCAGGCGATTCAAAGCATAAGGCCTCTTTTTTTCCGGCAGCAGATCAAAGCCCAGAGCCAAAAGGTAAGCGGTCTGGGTCTCACCGGTGACTTTTCCGTTAGGGGAAACAAACTCAAGGTTAAAGGCTTTTTTAACATTTAGGGCCAGCTTTGTATATGTTTTTGCATCCTGCTTTCTTCCCAGAACCTTCGCAATTTTCGAGAAAAGTGTGGAAGTGTACGCAAAATAAGCCGTAGCAATAAGATCTATGGGGTCAACGCTTTGGTAATTTTGCCTTCACATACATCCAGTCCCAGCCAATCCCCGATATTAGATTCCGAATAATTAATGAAGTTGACACTGCTTCTTCTCTGCCATTCTATCCAGCTCTTCATTGAATCATACTGTCTCTCCAAAATGCGCTTATCTCCGTAACATAAATAAACATTCCACGGGCAGATTATCCCGGCATCCGACCAGGCAGGGGCACACCAGCCTTTGGCCCTGATAACATCCGGAACAACTAACGGGAAAATTCCGTCAGGAGACTGCGAATCCGAAAGGTCAGCACACCATTTTGTAAAGAAAGCGGCTACATCGCGGTTAAAGGCTGCGGTACGGATAAAAACCTGGGCATCTCCTGTCCAGCCCAGCCGTTCGTTGCGCTGAGGACAATCCGTCGGAACTTCGAGGAAGTTTCCTTTCTGGCCCCAGACAATATTTTTCTGCAAACGGCTTACAAGTTTATCCGAACATTCAAACTTTCCGGTTGCCGGGATGTCGGAATGAATTACCATCCCTGATATATCAGTTTTTGAAGGTTTCTTTGCGAGGCCCGTGACCTCTACATATCTGAAACCATGAAAAGTAAAATGAGGTTCAAATATTTCAAGACCGTTTCCTTTGCAAATATACCTGTCAGTACATTCGGCAGAGCGCAAATTAGCAGTATAGAGGGTTCCGTCACTATTAAGCATCTCGCCGTACCGTATTTTGACGGCTCTACCGGCTTTTTCGTTAAGTTTTATTTCTGCCCAGCCCACCATATTCTGGCCGAGGTCAAATATATGAACGCCTTTTTTTGGCTCTGTTTGTTTTAGTGCCGGCAGTTTCTCCTGCTTTCTTACAGGCGCGTGGCACTTGGCTACAAGAGGGGCCTTAGGCGCCGCAAAAACAGAGGCTTTTTTCCAGGAAGAGTCCTTGCCTTCAACTTTGTCCCAGTTTTTCAGTTCTTTTTTCGCATCATAGGTCTCGCCGTTATATATATCTGATTTTAAAATAGGGCCGGTAGTTGTCTTCCAGGTAGAATCAGAAGAGAATACTTCCCTTTTACCGTCCAAATATTCGGCTTCCAATTGCAGGAGCAAAGATAATTGATGGCCGTAAAGATAATGCTTTTTATCCCAGACCAGGAAGCCCGCAAACCAGCCGTCCCCTAAAATAGCACCCAGCACACTACTGCCCGCAGAGAGTTCTGCGGTAACATCATAGACCAGGTACTGTATCCGTTTATTGTAATCGGTCCAGCCGGGGGTAAAATAATCCTCCCCGATGCGCTTGCCGTTTATATGCAATTCAAAGAGCCCCCGGGCCGTAACATAGACCCTTGCCTTTTTCACACCCGGCTTCAAAGAAATAACTTTACGGAGATACGGACAGGGCTGGCTTATTTTCATTTTTTTTACCGGCTTACCTATCCATTTTGCTTTCCAATCAGAAGGTTTAAGGAGTCCGAGTTCAAAAGAAGCAATATCGCTCCACGCGGAAACTTCGCCCGCTTTATCCCAGATGCGGACCCGCCACAAGACTGTCTGCCGCGAACTTAAATTTTTACCGGCATAAATAATATCCAGACTTTTATCCGTTTTTATCTTGCCGCTGTCCCATAAGTCCGGGTTCGTCTCCAGTTTTTGTAATGTTGAGGCGGCAACCAGCTGATAAGCCGTCTGGCACGCGCCGTTTCGTATATCGGAACTCTGCCAGGAGAGTCGGGGCGTTATTTCGTCTATACCGAGAGGATTATTAAGATACTCGCAGCGCAAATTTGAGACAAGCATTTTCTCTTCCCTCATTTTTCAACTCTCCTTTTAAATTAAACTTATGTTATATTTTACCGTGAGATTGTTTTCTTCAAAGTAGTTTATAACTACCCGGGATGTATTCTATATGGATTCTAACCCTTTTTGCTAACAGCAGACGAAATCTTATATCAAAGTGGCGAGATCTCGCCAAATATTGCCTGCAATATTTGGCGGAGAGCGCAGGATTCGAACCTGCGGTACCCTTGCGAGCACACTTGATTTCGAGTCAAGCACCTTCGACCAACTCGGCCAGCTCTCCGTAAAACCGATTTCTAATTGCTGATTAAAAACAACTAATGGCGGAAGAACTTTCGCTCAATACTCTTCCATATATGACAAGCAACTCTTCTTTGAGTTAATTATATCAAATCAGGCAATATTATTATAGAGGGAAGTGGGAAGTTAACTGGCTTTCAAAGAGAAAATCTGTTATAATTGATAATTATCGAAATAAAATACTAAAACCAGGTTGTTTCTCAAAAACAATTCTTCGGAGGGTTAGTATAATGGTAATGCAGCAGTTTACTAAACTGCCATCCGAAAGGATTTACAGGTTCGAATCCTGTACCCTCCGCCATTTTTTGACTACTTCTGAAAATGGCGAGAGCAATTGAGCAATCGACAATAGAAAATAAGCCACTTGAAAAGCCAAGCGTCTTGTTTTGATATGAAGGATTATAATTATGTCTTCAATAGCCTGAAACAAGGCTATGAAGACCAGCAAAATACGATAAAAGCCAGCTCAATTGCGTTCTATTGCTCTATTGTTCCAAAAAGCTTTTCTTTTCAAAGTCTGACAGTTTTTTATCTCTTATTTAGTGCTGAGCTTATTCGTTACTTCGCCGGCGAGGTCGAAGAGTTTCTTTTCTCTCTCCTGCCAGCCGATTATGAACTTGGCCCTTCCTTTTTTTCCCTCTTCAGCCATTTCGGCCCCTTGCTCTTTAGTGAAGTATCCGGTTTTTCTGGCTCCGGACCTAAAGAGTTCTGTCCATAAGGCCTCCGCCGGGAATCGTCCTTGAGCTATTTGACCGAAGTTTTTTATGGCTTCATCAGTGTCCCAGGTAGTCTTCCACATCGCTCTGTGATGTTCATCAAGGGCATCCTGGCATTTTTTTGCAAGTTCCCCAAGCTTTATTTTTTTTGAAGAATCGAGCAGTGTATCTTCAAGAAGAATCCTCGCCTCGCAGACCTGGGTACCTTCTTTTAAATATTCCAGCCGCGCAGTAGCAACTACTGAATCCGGCCCGGGGGCTAAAAACCAGTCGCTGATGTCGAGATTTCTCCAGTTGTTTTCCGGATAGCGGGCATAAACCGGCGCGGCGCGTTCACCCTTTTTATTGTTAAGCACGGGCCAATAGTCGGCGCCAATACGGCCTTCTCCGCGCAGTGCTCCTCCGGTAATATCATATACCGGCATTTCACGAATATCCATAGCCAGCCATTGATTTCTAACTCCGCCCCTGACATAGGCCGCCATAATTCCGGGATTTTGCCAGCCATACTTGCGCCCCTTCTCAATATTTACATTGTAAGTCAGGTTGGCAACAAAAGCAGCATAACCGATATCGGCTATCTTAAGCAATCCCTTGTTTCCAATAACTACATCATCTTTGGCTCCGACATGGCCGTGGCTTACCCAGGGCGCGTTTTTTGATACATCATTCCAGAAGGTCACTTCGGTTTTATTCGGCTGGATATCATTCATAAGTCCCAGCATAATAGCCTTTTCCAGACCGCGTTTTTTCATATGATTGATTATTTCTGCGAACATCGGCGCCCATTGAGCCTTACTTGCAGGGTCTTCGAAGCGGGCCAAAGTCAAAATTCCGGTCTCATTCGTCACCGGATCCAGGGTCGTTACACGCGGGCCCTTATTGAGCAGGGACTTGCGGTTCTCTGTTACTGCTTTTTGTACTTCAGGGTCAAAGGAATTTCCCCGGCCTATAATCCATTTTTCGTTTGAGGACATACATATATCCCAGACCTGGAAAACAATTATTTTTGGTTTACCGAGGGTTGCAACTGCGGTATCAATATATTTATCCATGACACTGTAGTCATACTCATACCTATTTTCGCCTTTTTTTATCCAGCGCACCATGGATTGTTCGTTTCCCAGGTTTGTTCTGCAAATAAGCGGCACATATATTACGCGGCCGCCGGTGGCACTTAAAAGCCGGAAAGAACTTTCTATAAGTTTCCAGTGCTTTTCGGACCAGAGAGGAACTTTGTATTCCAGGGCCAGAGTATCGGGAGATTGAATAAAGTCCATAAAGGTTCTGTAATCCTGCGGCTCAGGCAGGGTCCAGTCGGAAACATCCAGGCTGATTTTCACATAGGCCTGATCAATTCCGGTAGCCTTAACTTTTACTTCACCGCTATAATTACCCGGCTTTGCATCTTTGGGTACATTTACTGTGACCCAGACAGGCACCAGCGCGCGGCCGCTAAGAAGAGCGCATTCTTCGGGTTTCTCGAGTAAAATATCCCGTTTTTCGCCCATGCTCCGTAAACCCCAATCTTTACCGTAGCGAATTTGTATGTTAGTAACCGGGATGGTTCCGGTTTTTCCGGAGAGAGCGCCTACCGAAGCGGTGAGGCCCTTAATGACGGCGGTAGATTCGACGATAATTTTACCTGAGAAAGAGCCGTTTCTTGCACCGGCTAATTTAAGAGGTTTCAATTCTTTTACCACAGTCCTTGCCGTCTCATCTGTTACTGCATCGCAGGTCCAGATTTGCGCCCCGGCCGCCGGGATACCGGCTAAGAAAACGGTACTGAGCATCACAAACACCATTGCCATAGTCCGCACTGCTTTTTGAGTTTCTACTGCTATTCTTGCGTGCACAGTTCTCTCCTTTTGCTGATATTAAATTTTCAATAAATTGTAAAATGCAGGACTATCAGTCCTACACTCCAGTTAAGTATAGCAAATCTAGAATTAGTATTACAGGGAAAGTTATTATCCGACATTTCCATAGTAAAGTTCGGGACAATATGCTATAAAAAACATAAAGGATACAGCATTGAAAAAGAAAAGTGGATATCTCATATTTTTACTGTTTCTAACTTTCGCCTGCGGGAACCTTCAGGGCGAGCAGGCTTCTACCAATATTAAAATTAAGGTTGACGGGCTTACCCGCACAGCTGAAATACACTTGCCTGCGGCATATGATAAATCCAGGCCTCTGCCTTTGGTGATACTTTTTCACGGATCACGCGGTGACGGCAAGAGCCTTATGGGTACAGGGTTCAATGAAATATCCGATAAATACAACTGCATCGCAGTTTATCCTGATGGTATCGCAGGAGACCATACCTGGAACTCGTTATTCGGCAGAATTCCTGAAGGCGAGGGTGTACTCTCGGACAAGGTGGATGATATTGCCTTCACACGGGGGCTTATCAAAGAATTAAGCGCTTCTTATCGCATAGATGCCTTAAAAATATATGTTTGCGGTATCTCCGCCGGCGGCTATATGGCGGCCCGCGCCGCAGTAGAATTATCGGATATTATTGCGGCTGCCGGGATAGTCTGCGGTTCGCTCGGTATAAAATCACAAAACGGCAAACCGGCGAGTTTAGCTATCCCCGACCCCCTTGCCCCGGTTTCAGTTATTCAGATCTGCGGCATGAAAGATAATATTGTAAATTTTGCCGGCGCGCAAACCCCGAAAAATCTTTTTAAATCCGCAGAGGATTGTATAAAATATTTTGTAAAAGCCAATAACTGCTCGGAAAGTCCGGTTGAAACTAAAGATAGCGCGCGCGGCTTAACCAGAAGAATTTACAGTAACGGCAGGAATAGCACAGAAGTCAAGCTGGTGCTGGTTAACGCCGCCGGACACACCTGGCCGACGCTCAAGAATCACGGAATCTCCGCAAACGAAGAATTGTGGAATTTTTTCTACAAGCATCCCAAAAAAGCAGATTAAATACTTCCAACCAAAAATGCCGTGCGTCAGTTTTATACTGCCCCCAAAAAACATATATCCTTTTTGAAGAATTCTTACTGTAAACCTGACTATTACAGGCTCTATTTTATTTCCATATTTTCCATCCGCTTCCGGCCGGCAGTTTCATGTAGCTCGCCGAATTTACTGTTTATTGCCGCAAGCGCTTCATTGAGCGCTTTTTTAAATGTTTCTGCAGTGACTTTGGTGTTGTTCTCACCTTTAACGCTTTTGTCGAGCATGAACGAGAAGGCAATATTATTACTTACCGTGTTTACGCAGTCCGGATTATTTTTCTCACCCGCCATTTTGATCCAAGGCCGCATTTTGGAAGCCCAGATGGAATAAACAGCGTTATCAATTATTTTGCAATTATTAGATTCATAAAGGGAAATTCCGTGATAGTGATTCACCAGTACTACATTTTTTTCTACAAGAAAGTTTTCGCGCGGCCCGTCAAAAAAGCCGAGGCCCTGCATAGGAGCAGGGAATTTCTGCGCCGGGTCTTCCTGATTTATTATCACATTACCGCGAATCGTCACATTGCTGACCAGGCCGCCGCCCTTGTTGAAGAGAAAACTCTGAATGCCGTCATCATGGTTCGGGTCAACGGGCTGGGGGACATATTCATTCTTAATTATATTATACTGGACCACCTGACCGTCTCTGGTCGTACGAAGACCGTCCGCGGAGAAATCAGAGATTATATTTCCTTCACACAAAGAATCAGGCGCGCAGAGCGAGATACCAAAACGGGTATTCAAGACATAATTATTCCGGAGGGTGATATTTACGCCGGCGCGCCCCATATTTATGCCGCTATTTGCATTCATCCAATCCTTTTCGGTCCAGGAGGAAGTATCAAGAGTGGTGTAAATAAAAGAGTCCTCAAGTGTAATCTCTTTTGAAGCGCCGCCATCTCCAAGGCTTACTATGTATTTATCGTAGGCAGTACCGAAAGAAGGACTGATTATAAGTCCACGGATAGTCCACTTGCTCCCTTTAGTCAGGGTCAATCTTGCAAGCTGAGGTTTTTGGCCTTTTTCCGCTGCAACAGTTACGACTTCGGCATTATCGCCTTCAAAAGTGACCGCACCATGAACTCCGGAACGAAGCAGGAGAGTGTCCCCGCCTTTTAAGGATTTAAGTTTTCCGCTTTTCACGACCTCAGAAAGAGCCGGCCAGGGCTTATCCGCGCTCCCCGGGTTACCTGAATTTCCTTTTACAGGGTCCGAGTAGTAGGTCACCCCGCCCGCCGCAAAAACAACCGAGCCACAAAGCAGCAACGAAACATATACCAAAGCCGATATTTTATTTCTCATAACCTTTTCTTCTCCTTTTTTATCATCCATCATCTATCATCTATTATTTATTATCTATTATTTCATTTCTCCCATTTTATCCCGGGCGCAGATAGTCCCAGATTTTTTCCGCCACTTACCAGTTTTGTTCCGCCGAGGAGGCCGGTTTCAATTACTTTCCCGGAAGCGTCCATCCGGATTACCGAAACTAAAGCATCAGTTGACCCGCCGTTAAAAGAACTCGCCGCCGCCGGCTTGCCGTTCTTCTGTGAATCAAGCCGGACTATTATCAGGTCTTTCCCGCCGTCAGCGCGCTCTACTTTGATACCATAGCCCGGCACCGGCCCTTCCACTTTAATATTTTCAACAGTTTTGACAACATGAAGGTCCTTAAACGGTTCTATAATTGCTCCAAATATTGCAGAGGTTCCCGTTCTGCGCAAAATTACCCTCTGTTGGCGGTCATCCGCCGCGACAATACCGTTAAAGACCTTCGTTTCTCCGTCACCCAAAACAGTGACATTTATCTCGTTAGCAGGTTTGCCCGCGCGTCTCTTTTCCTTTTCTTTGGCTTCCCTGCTCCAGAGGCCTGTCCAGTTTCCGCCAATTGTAGAAGGCTCCTGCGCCATAAAGGACTTGTAGCCCACCTGCTCTCCCAGGGTCTTAAGGCTCGAAGCCGCAACCCCTTTCAAGGCCGCCAGTTCTCCGGGAAACACAAGCGGGTAATCGAAGGTGTGAGTTTTTTTGCTCCAGGCCTGATAGACATCCACGATATAGCCCGGCATCTGCACCATAGTCCGGTCTAAATCCACACCGGTATAAGCGCCCTCACATTGTCCCCGCATTATTTTAACACTGCCGGCATCATAGAAACCTGTCAGCCGCCCGCCGCATTTTGCCTGGTTTTGCTGGTCCACCGTCAGGGAATAGTGGCTCAGGGTCGTCTTCGTCCAGGCCGCATGCTCGGGGAAGGTGTAAAAGTAAAACTTGCTTTCGCCGCAAAGTTCATCGCCGTCCGCAAAAATAACCAGATTTAGGCAATCCGGATGATCGTGCGGCCCGCCCGTCGGCGCCGAGGTTTTCAATAAAATATAGGTCGGGTTGCCGTTATTCTCGCCCCGCATAATATTGTAGCCCATATTATCAAAAATAATTGATTCCTGTTTTTCCTGCACCGGTTGTTCCGGAAGTTTGTCGAAAATGAGGGTGGGAAAATAGACACTCGACGCTTGCATTATATGCCGCGGCGCCGCATTCACCATCGCCCCGTAGGCCGGGTCTCGAAAACGCAGCCACCCATAATCAAAAGGCGACGCCGAATAATCTCCGCCCAGGTTGGACCGGCCTGCGTCATTAATCCCGGGCAGCGTTCCGTCCGGGTAAGCAAACTTATTAGCCGCGTCAAATAAATTCTTAAGTCGGAATTTTGCGGTACTATAAACATCTATCCCCTGTCTTGCAAGCGGTTCCAGAGAGCCAATCAGCGCCAGTCGGGAGAAATACTGGTAAGAAATAGAACCTTCCCGCCATAACCCGTCGTCCCCGATGCCCCGCGCTATCTGAAATCTGGTATTTGCAGCGCCCACATCTATCCAATTCTGGTCGCCCATAACTATACCCGACTCCACGAAGGTCGCATTGAAAAAGCTTTCCCAATTCACAGCCAGTTTACCGGCGGTTGCCGGTTCTTCCGTCCGCCATTTCGGGTTCTTTGCGTCAAGTTTTTTAATGTACGCCGTCACATCCCCCATAAGAATTTTTGCTATTACAGGCCGGACCAGGCCGCTCTCAATCAGCTTCCGATCCTCTATGGTCATGCATTTAGCTTCATAGATCATATCGTAGGACTGGATAAGCGGCAAATACCACATTGCCAGGCCTAACCTGGTTTGTTTAAGAGGGGGATTCTTTGCCAGACCCAAAAGAATCTCCCGCGCCTTAACGGCGTAGGCCTCGTTATCCGTTAACTGATACGCCCAGCCCAGGCCACCCGCACCCATAGAAAAACTTTTTGAACCTTTGTGCTCACCGGGATCGCCCAGTTTGTCTTTCTCTTCCTTTGACGCGCTCTGGTCCAGTATAACGACCTCTCTTTTAACCCAGCCTTCCGCAAAGCGTATTACGCCTTTAAACGCCGCCGCCCCGCTCTCCGTTTTTTTGATCTCCTCACGCCATTTAACTATCTCCGCCCGGGACATAAACAAACGGGGATGCCCCTCCAGCCCTATTTTTGCCGGCATCGTCACCTTCACTCCGGAGTAGTCGCTCCGGGATATATTCCCCTTGATATAGACCGGTATCTGCGTATTTAATTCCACTATTTCCATATTGGCCCGCAAAGTTCCCGCCGGCAAGCCGTCAGAAAAAGCTGCGCTCAAAAACAAAATAAATAGTACCGCCTCAGCTGCTGCTTTTCTCATTAAAATCCTCCGGAGACCGTCTTTATAATTTCATCAATATTTTCTTTTAACACTCTGCAAGTATATCAAAACCGCGCGCTATTATAGACCATTTTTTATCTTCCGAGAGCGCCGGCGTCGCGTTTGCCTGTGGGTGTTTTACCCGCAAAATCCCGCAGGAACGGACCGTTAAATTCCCAGGCGTAGAGTTCTTCGATACTTGTTTTTGATTCGGCAAGAGTGCTTCTGCAGATACGCAGAAAATCTATAGAACCGGAAAATCCTTTGCCCACGATAAGATCCGCGGTGTTCGCTAAAGGCTCCACTTTAAGAGCGTCAAGTTTGCCTTCCCCGGCCGCCTTGCCATCAATGTAGATAACTGCCTTTTGTGCTGTCCGGTCTACTTCGGCGATAAGATGATGCCAATTACCGTCGTTTACTTTTCCCGCCGCTGTGACTGAGGCAAGAGCACCCGCAGCCCGCAGAGTCAGACAGGGGCTACCGTCAGGCCCGACCGCAAGTTCGTACCCGGCCTTATCTGCTTTAGAAACCAGTACGCCGTCTGTATACCCGGCTTTGGTTTTAAAAACAATTTCAATAAGGAAGTTATTCCCGCCCATATCCGGAGTCTCCCGTTTTTTCCCGTCATAACTGCTCTTTGAGCTCTGTTTGCCTGTCTCCGGATAATCCATACTCTTCGTCATTTCGGAATGAGAGAGCGAGGCGGTCCGCTTGCCATCGAAGGAAAGAGCACCCTCTATCCAGTCCTCAAGCGGCCCGGCCGTGTAATCCTTCGCGGTACAATTTGAAACCGTCAGGTCGTTGCGCGGGATAAAATAATACATACCCCGGTCCACATATTCGTCGGTCATATAGAAGCCTTCCCCGAGGACTGTCTTCGGCTCTGTGATACTTTTATAAAAATTCCACTCTCCCACGGTGCGCCCCAGCGCCCAAGGTACAAAATATTTCACGCCGCGTTCTTTAACTCCGGAATCTGGCGCGGGCCGGTAATCCTTCTTTGCCGGATCTTTAAGGGGCGGCGCGGTCACCTGCCAGCCGACGCTATAAAGGCGGGATTTTTCGGCCTCAAGTTTACTGCGAAGTTCTTCCAGTGTATTTCCTGTTACCACCGGCGCGGTGCCCTGGCGGGTGCCTTCACTGCTGGTGCCTGCGACGACGCCGAAGACCTTCGGATTACCGAAGAAAACATTATTTGCGTATGCCATCGTAGGAATGCCGGTACGGCCCATAGCGCCCGTATCCCCGCCGCCGAGCATGGAAACATCACCCGGGCGGTTCTGTCCGATAAAAGAATTTTTGCAGTCGAGCATCAGGTTCCCGAGAACATTGGAACGGTTTCCGGAACTGCCGTCCACGCCATTGATGAAACGGTAGATAGTATTATTAAAAAATTGGTCCATAAAGCCGAAGACCATAAAATAACCGCAGTTGTTATAGTACTCCGGCTGGTCCGTTTTTACCTTGCCGGCCATGATATTATTAAAGACATAACATTTAAAACCGCCGTCCAGATAAAGACTGTAGCCGAGTTCCCGCCCCATCGTCCGGTTGCCGACGCAGTTGCGCGTGATATTATTATAAATGTAGATGGGCCCGCCCTGAAAATGCTCCAGGCCGCCGTAGTCGTTGCACCCGAGCATCGTATTATCTATCTGATTATCATGAACCAGCATACGGGTGAGAGGCGCCACATGACCGGCCCCGTTGGTCTTGCCCCCGAGCGTAAATATGCCGTTGCCGAAACTGGTATCCACTACATTACCGGCGATTTCGCAGGTTTCCGGAACCACTACATTGATGGCCGGTATGGAGGACCAGGGAGTATAGCCGTGACGGAAACCGGTATCCACAACCCGGTTGCGCAGGACTTCAACATGTTTCATTTGCCCGGGAGAATCTCCCTTCGCACCGGTCAAAGAAATTGCCCCGCCCTTCTCGGCATGGAGGATGTCATTGTCGCTGATGATAATATTATCAAGCGTTTCGTTTTCTTCCCGCCCCGCAGAGGCCGGTTTAAGAAAAGCGCAAACCGCGTTGGCCACAAAGTAGAAATTGCAATTTTTTACAGTAATATTTGCGCAGTTACCGGTAATACGGACACAGGGTGCCGGCGTCCCCTGGGACACCGAATAATCAAGCGGCGCTCCGTCATCGGGGTCGTTGTAACGGAATTCCAGACCGCTTACGGTAATATCATGCCTATCAATAATATTTACGGGAAAACCGAGTTGGGCAGTTTCATAGACCACACTATTGGGGTCCACACCGCCGGCCGGGTAGAGAAAAAGGCGCGCGTCTTTATTGCTGTAAAAGTACTCGCCGGGAGCGTCAAGAAACTTCGCCACATTTTCTATCATAAAGTGGACTTTAGCGCGCGGGACACGGCCAAAGACAGTGGCATGAAAGGTATTGGAGGTAATAGAACCGGCAAGCGGATCATAGAGCCATCTGTCCAAAAGGAAGGTAGCCGCGCCCATAAGAAAATCGCGCTCCGTCCAGATTACAGCGCCTTCTAATAAGTTTTTATCACCGAGGCCTTTAAGCGCCGGCGAGGTTAAGGTCCCGCCTTTTTTTTCACCGGCTTTATAGGCCGTCCAGACCGGCCAGTTTTTCACGGGATTGTCGGGGTCAGAAAGGTCGTAGTTAGGTTCGCGGGAAATATGCAGCCGCTCAACCTTCTCACCGTTTATCTGCCAGAGCGCGGAAAATTTAGCGCGCCCCGGATCGGCATCATAGTCCTTGCCTAAATCCAGGTACCAAACCTTCTCCGGCTTTGGCAGGCCCGGCGCTTCTTTGGTATTGGCCCTCTTCCAGCCGCCTTTTAGCTGGGTGGAACCATAAAATATGGCCATACCCTTACCCCAGTCGGGATCAGAGGTTAAGCGGAGGGGATTCCCGGGTTCGCCTGATTCTGCAGCCGTCAAGGCTCCGCGGTAAATAGCGCCGCCCTTAAAAATATAGGTTTGAATACCTTTGCAGGCCTTGGCCTGTCCCGCTGAATTGATATCCCAGGGATGGTGTTTCCAGGCGGTCTCTTTGGTCCTGCCGTCTTTCAGGTCGTCGCCGTCTTTAAAGTCAATATACCTGACTGAAGGGCCTTTTTCAAAAACGAAAGGCCGGGGGGTCCATTCTAAAGCCCCGTTTGGGAGGACTTTTGCGTGTGTTTCCTGCCACGAAAATGCCGCCGACACCTGAGTTTCTTTCGCCTTCGGACCCGCGTCTATTGCCTGAAAGCCCGCCGGAAAAATCGCCGCCGCTAGTACTACTGCAACTTTCACCTTCGCCAAGAATGACATATTCGCGTCTCCTTTATGCACCTTCGGTGACTTGCTAAAAGATATCGTACCATTTTTGAGCTTAAACTTATACACCCTTTCCCGGAAAGAAGACAAAAAAAAGGGGACCCAAATTAACAGGTCCCCTTTTTGCTTTTAAACTTTACTTCTTAGGCTCTTCCTTCGGTGCTTCCTTAACAGCTTCTTTCAGATCAATTTCTACATCATCATAGAAGAAGGTCTCGTTCTCAGCTTTCAAATTGTCCCCGCCGCCAAACACAATACCGTTGGCGCCTTTGTTGAAAAATTCCTTCTTTGTGGGGAATGTAGTATCTTCACTTGCGTCATTAAAGTTGACCCCTAATGTTTTTTCATCCGGGAAATTAAAAGTAAATTTATTCCAGCCTGCTTTTCTGGCGATACCGGAACTCCAGACATTGTACCATTGGTTTTCGCCGGTAAAGACGCATCTATAGTTCAAAGAGCCGGATTTTGATTTTTCTCTCCAGGCCACTAATTCTACGGCTTTGTCATCATCACTGTTTATCAGGCCAAAGTACGGGCCGGCCCAGTTTTTCCCGGGTTTTTTCCCTTTATTGACCAGAGATTCGTAGACCCAGATGGTCACGGTTCCGAATTTATTTTCTTTGCTGAACCTGAAAGCCGCGGTCGAGCCGGCCGGCACGGACAAAGAGGATTTTCCGCCGTGGAACTGTGTCTCAGCAATAGTGACATCGCCCTCTATTTCCCACTTTTTTAAAACCGCCTTATCCTCAAAACCTTCGGTTAGCTTTTCTGCGTAGAGAACCGAAGCAAAACTTACAGCCATTACCGCAAGAACCATTCTTTTAAACATTGTCACCCTCCCGTATTATTTTACCCGCCCGTATTCCGGCAGGGCCCAGTTAAAACTTTAAATAATTATAGCATTACTTATGATTATAGAACAAGGAATAAATGAGTTTTCCGGAGACAAGTCCGGCAGATTGCTTTTCTTACTTTTTTTCCTGAGCCGGCATACCTACACCCGGATTAATAACGCCGCTTAAGGGATTTTGCGTCACGGCCTCCCAGGCTGTTTCCTGGAGTACTCTTACCGTTTCCTCACTCCATCTGGTTTTTTTATCCTTCGCTAAAATCTCCGGTACCGGCAGTCCCACGGGGCTGCGGCGTATACCTGCGGGATAAAAAACTGAAAGAACAAAAACAAACAGCAAATAAATTTTTACTTTTATCATTAGTCCAATCTCCTTTTCCATTTTTTATCTTTTATCATCTATCATCTATTATCAATTGTTTTATTATTCTATTTTTCCAATACTGCCTCGCCGCGATCCGGCACGGCCTGGACCAGGGCATAGACAGAACCCTCGTGCTCGACAAGTTTTACCGGAATAGCTTTCGCATCTTGCGCTGCTTTTGCCGTTTTCCAGGAAGCATTCAACCGGACCTTAACGGTCAGAGGAAAGTCAAAAAGCGCATCCTCCATTCTATCGGTCAGTTTGAAAACAATTTTTGCGGGAGTTTTTTCGAGAACCTTAAGGCCGGCCGTGTCGCGTTCCCGGGCATACAAACAGATTTCTCTGACCAGTCCCGCCCAGAGTTTACCTTCCTGCACGAGGTCCCTAACCACCGCAAACCTTTTTTCTATCGCCCCGCTCGTTTCCGTGAAAGTTTTTTTAAAGGCTTCACGCTTTTTCTCATCCGGGATAGAGTTATAGCTCGCGCAGACAAAATGGGAATTAACGCTCAGCCAGCCCCGGTAAAAATCCGCCGACGCCTTGCTTTTTTCAAATAAACTTCTCATATCCCCGCTTGCGCGAATATCCGCACCGGCTGTTTTTCCTTCCTCGCCCGCAAGACGGCCGCTTATCGGGAAGTTATTTACCCCGCCGGTGCTATGGATTTGCATATAATCTATCTGATTGACCTTATTTATAGGCCCCGATCCCCGGGCCCCGATATAATACTTCGCAGCAATTACAGGATCATTTAGATTGCTGTTTTTTCCGCCGTAATACCCCAGCACCAGGCATTTATTTCCCGGCATGTTTTCTTCAATATCTTTCTTTGAACCCGCGTATTCAGGCTCTATCCCTTTCCACTCCGGGTCTTCGATATGGCCGTGAAGTGCCGTATGGGATTGGACATCGTGCCCGGCAGCATAGATTTTCCGCCAACCCTCCCAGGTTCCGTTAAAAGACGGATTTTCCCCTTTGGCAATTCTTCTGGTAATAACAAACCAGGTAAACCTGAGGCCGTATTTTTCCCCCATAGCGAGCCACCACGGCGTATCGCCGAAACAATTATCATCTATGGTCGCCGAAAAAGCAGCCAGGGCATCGTCCTTCCATAAGCAGACACTCGCTTCACCGTAGACCGCAGGCCAATCCTTCTCTTTTATTTCAAAACGCGGTTTAACCGGTGTCTCGCGCCCCTTGATTTTTACTGACTCCGTCTTGCTCTCCTCTTCTTCCGCCCCGAAAAAAGGCGTTACGGAAAGAAGTACGCCGCTCAGCGCCAAAATAAAAATCGAAATCAGCCCGGGCTTAAATACTTTCACCATAAGAACTCCTTTTTTTACTTGCAGGTCAGACCATTCCTGTCTGACGCGACAGGCAAGACTGCCTGTCCTACATTTCTTTTTACTTCACTTCTTATTGGACATCTTGTATAGGGATTCTAAAGCCAAAGTTTTTTTTAAAATAGTAATACTCTTATCGCAGTTTAGGAATTATTGTCTCCCGGTTTACTTTTTTCCTATGCAATAGAGGTTGGATTTACCGCGGATATAGAGGCAGCCGCCTGCCGGCGCGGGACTGGCCACGCACTCGTCGTCGATTTCTCCCCGGCCGAGTTCTTTATACTCAGCACCAGTCGAGGCAAGGTAAGCCACGCCTTTTTCGCTCATAAGCAGAAGTGTTTTTCCGACGATAACCGGGGAAGAGTTAAAAACCCCCTCCAGTTCCTGCATCCAGATTTTCTTTCCTGTTTTGGCTTCGACGCAGTTAAGTTCGCCGCCGGTCCCCAGAATATAAATATATTCTCCGTCACTCACCGGACTCGTAACATCCGGGACCCCGTCCTCAAATTGCCAGGCGGGTTCTTTTGCGGCCGGGTCAAGAGCGACGATGGATGTGGCGATAGCAATTATTTTATTATCTGCAACTATCGGGGACGAAGCAATATTCCCTTCCAGGGCTTTTATACGCCAGAGTTCCCGGCCGTCTTCGGGGTTGTACCCGAGGACAAACGGGTTGCCGCAGGTAATGATCTGGAGTTGTTTGTTGTAGACGGTAATAACCGGAGAAGCCCAGCCGTCGCCGTTGGGCCGGGGGGTTTTCCAGATTTCCTTTCCGGTAAGTTTATCAAGCGCCAGCATCTTGGATTTCTCTTCCTCAGGACTGCCCAGGTCAAGCTGGAGGATAAGACTGTTTTTATAAAGTGTAAGAGAGGCGGCAAAGCCGAAGGAGTTTTTTAAAGACCCGATATTTTTCGCCCAGATTTGTTTTCCTGAAAAATCAAACGCAGCTACTTCCCCCGTAGGAAAAACGGCAAAAACAAAACGCCCGTCGGTGGCCGGCGTCGGCGCAGCCAGAGTAGTGTCACCGTCAATATTAGCCGAGAGCGGACGGGTTCCGGGAAGAGAAACAACGGCGGACCAGCGCAAAGCCCCGGTTTTTGCGTCATAACAAAAAACCCGGCTCTCCTCGGGATTTGCGCCCGTAATAAAAACATTATTTCCCCAGACCACAGGAGAACTCGCGCCCTCTAAGGGGATAATGGTTTTCCAGAGGATACCGGTGCCGGTTTTATAATCCCAGGGAGCAGGCATAACAGCGGCCGGGGCAAAGCCCGAACCGTCCTCGCCCCGGAAGGCAGGCCAGTTATTTTTGAGTTCTGTCTGTACCGGAAGATATTTACTCTCTTTATCCAGGGCATAAACCGCGCCGCCGAAAAACAAAAATATTGAAATCAACCCCGGCACCGCAAAAAACAATAACACTTTCTTCACAGCCCATCGGCAATTTGAAGATACTTTCATGAGTTCTCCATTTATTAAGTTGCTTATCAATTCTCCCACTTAATCCCGGCCTCGCTTAGGGACAGGCTTTTACTGCCGCTCTCCAGTTTTGTTCCGCCAAGCATTCCTGCTTCTATAACTTTTCCGGAAGCATCCAGCCGGACTATCGAAACTAAAGCATCCGTCATGCCACCTTCAAAGATACTTGTGGCCGCCGGCCTTTTATTTTTTTGCGCGTCAAACCTTACAATAATAAGATCCGTCCCGCCGCCTTCGCGCGCCACCTTAATACCGTAACCGGGGACAGTCCCCTTTATAGCAAAATTTTCAACCGACTTAACGACATTGCCTTCTTTAAACGGCTCGATAACCGCCGCGAAGATTGCCGAATTGCCTGTCCGCCGCAAAACCGCCTTCTGTCTTTCATCCGCGCCGACACCGGTGAAGACCTGCGTTTCCCCGTCCCCCAGCACTGTTACTTTTATTCTATTTGCTTTATTGCCCTGACTCTTTGTTTCCTTATTGGCGGCGGCTGCCTCCCTGGACCAGATACCTGTCCAGTTACCGCTTACCGCCTTGGGCTCCTGCACCATAAATAATTTATAGCCCCGCTCTTCCCCCATAGACTTAAGAGCCGAAGAGGTAACGCCTTTCAAAGCCGCCAGTTCCCCGCGGAAACACAAAGGGTAGTCAAAGGTGTGCTTTGAACTGCCCCGGGCCGCGTACACATCCAAAAAATATCCCGGCATCTGCACTACCGTCCGGTCCAGGCCCACGCCCGAAAATGCAGCCGCAGACTGCCCGCGCATTATTTTCACAGACCCGGCGTCATAGAAACCTATAAGCCGCGCGCCGCTTTTCGCCTGATTTTTTTCGTCCACCGTCAAAGAGAAATGAGCCAGAGTGGTCTTGGTCCACCCTGAATGTCTCGGATCTTCGTAGCGAAAAAACTCAGGTTCCCCGCAAAGTTCATCGCCGTCCGCAAAAAGAATAAGATTCAGATTATCCGGATGATCGTGCGGCCCGCCTGTCGGCAGTCCGGTCTTAAGCAAGGCATAGGTAGGGTTCCCGTTTTCCATTCCCCGCATTATGCTGAAACCCAGGCCGTCAAAAATAACGGAACCCAGGCCCTGCATCGTTTTTTCCGGAAGTTCCTCATAAATCAGGGTCGGGAAGTAGACCCCTTCAGACTGCTGTATCTGCCTCGGCGCCCCGTTAACCACCGCCCCGTAATTTGGATCCCTAAAACGCAGCCAAGCGTAATCGTAAGCCCCGGCCATATAATCACCGCCTATATTTACCCGGCCTGAATCATTTATCCCGGGCATCGTACCGTCGGGATAAGCATACCTGTACGAAGCATCAAACAGGTTTTTTACCCGCGCCTTACTTGTGCTATAGACATCTATCCCCTGCCGGGCAAGCGGTTCCATGCAAAGAATCAGGGCCATACGGGCAAAATACTGGTACCCGATTGCGCCTTCTTTCCACATCCCGTCGTCTCCGATGCCCCGGGCAATCATCATCCGGGTACCGGCCGCGCCTATATCTATCCAGTCCTGGTCGCCCATAACAATCCCCGCCTGGACAAAGGCCGCGTTGTAAAAATTGACCCAGTTCCCCATCGCGGCACCCCCTGTTGCCGGCTCCTCGGTTCTCCAACTCGAGCTCTTGCTGTTTCTCTGCTTAATTTCCGCAGTCGCGTCCCTCTTGCTGTTGATAAATGTTATAGCCGTGCGCAGGAGGTCCTTCTCGATAAGTTTTTTGTCCGCGTCAGTCATACATTTTGCGTCATAGATCATATCATAGGCCTGAATCAGAGGCAAAAGCCACATCGCTTCGCTCAGGCGCTGAGACATAATCTTCCCGGTATCATTTCCGTTAACCCCTTTATGTTCCGCGTAATCTTTCGGATAGAGTTTGGCGTAGCCCACCAGAATCTCCCGCGCCTTTACCGCACACTCTTCGTTATCAGTCAACTGGTAGGCCCAGCCCAGGCGCCCCGCAGTATTCGAAAGCCGGTTATGCGCCTTGGCCGCCGGGTCGCCCCGGTCTTTAGCCTGGGCAGGAACCTTCGGGTCCGGATGGACTATTTTCAATTCCGCCGCGCCGGCTGCTACACCGGCCATGCCATTAAAAGCAGCCAAGCCCCGCTCGGTCTTCTTCATATCTTCCCGCCATTTGACTATCTCCGCCCGGGACATATAAATACGAGGATGCCCCTGGAGGCCGATCTTAACCGGCATCGTTACCTTAACGCTTGAATAGTCGTTGCGCGAGGTGCCGCCCTTCAGGTAAACCGGCGCCTGCATATTTATTTCCGGTAAATCCGCCTTCTCCTGCCCAAAAGACCACTGCCCGCAAAGGAAAATCAAACCCAGCAGGACTATCCTCGAAAACACCGCCAAACCTTTTTCTTTCTTTTGTCCGTCCCCGCTCTCAAATCGACAGATATGCATTAATAACCTCCGTAAATAGATTTTTATTTTTTTAATTATTTTAGCTGCAAAGCTTTCTATATGCTATTCTTTACCTTTTACTTTTCCGTCAAATTCTGCAGAAGGAGCCCTTTGGGGTCAAAGCGTTTGGCCCATTTTTCGGCTTCCGCCGGCAGTTTTTTTAGTTTATTATCCGCCAAAGAAAGTGTTTTAATATTAACCAGCCCCGCAATTTCGGCAGGCAGTATCTCTAAATCATTTTGATTAAGAAGGAGTTCTTCAAGTTTTTTACAGTTTGCGAGCGCGGGAGAAATCTTTTTGAGGAGCGGATACGGCTGTTTCCTGTCACCATACAAATGCAGGAGGCGCAAAGCTTCAAGTTTTCCTATGGCCTCCGGAAGTTCCGTAACCCCGCCTTCCTGCAGGTAAAGCGCCACAATCCGTCCGCCTTCCACAACTGAGACACTCTCTACGGTCTTCTTAGTCAGGCCATTGGCATCCAAAATAGCGCGTACGGCCTGCATATCCGGATGCACTGCCGGTAAAGTTTCGTTAGGCAGAGCCGGTTTAACGGCTTTCACCGCCTCAAGATGAGGTGTTTTGTCGGGTGTAGCAAAGGCCTCATGCAGTACCAGCAACAATCCTTTGGCAAGCATAGTTTCGCCGGTGGCCAAGTTAGGATGAACATCCGCCGGGTCTTTACTGTATTCCGGGCAAAAATTATGCCCGCACCTAAAATCATCGCTCAAAATTTTCCCCATATCATAAAGCGGCACCTTCCCCAGATACCGTTCGCGGACCTTTTCACTGAAGAGGTGCGACTTTTCATTTTCATTTGGTTTGGACTTACCCATAAAACCGCCGGTTATATAAATAAAGCGTACCTTCGGAAAATCGGCCTGCAGAGCATCCATCTTCTTTGCGTAATAATCAAAGGCCTCGGGGAACCCTAAGTCATAATAAATAATAACCGCATCAACAACCTTCCCAAAATTATGCGGCTCGGACCTGAGCAGCTGCTCCACTTCGTCCACGCGTTTGGTGGGCGGCCAGTGGGTAGCCAAAGAGTGGACAAAATTTACTTTTGAAAATATATCCGGAGGGATTATTCCCGTGTTACCTCCCGCCTTGAAAACATCAAAGCGTTTATAAGACGAGAGGAAATCATACTTCTTATCTTTTTTGGCAAGAGCGGCAAAGCCGTTACAGGTGTTTAACCCGAACGAACGGCTGGCCAGTAATATTTTTTTACGACGGAGCTTTTCCATATCTTCGGCCGTCAGGCTGTCGAAACGGTCTTTAATCGCCTTGGAATCCACATAAAGAGGTATAGGTATAGAAACGGTCTCACCCGAAAGAGCACCTGCCGGAATTAAGGCAAAAAAAAGCAGGCCGGAAATAAAAGCCCGTCTGACCGTAAGCATATTAAAAACCCCCGACTTTTTAAAAAATATTTTTTCCTTACTCAAGCCTTATCTGAAATATTTGTTTCTTCCGGCGTAACTTATTTTCCAGTTAAAATACTATTAAAGACCTTCCCCATTTCATAACAGGTCAGCGTGCCGAAGATATTCGGCGAATAAGCATGGCGAGTCATTTCAGGCCGGTACCCGGGAAGTTTCAAGACCGCTTCCACATTCGGCATTGCCAGGCCTCTCCGGTTATGATAATGATTGTAGGCCATTTCGTAAAAAGAAGAGTACCGTACATTGCTGCTTTTTTTAGGGTCTTTCTTTTGCCACTCCGCAGCCCGGCCCGCCGTTCCTTCAACCGCAAAGAGCAGCCGGTTGTCGAGTATTCCATAAAGATCTATACCCTGATGCCAGGCAATTTCTGCCGCCTGCACAAAACCATGCACGCCGCCCTGCTCATGTGCATTGGAGTTACGGCTGACATCGCGGTAACTCTCCTGGGTCCAGCCGGGTTGCTTTTTATCAGGACTCCAGTTTAAGCCGAGATAAAACGGCAGGCTGCCGTTGGGCGTAATTTCCCCGCGCCCCCGGGCCTGTGCAAACCAGTACGGTTCGGCCGCTTGATTTTTTGTCTCCGGCCCTTTTTGGTAATAAGCCACCGCTCTATCAAAAACCCCGTGATCGTCGAGGTAAACGCCCATGGCCATTACTGCGACGGTAATGCAGGTATCCCAGTTACCGTTAAAACCCGGGGAAAAATCTTTCATAGCGGGCAGCCAGAATTTGCGCAGTGAAACCGCAAAGTCCTTTTGTTCGCTTTCTTTCCAATTTTTAGAAGTATATCTGAGGAGCTCCGCCGCCTGCACAAAACCCGTGCACCAGAACGAGCCCACGAGTATATGCTGGTCGAGTTTTTCTTTGCCTGAAAAATCGGTCAGGCCGGCATAAAGTTTAAGAATCCCTGCCGAATTTTCCGCATATTTTTCCTTTCCGGTCATATACCAGAGAAGCGCCTGAGCATAAGCGGCCCGGCTGTCTTCCCACGGCCTGGTAGAATTAACATTATAGGAGGCATCTCTAAAACTCACATGAATAACCGGCGGGTCGAGCGGTTTACCCCCGTTAGGCAGATAATCAAGTTTTCCTGCAGGCGAGTTTTGCAGCGCCGTAAAAGCCGAAAACCAGGGTTCTTCCCGCGCCGTCACCCGGGCTTTTATATAGTCCAATTCGGCTTTTGAAGTAAAGAGTCCCGGATGCCGGAATTGCCCTGTGGCCGGACTTACCGGAGCGTTACTCTCTGCAAAAAGATTCCACAAAGCGGCTATTATAAATAAGTTAATAGAAATTATTTTTTTCATCAGGGTATAAGCACCAACCGGAAGCCGAGAAAATCTCCGCCGACATGGTTTTCGGCTATTGTCGTATAAAGCGGATCCTGATAGGCAGACCGGCACTCGCTCCCCTGGGCGTTATAACCGCCGCCTCTGACATTAAGTCTTACGGGAACGCCTTTCACAAAAGTGTTTGTGCCTCTTATCTCCATTGCCGCAGGGTCGTCAATAGCGCCGGGATCTTTAATGCCCTCCACATAGAGTTCTGTTCCCTTCACGGCAAAATCCATGCATAACTCCGCGACATTACCGTGCATATCATATAATCCCCAGGCATTGGGTTTAAACTGTTTAACTTCCATAGTCTTATTTCTCATTTTACCTTTCACCCCGCTGCCGTAGGGTTCATAACCGTCAAAATTTGCCATAGTCCAATCCAGGTCCTTGCCAAAGTAAAAGGGCGTCGAGGTCCCCGCGCGGCAGGCATATTCCCATTCAGCCTCGGTGGGCAGGCGGATTTTTTTACCGGTGGCCTTGCTCAGCCAGCGGCAGAAGGGCACGACCTTGCCTTCGGGCATCATAAAGTTTTCAACCGGAAGTTTGGCGCCCGTAAAGCGGCTTTTCCATTTTTTATCGGAGGCAGCGTACTGCTCCTGGGTAACTTCATTTTCGAGAATATAAAAAGCCTTCGTTATAATAACTTTGTGCAGTTTTTCCCCCGTACCGCGCCCTTTTTCGCTTTCCGGACTACCCATCAAAAACGATCCGGCAGGAATATAGCAGAAGGTAAACTCGACACCGGCGGCGGTAAGAGTTAATTTACTCCCAGGCTTGGGTTCTTCCCGGGTCTCTGCCGGCAGTACTTGCGCCATAATAAATAGGGCAAGAAGAAGTATGATTCCTTGCTGAATTAATTTTCGCATAGTAAACTCCTTTCTGCTTTTGTTGATTGCGTTCATTTTGCGCCCAGGTCGTAACAGATGCCTTCTTTGCGGCTGCGCAGATAGAGGCGGCCGTTACTGAAAGCGGGTGTGCTATAACATCTGCCGTTGATGGCTTTGTCCAGCCGCGCAAAGAGTTTGAATTCGTTCTTCGCCTCGACAATAATCAACCCTCCCGTTTCGGAGAGGAAAATAAGTTTATCCCCGACCGCGATTCCCCCGCCATTCCCGAGTTTTTCCTTGGACCAGACAACCTTACCGGAAGCAAACTCAAGGCATTTTAAGGCACCGCCCCAGAGGGAGAGCCCGCCGAATAAATAACCGTCCTTAAAAACCGCGGTAGCAATCAGCGCCGAGTCTTTGGAGCTGTTGAGCCAGAGACGCTTCGATCGGAAACCCTCGTCTTCTTTAATGACCTGATAAACGCCGGCACCGTCGGTCCCTACACCGCAATACACCTTATCCTCAACTACAACCGGCTGCATGCAATTATGATTATGATAGGTAACAGCGGAACGCCAGAGCCTTTTACCGTCTTTGACGGAGAGCCCAAGTACATCGTTTTTCATATAAAAGACCGCCTGCCGTTCGCCGAGAATAGTGGCGATTTTGGGAGTAGAGTAGAGGTGGGCTGCGTCCTCGGCTTTCCAGACGACTTTGCCGGTGTTTTTATTAAAGGCCATGATAGACTGCCCCGGGCCACCGCCGGCGACAATAACCAGGTCACCTTCGACTACCGGACTTTCTGCGTTGCCAAACTGCGGGATGCTGCCCTCATGATCCTTAACCACATCCACGCGCCAGAGTTCCCGGCCGGTCTTTTCCTCAAAACAACAGAGGCTCAGCTCGGTCGAATAAACATAGACCTTACCTTCATTGACCGTAGGCGTGGACTGCGGACCATAGCCGCCGTAAATTCCGCCTTCCGCATCAGCAGAACTTTTATATTTTACCCCCGGAATCACCGCCGCCGCCCAGATTTCTTTGCCGGTTACGGCATCCAGGGCGAGACAGAGTTCCGCTAATACGCCTTTATCTTCACGGCTGGTCAGGGTAAACGCCTTCCCACCGCTCACGGCAAACGAACCAAAGCCGTCAAGGTTTTCAACCTTCCAGACTGTTTTAGGACCCGCAGGCGGCCAGAGAGAATTTATTTTTTCTATCGAGACCCCGTCCTGGTTCGGGCCCCGGTACTGCGGCCAGTCAGCGGCTATGCTAATCCGGCTCCCGGTCAAGAACAGGGCAAAAACTGCCGGCAAAACTGACAGAAATGTTTTTTTCATAGATTCCCTTTCACTTCTTTTGATTTAGCAAAGTATGAGTTTGATTATACCATTTGTTTCATTTATATCAAATTAAAAATAGAAGGAACGATTATTACAGAAAATCTTTTAAAGCTATACTATTGCAATAAATCTGTAAAAATAGTATCGTAGATTACTGACAAACTCTAACCGGAGGTAGGAAATATGAAAAAGATTCTTCTATTGTCTTGTTTATTGCTGTGTGCGGGTGTTTTTGCCGGCCCCGGGTATCATGTGACAAAAACAATACCTATAGGCGGGGAAGGCGGATGGGATTACCTCACTATTGATAGTGAAGCCAGACGGCTCTATGTTTCCCATAGCACACAGGTAGTTGTTGTGGACCTGGATACAGACAAGATAGCGGGTATAATCCCGGATACCAAAGGTGTCCATGGTATCGCGCTTGCGCCGGAGTTCAACCGCGGTTTTATAAGCTGCGGCAGAGCCAATATTGCGGTATTTTTTGATATGAAGACCCTCAAAGTAACCGGCCAGGTGGAAACAGGAAAAAACCCGGACGCTATCCTTTATGAGCCGGTAAACAAAATAGTTTTTACCTTTAACGGAACCAGCAAGGATACCACGGTCATAGACGCGGCTTCAGGAAAAGTAGCCGCCACAATTCCTCTCGGAGGCAAACCGGAATATATGGCCTCGGACGAAACCGGGAAGGTTTATGTAAATATAGAAGACACGAATGAGGTTTGTGAGATTGACGGGAAAAAGCTTACCGTCCTGAGAAGATTCTCCCTTAAGCCTGGCGAAGAGCCGACCGGCATAGGCTTTGATAAAAAGCGCAAAAGAATATTTTCCGGCTGTCATAATAAAATGATGACGGTGCTTGAGCTCGAATCCGGAAAAATACTCGCCACGGTACCGATAGGCGCCGGGGTTGACGGCAACGGTTTTGACCGGGGCTATGCTTTCAGTTCAAACGGAGCCGAGGGCAGTTTGACAGTGGCGGGGGAAACTTCGCCGGGGAAATTCGAAGTGTTAGAAACTATCCCTACACAAAAAAGCGCGCGAACCATGGCAGTTGACCCGAAAACCCATAATATCTATCTGCCCGCCGCTGAGTTCGGCCCGGCGCCGGAACCGACAAAAGAAAATCCCAAACCGCGGCCGGCCCCGCTAAAGGGCTCGTTTAAAATAATAGTGGTAGAGCCATAAAAACAAACTAGAAACAACAAAATTCCGGCTTCAGTTATATATTTATGCTGAAATTCAGAACCAACAGATAATTGTCGTTTACGGCATACATTTAAACTATTATTCAATAAAAGCCCCGTTGGACAGCCGGAGGCAAGGTAAAAAAACTGCAGGCATTTGAATTAAGTTTAGCCGGCCATATACATCCCGTTTCATTTTTTCGGATAATCTTCAAGCAAACTGCCGGATTTGCCAAGCACAATTTTTCTTTATTTCTCCGGTGGCACCTGAGCCGGAATTATCATCTTTCGAGTGCCCCGGCGTCGCGCTTGCCGGCCGAAGTTTTACCGGTAAAATCTTTAAGAAACGGGCCGTCAAACTCCCAGGCATAAAGTTCCTCAATACTCGTTTTGGACTCCGCAAGAGTGCTTCTACAAACCCGCAGGAAATCTATCGCGCCGCTTAGACCCTCGCCGGTTATAAAATCCGCAGCATTAGAGAGCGGCAAATCTTTAAGCGCCTCGAGCCGGCCTTCACCTGCCGCCTTACCGTCAACATAAAAAACCGCTTTTTTTGCTTTCCGGTCCACTTCGGCTATAAGATGGTGCCAGTTGCCGTCATTAACTTTAACAGAAGAAGATATAGTAATTGCTGCTTCCCCGACCCTCAGAACAAGTCTCGGGGCCCCTCCTTCTCCCACGCTTAGCTCGTAGCCCGTCTTACCGGTTTTGGCGGCTAAAACGCCTTTTGTATGGCCGGCAGTGGTCTTGAAGATAATCTCTATCAGAAAGTTATTCAGGCCCATATCCAAAGTTTCCCGTTTAGACCCGTCATAAGCGATTTTGGCCCGGCCTCTTTCGCCGGGATATTCCATGCTCTTTGTCATTTCGGCGTGAGAGAGAGAGGCGGTCCGCGTGCCATCAAAAGTTAAAGCACCATCTATCCAATTCTCGAGCGGCCCGGCCGTGTAATCCTTTGCGGTGCAGTTTGAGACAATCAGGTCGTTGCGCGGGATAAAATAATACATACCCCGGTCAATATATTCGTCGGTCATATAAAAGCCCTCCCCGAGAACTATCTCCGGTTTAGAGTCACTCTTATAAAAGTTCCATTCGCCTGCGTTACGGGCCAGAGCCCAGGGGACAAAATATTTAACGCCGCGTTCCTTTGCCCCTGAATCAGGTGTTGGCCGGTAATCTTTCTTTGCCGGATCTATTAGAGGCGGCTCGGTAACCTGCCAGCCGACGCCGGCAAGACGGCACTTCTCGGCTTCCAGTTTATTTTGCAGCTCCGCCAGTGTATTTCCTGTGACAACCGGCGCGCCTCTGCCTGCTCCCTGATTGCTTATCCCTGCAACGACTCCAAAGACCTTAGGATTGCCGAAGAAAACATTGCTCGCATAGGCCATAGTCGGAATCCCGGTGCGGCCCATTTCGCCCGTATCCCCGCCGCCGAGCATCGAAATATCTCCCGGGCGGTTCTGTCCGATGAATGAAGTTTTGCAGTCCAGCATCAGGTTTCCGATAATGTTGGAGCGATTGCCGGAACTGCCGTCGATAGCGTTATCAAAATGAAATATAGTATTATTAAAGAATTGATCCAGGAATCCGAAGACCATAAAATAGCCGCAATTGTTATAATAGTCCGGCTGATCCGGCTTCACTTTACCGGCTATGATATTATTAAAAACATAGCATTTAAAACCGCCGTCCAGATAGAGGCTGTAACCGAGCTCCCGACCCAGCGTCCGGTTGCCTACACAGTTACGGGTGATGTTGTTATAAATGTAGGTAGGGCCGCCCTGAAAATGTTCCAGCCCGCCGTAGTCGTTGCAACCGAGCATTGTATTGTCTATCTGATTATCGTAGACGAGTATCCGGGTCAGAGGCACCGTGTTGCAGCTGCCGCTGTCTTTGCCGCCAAAGGTTATAATCCCGTTGCCAAAACTGGTGTCAATAATATTCCCGGCCACTTCGCAGGTTTCAGGTAACTTCACTTCTATAGCGGGAATGGAAGTCCAGGATTTGGTGCCATGCCTGAACCCGGTATCAATAACCCGGTTACGGAGCACCTCTGTATGTTTTAGCTTGCAATAAGAAACTCCCTTAGCTCTCTCGCTTTCCCCGGTAATTAAAATAGTCCCGGCCATCTCCGCATGCTGAATGTCGTTATCACTCACTATTATGTTATCGAGCAACTCACCGGAAGAACCGCCTTTAATAATAAACGCCGAAGGACAGGCGGTGATGGCGTTGGCGACATAGAAAAAATTACAATTTTTTACGGTAATATTCGAGCAATCATCCATTATGCGGACCGAGGGGGAAGGTTCAATAGGCCATTCGTTGGTGGCTTCGTCGGGATCATTATAGCGGAATTCCAAACCGCTTAAAACAAGGTCGTGCTGGTCCTCAATTAAAATTTGATAGCGAATCTGCGCTACTTCATAAACCACACTGTTGGGTTCAACCCCGGCCGGCGGGTAAATATAGAGGCGTCCAATATTCGGGCCGCTCCGGGTATAAAAATATTCTCCGGGAGCATCAAGGAACTTTGCAACATTTTCCAGCATAAAGTGCACTTTGGCCCAGGGAATACGGCCAAAGCCCCAGCCATTTACGAGTGACCTTCCGGTTAGGGAGCCCGCTACAGGATTATAAGCCCAGCGCATCGCGACCTTAGTAGCCGCTCCCATCAAGAAATCATGTTCGGTCCAGAGTACCGCGCCGTTCAGCAGGTCCTTGTCTCCCAGCCCCTTAAGAGCCGGGGAGGTTAAAGTGCCGGTTTTTTTGTCAAAAGCCGTCCAGACGGGCCAGTTTTTTACGGGATTATCGGGATCGGAAAGATCGTAGTTTGGTTCGCGGGCAATTTGCAGGCGCTCAACTTTATCTCCACTCACCTGCCACATGGCTGAAAATTTGGCACTCTCCGGATCCGGGTCATAGTTCTTGGGTAAATCCAGATACCAGACCTTATTTGGATAGGGTATTCCCGGGGCCGTCCCGGCATTGGCCCTTTTCCAGCCGCCCTTTATTTGCGTGGAGCCGTAGATAAGCGCCTTGCCCTTTCCCCATTCAGGATCAGAGGTCAGGCGTATGGGATTATCCGGCAGGCCCGATTCTAACGCTGTTAGTGCGCCGCGGTAAATGACCCCGCCTTTAAATACATAGGTTTGAATGCCCTTGCAGGCCTTTGAGCGGTCTTCGGCATTGGCATCCCAGGGATGGTGCTTCCAGGCGGTTTCTTTGGTCCGGCCGTCCTTTAAATCATCGCCGTCTTTAAAATCGATGTAACGCACTGAAGCGCCTTTTTCAAAAACAAAAGACCGGGGGGCCCATTCAAGCCCGCCACTCGGAAGAACTTTAGCCTGCCGTTCCTGCCACGAAAATACCGGAGCAACTTTAGTCTTAATTTTTACTTCATCTTTCTCCTCGGCTCCAGAAAGCGGCATTTCGGAAGACAGCAGGCCGCAGAGCGTAAGGAGAAAACCAATTTTGAATCCGGTTAAGAGTTTCTTTTTCATATAACTCCGTTTTATCTTCAAGCCAAAATAGGTCCGCTTACACGGTGAGAATAAAAATCGCCGGGCAGATAATTTCACTCTAACCCGCGCTTACTATTCTAACTTTATTTTCCATTCTTTTGTACTGTCATTGAGAGTAAACCTTACCCGGAAGTCACCATAAAGGCTCTTGCCCGTCTTATCTTTTCCGTCCCACTTCATCGAACTCACCCCATACATATCTTTATACGGACTTATCGAAATAGCACCAATTTCAAAGAGTGCTGTCTTCCCGTCCCCGCTAAATAAGGCCGCCTTAACCGGACCCTTTACATTTACTTTACAGGCCAGCCGCATGGTTTCCCCTTTACTTACGGAGATATGAGAGGGAATAGCCACGGCCATTACAATTTCCGTGTTTGGATATATGGGAATATCAGGAAGCTTAACTTCTCCTGTAACATATTTTCTTTTATATGAGGGTGCTTCTTTGCATACAACTTTATTGAAATAATCTTTCTCCAGTTCATTTCTACTGCTCTTTAACTGCGCCGTATAGATTTCCCTTATCTTTGGATCAAAATCAGCCAGAGAAGTCCAAAGGCACCCGGCATCCACATTAGGTTTCGGTTTGGCATAGGCCGGAGTTTTCAGTACGCCGTCGGAGGCTTTAAAGTGGATATCCGTAAGGGATTTATTCCACATCCAGATATTGGTATTTACAATTTTCTTCATATCGTCTTCACTGAAAACCACGCCCGTGTGATAGGCCTCAACTAACATAGAACACTCGATAAGCTGATAACCCGGCTGGGAGTGATGTACGGCTATCCAGGAGGCAGCACTGTCGCCTTCGGGTTTAAAATCAAAAGGCGCAAGGGGTTCCCAGAAATTCCAGAAATACCGGTTCTCACTTTTTGTGTATCGCATAATCGCTTTATAGTGCCCGAAGATTTTCTCCGCCCGGTCCTTAAACATCTGCTCGCCTGTAATCCGGTACAGTTTCAGGAAACATACGCCCATCTTGGCGTGCTTATTCAGATTTTCGCTCCATTTCTTCCCCGGAATGGCCCTGAGCTGGTTCGTGCTCTTATCAATCACAATACCCGTATTGAGATAGGAACCAAACATACCGTCTTCGTAGTAACCGCCTCTTTTATCCCATTTCTCGACCAGAGTTTTTCTGGCGAGAGCAATATACTCTTCAGCTTTCTTGCCGAGAGGAGAACTTTTTAGGGAGGCATCTTTCATCACTATCTCAGAAAAAGCAAGCATCGGGTCGATAAGATTGGCATCTCCTACTACGACGGCGCCAATTTCCGGTTCCAAACCGAAATACGGCCCTACCCAGCCCATATAACCATCGGGCTCCTTCTCCATTTTTGATATCAGAAAATCAAAGTAATTGGCCGCCTCTTCAAGCCAACTCCGATCTTTATTATTAATATAGTAACCTTCTATAAAACCGCCGACGGCGTTGCTGGCGTGCCAGGAAAATCCTTCGCCTGACGACTTAGCAATATTGGGATTGGCCATCATTTTCGCATGAAAACCTTTTGCGGTCTCACTGAAAGCTCCCGTTGAGAAACTTAGGACTAGAGCCACACAGAAAACAAACGACAAAAATATTCTTCTCAACACTTTCTTTCTCCTTTTATTTGAATAACTCTTAGTATTTCACGAACAGCTAATTATAGCAAATAAGATATAGTTTTTACAGGTGTAAGTGACCAAAAACCCGG
This sequence comes from Candidatus Firestoneibacteriota bacterium, assembly GCA_903928075.1. Lineage (GTDB taxonomy): Bacteria > Oederibacteriota > D2-FULL-39-29 > D2-FULL-39-29 > D2-FULL-39-29 > CAIYPD01. Next base: position 92,973 of record CAIYPD010000096.1, read on the forward strand.
CAGGGGAAATAACAGCTGAAAGGAATCTGAAATGCAATAGCTATCATTTTTCAATTTATTTCCAATTAGTAATTTTGAGCGAAGTAGCGAAATCCGCCAACGCTTTGTGGCGGAAGGAATTCGCTATACTATTGCCTGATAGACGGCATCTTTTATCTGTTTGGTCAGCCCGTAACGGGGCCCGATTAATTGCATCATAACGAGGGTAACCATCTCTTCCAGGGGATCTATCCATACTTCGGTACTCGCCGCACCGCCCCAGCCAAATTCCCCCACCGAACCTATTCCTTGTTTTTCTGAAACACTGCGGAGTACGGAAACACCCAACCCGTATCCGAATTTATAGGGTTCTATACAGGGAAGTACTGGCGGCAAGTGATCGGCTCGCATCAGTTCCACGGTCTTTCTGCCCAAAATCCGCGCGCCGTTAAACATTCCATTATTTAGAAGCATCTGGCTAAAGCGCAGATAATCAGCCGCGGTGGAGACCAGCCCGGCGCCCCCGGAAAAAAGAACGGGCTTGCGCAGGTAGTTACGGTCTTCAGTTTTCCGCTTTATCAGGCGACCCTTTTTATCGTGGGTATAAAGCGCGGCCAGCCGGGCCTGTTTTTCTTTGGGCACAAAGAACCCGGTATCTTTCATGCCGAGCGGGCCAAAAAGGCGTTTTTCAAGAAATTTATCAAAGGTCTGCCCGGAGACAACTTCAACCAGGCGGCCCAGAATGTCATTAGAAACCGAATACTGCCATTTTTCACCGGGGTGGCTCGTAAGCGGGAGCCGGCAGATATGCTTCACGAATTTTTTTAAATTCATACCTCTTTCTTCTGCTTCGTCAAACCCTTCATAGGTAAGTCCGCCGGTATGCGTCAGGAGATCATGAATGGTTACTTCTCGGTGGGGCGGCACGAGAATAAACGAGCCGTCAGGCTTTAGCTGTTTTACTTTCAGACCGGAAAATTCCGGCAGGAATTTTTTTACGGGTTCATCCAGAAAAAACGCCGTCTCCTCGTATAGCATAAGCACAGCGACGGCAGTCACAGGTTTACTCATGGAGTAAAGCCTAAAGAGCGTATCTTTGGTCATGGGCTTTTTCTTAGCCGTATCTGCCAGCCCGTGGCATTCATAATGAACGATGCGATTACGCCGGGTTACGAGCGTAATGCCTCCCGCCGTTAAACCGCGGTCAATATAGCTTTGCATCACTGTGGAAACCCGCCGGAGCCTCTTCGGGCATAAACCGTAAGCAGAAGGATCAGCGGCAGGCAAAAAACTTAACGCAGGTTCTATATTACAGTCTAAATTTTTCATATAAAATACTAACATTTCTCCTGTGATAAGTCAATTTTTAAGGCAGCTTACTTAACTTTTTTTCGCCCTTCAAGAAACTCTCTCAGCCGAAAGGATATTTTTACTGCGGGAAAAACAACGAATATTAAACTTATTTTGCGCAGAAAAACACTTTTCTCAATCCTGCATGCCAAAAACGGACTTAGCCTGTAATAACCCGCCACAAATACCCGGCCGGCAGCATTTTTTAAAAGCCAATCATCTCTTAATTGCCTGAGTTCAAGGACATAGAGATGGTTAAAATCCCCCATAGTTGCAGTTGCCACATAGCAGCCTTTTTTTCCTTCCTTCCGGCCGTTCTTGTAATTACTCTCCTCGATTATCTTCCCATTTTCAGCGTACAATTTGTAAGGCCCTTCCTGTTTGCCGTCCCTAAAACCGCCTTCCTCAATTATTCTGCCGTTTTCATCGTATAACTTATAGATACCTTCTTTCTTATCGTCCCTGTAATTATTTTCTTCTTTTAATTTTCCGCTTTCGAAGTAGGTTTTCTCACCACCCTCTTTCTTGCCGTCCAGAAAAATACTCTCTTCTTTTATTTGACCGTTCGCAAAGTAAAACCTATAGCTCCCGTCCTTTTTTCCGCCCTTAAAATTGCTCTCCTCCTGAAGCTTGCCGTTTTCAAAATAAATATTATAAGGCCCTTCCTGGATGCCGTTTACCCAGCTACTCTTGCCCCAGAGAAGTCCGCTTTCATAATATCGCTTTATCGTCCCGTCCTGTTTTCCTTCTCTATAATAATTTTCCACCCGCACCTGCCCGTTTTTGTAGTATTCTTTTTTAACACCTTCCAATTTTCCGGCCCGGTAGTTACTCTCCTCCTGCAGGCCTCCCTCCTCGTAATATAATTTATGCAGCCCCTCCCGCTCCCCGTCTTTAGAATTATTTAGGACCCGCAGCTGCCCGCTTTCGTAATAAATCTTCCTTTCCTCTTCTTTCCCGTTTTTGAATAATATTTCCTCTTCTATTTTCCCGCTCTCAAAGTACACCAGGGTCAACCCTTCTTCTTTCCCGTTCTTATAATTTATCTCTTCCTCTATCTTGCCGCTCTCATAATACACCTTTTCAACGCCTTCTTTCTTACCGGCCTTAAAATTGCTTTCCATCTCAATTTTGCCATTCTCCCGATAAGCCCTAGCAACCCCTTCGGGCACTCCGTCCTCATACTCGGCCGCAATTTTTAATTTCCCGCCCTCATAGTATGTATTTTTAATTTCTTTCATAACACCTCCCGGGAACCAATGACCATACAGCATTATTTTATACCAGCAGGCACGCCTATGCAACAGCTTAAATTCTGTTAGGTATCCAGAAAATCCATTATCAACGCTGTCATTTCTCCTTCGTGTTTTTATTAGGGAAAATTGTATTAAATTCATATGTGGCATCAGCCGACAGGAGATAAAAATAGTCCATAAAGGTAACCGACTTTAATATTCAAAAGCTCGCATGCCTTACGACGCTGTCATCTGTGTCATCAGCCGATAGGCGATAAACCTGTCATCGCGCGCCAGTTTCTTCGGCAAAGCGATCTCACATTATTATATTGTTAAAATACTAAAGGTATGATTGCCGCGACGATACTGCTGTCTCGCAAAGACAATATTTTTTTAGGCTAGAATTTATCAGGCAGGTATTTCTTCTGCAGAATTGTTTTATCTGTTTTCCTTATGGACCTTATCTCGCTATGTCAACGGTAGTTGACATCTATATATCCTTCCTATCGAGAAAAGCTTTGCTTACAAACTTTACAAACCTTATTAACCTTTCTTTGCTCCCTTCCCTTAACTATTCCTCGGATACCCTCCGCAAGACGGCTGTTGGAAGGGGCCTGAAGCGCATTTACCACAGGCAAGAGTCGAGGTCTCAAATATCCTCTGAGACTTCAGTTTCGGTCTTTCGTATTTTGGTTTTATAATTTTGATTTTTCTCATGTTGTATTTTCCTAAACTTGCAACGCATTTATCGTATCATTTTTTCCTCTTTTTTTCAAGCCCATTTTTCTCGGCCCCCCTTACCCATACTTGCGTTTCCTATTATTTTTTCAATGCTTTATTCTTTTATTAAAACTCTATCCCCTTGAGTGCCGGCAAATCCTTAAGCTCTTTTTTGGGTTCATATTTTTACTTTCTACAGTTAAATTTATGATTCCTTCCCCTCTTTTTTATGTCATAATAATACCGCATGATTTTACGGTTCCGAAAAACCGGTGATTTTACCGGAAATATTTTCCCCGGGAGCTTTTTATGAAAAAATTTGTATTATTTCTGCTGCTCGCACAGAACTTTTTTTCCGCTTCTTACATCTGGTTTGAAGGCGAGAACCCTAAGGAGACCAACTTTCCGGAAAGCAGCTGGTTTGCACCCCAAAACAACGCAGAAAAAGAGGTCCTCTCCGGCGGCGACTGGCTTACTGCCGACAAAAAAAGAGAAGGGCCGCCCCTCTACGCAAAATACGAAGTCCGGGTGGACGAAGAAAACCTTTACAATTTTTGGGTCAGGAAATTTTATACGCATGGGCCCTTCAAATGGCGTTTTGACACCGGGGCCTGGCAGATTTGCGATAAAAATGTGCCTCTGGCCGACAACTCAGAAATCAGAAAATTTGTCTGCGCCAACTGGGTCTTTCTCGGAAAAACAAACCTCCAAAAAGGCGTCCATTTGCTAGAAATAGAACTCCTTGCGGCCGAAGGCGAAGAAATGGTCTCAGGTTTTGACTGTTTTATCCTCACCTCTCTTCCTTTTGTGCCAAGCGGCAAGAACAAGCCGGGGGAAAAATCCGGAAAAAAGACGCCGGGCTACTTTGCCTTTGAACCGGAACCCGACGAATTTAAAAATTCAGCGCTCCTGGACTTAAGTTTTCTGAACGAGAAGGAGGCCGGCTCGAAAGGCTTTCTAAAAGCAAAAGGCAGCTCCTTTGTTTTTGAAAAAGAAGATAAGCCGGTGAAGTTCTGGGGCGTGGTCACGGGTGAGAATGCCGTAAGTATGGACCGGGATTCAATCAGGTATCTCGCAAAACGCCTCGCAAAACTCGGCATTAACATAGTAAGGGTCCACTCTGCCATCTTTGACAAAGCCGCTGTTAACCCTGCGCAAATTGAACACGCTTATCTGGATAAACTCCACTTTTTTGTCTCGGCAATGAAAAAAGAAGGCATCTACACCAAGCTCTCTTTCTACTTCCCCCTCTGGTTCGATATCCAACCCGGCTACGGTCTACCGGGCTACGAGTCCCTTGAAAATAAAAAACCTTTCTCGCTCCTCTTCTTTCACCCCCGGATGCAGGAAATTTACCGCGCCTGGGCGAAGGGCCTGCTCTCTACTGTTAATCCTTACACAAAACTTTCCTTTGCCGAAGACCCGGCCATTGCGCTTGTGGAAATTGTCAACGAGGATAATTATTTTTTCTGGACTTTTAAGCCCTATGAAATTATCCCCGCAGAATGTATCTCTATTCTGGAGAATAAATACTTTGCGTGGCTGGGACAAAAATACGGTACCATCGAAAAAGCAAAAGCCGACTGGGGTGCCGGCGCAAAAGTAAAAGGGGATGATTTTGCCAAAGAAAGAGCCGGTTTGTATGATGCCTGGTTTCTGACTGCCGGGGCTAAGGGCAGAAGATGTGATAAACGCGCCTTTGATCAGGCAGAGTTTCTAACGCTGGAACTCCGCAATTTCTTTGAAAAAACCCGGGACTGGTTTAAGAACGAACTTAAGGTAAAGTGCCCCATAACCGCCACCAACTGGACAACAGCGGATAACGCCACCCTCGGCGCCCTGGACAAATACGCGGCTATGGCTTGTGAGGTAATGGACCGGCACGCTTATTTTGATCCGAAACACAAAACCGACCGGGGCTATACTTTAAGTGAGGGCGACACTTTCTCGGATATGAGCGTCCTTCTGGATCCGCTGAGTTCTCCGGTGCTGGAACAGGAATATAGCGGCCACCCCAATATAGTTACGGAGATCTGCTGGAATATGCCCAACAGATTCAGGACCGAAGGCCCCGTGCTGATGGCAGCCTACGGCTCCCTGCAAGGCACCGACGCCTTTTTCCAATTTGCGCTAAACGGCGCCGAATGGCAGAACCAGCTCACGAAATGGGCCTCCTTTACACCGGAAACTTTGGGAGTCTCCCCCGCCTGCGCTCTTATCTTCCGGAACAATTACATCAAAGAAGCCCCTTTTTCCGCTTCCTACAATTATAATTTGCAGGAACTTTTTTCGCTTAAAGGCAATACGCTTGAGCAAGCGGCAAATACCGATAACCTGCGGTTTATCGAACAAGGCGGGACGCCAAAGAACGGACCGGCCTTAAATGCTCTTCTGGGGAAGATTGAAGTGGCCATAAATGATAAAGCCGGTTCGACGGTCTTCAATCCCGGGAACAAAAATAAAATCGACGCTATTAATAAGCGTATCTCCTCCCTGACCAAAGAGCTAAACTGGGATTATAAAAACGGCCTGGTCAGGATAAACGCCCCCGCGGCGGAAGGGGCCCTGGGCTTTCTCGCGGCCGCCGGGGAAATTAAACTGAACACCCTCACGGTAGACAGCAAAAATGAATACGGCAGCGTGCTGGCGGTTGCGCTTGACGGCAAAGCTTTGAATAATTCCGAAAAGCTGCTGGTCCAAATTATGACGGAAGATATGAATACCGGTTGGGAAACAAAAGGCGGAAATACTAAAAAAATAGTTAAATTGGGCACCGCGCCCATTATAGTTAAAGAATTTTCCGGCTCCGTCTCACTGCAAAACCTGCATGCAAAAACTCTAAAAATTAAAGCCCTGGATTTTAACGGCTATTTCAAAAATGAACTGCCTTTTTTAGGCGGGGATAAAATAACCTTCAACCTGCTTCCGGATTGTATGTATTACCTTATTGAGAGATAGTAATATTTATTATAATTAGCAGTATCTGCAATTGGTTTTATGAAAATAGTTTCGAAAGGATAAGCTGCAGCACAAGCCCTACTAAAAGCAGTCCGCCGAATTTTTTATTGTGATCAAAGGCAAAAGCCACGAACCACAAAGGCCAGATATCTGTCCTATATCCCTCAGGTTTAGTGTCCGGTAATTCCTTGCTGTAGGCCTTGAAAAGTCTGTAAAAGTTTTTTAAAGCAAGAAGAGTTATAAGAAGAACAGGATGAAATACGCCCTTTATTACAAGCGCTAAAACAATAAGATACTGCAAAGTCGTCAGAACAATGACCGTTTTTCTCGCCGCGCTTTCTTCGAGAATTACAGGCAGGGTATTTATCCCTTTGAGCTTATCCGCCTCAAGTTTATCTATGTGCTTTCCAAAAAGTACCGTAGTCACGCCGAGAGCGTAGGGAAGTCCCGCCAGGACCGTCATCCAGCTCCAGAAGCCCGTAGTCACAAAGTAGGTGCCGCCTATCATAAGCGGGCCCCAGACCGCCAGGACCGCGAACTCGCCAAGACCGAAGTATTTTAGAGGCCAGGTATAAAAGAGCAGGAAAAAAGCGCCCATGAGAGTAATAATCAGGGCACCCGGACCGGCGTAGACTATCAAAAAGATACCGCAAAGCAGGGCAATCAAACCTGTGAGGAAAATATATAAAACAAAGCGCCTGAGGGATAAAAATCCGCTCTCTAAAGGCTGCGGACCGTACTGGGTCCGGTAATAATTGCCTTTGTCCACACCTTTAAGATAATCCACCAGGTCATTTAAAAGATTATTAGTGGCATGAGCAAAAACCAGGCCAAAAAAACAGACCGTAAAAGGCAGCCAGTTGAACCTGCCGTCCTGCGCCGCCATAATACCGCCGATTGCTGCCGAGAGCATAGTCATAACCAGCACGGCAGCCCGGGTGGCTATAAGCCAACGGCTTATTAGATCCAGTTTATCCCATTCCTCCTTTGAAAGGCGGGGAATAATTCTTATAGCTTTTAGCCACATCTTATAATTCATCTTTTCCTTTTACGCGGCACTGTTTGCCGGCGGGCAGAAATTACATTGCAGCAAATTCTTAACTTATTTTTTAACCGTTTTTTTAGCCGGAGTTTTCTGCTCGGGCTGGTCTTCTTTGTCAGGCGGCCGGGGAGTCCTTGGCATGGAAATATCAGGTCCTCCGGAACCTGCCCCCTGATTTGCTGCTTTTAACTTCTCCAGCGCAGAAGCCAGATTTTTCTTGATATCCGCCCGGGGTTCTTCAGTCATCCAGTATAGCAGATCAGCTATCCATATATGCCTTAATTTTGGCGCCGGCAATTTATCCAGTTCTTCTGCTAAGACCGCGCGCACCCCGGCATTGGTTTCTTCTTCAAGCTTGCTGATAAAGAGCGTGACCGCGTCGCCCTGCCCCGCTTTTGCCACCGTAACAATGGCTTTTTTTCTGACTTCAGGATTTTTATCAGAGAGGGCTATCATAAGCAGGGTGAGAGTTTCCTTGCCCGGACTTTCCGAAAGCAGTCCCATGGCTCTGTCCTTTACATAGTCTTTTACGCCCGCACTCATGAACTGACCTAACACAACAAGTATTTCCGGGTCATTTCTGAACCTGCTTTTCTCTAAAATATCCAGATAGGTTTTTGAAAGAACATTTGCGACATCATCCCTTAGCAAAATACCCATTCCCATATCCAGAAATAACTGTTTATCGTTAATAGCACCTACAGCTTCAACACAAACTTTCCTGAAATCCACCGAGAGGTCTTTGTTTTTAGTTATATCTATAAGTACCGGTCCGGCCTCCCTATATCCGAGTTCTCCGAGTTGCCTCATGGCAAAAATACGCATCCTATCTTCTTCTTTGGTGTTTTTAAGAATAGTCTCCAGCACAGGTCCGACTTCCAAAACTCTGTCTTTTACCATAGACTTTGCGATTATCTGCCTGGCCAGCATACCTTCGCTCCGGTCTTTTAGGGTAGTCATGCGGGGATCTTCCGCGGACATTAAGACCGGCAGGAGAAAAACGAGGAGCATGAAAAAAACAGATCTTTTCATTTCTATTCCTCTGGTAAGAGTGCTTTTAGTTAAGAACGAATTTTCGACTTTAGCGAGACCTGCCAAAACAAAGTTTTGGCGGACACTAATTCAAAAACCACTAAATTATCAAAAACTTTTTAAGGTATCGTTTTACTTATTCATAAAAGGATTGGTCGAAGGGTCATTGTACATTTTAAACTGAAAGTACATCTTGAGCTTTTTGGAGCCGTTTAGCAGGTCGCGGCGGAGTTCATCAAAACCTTTACCCAGATCTTTTCTCTGCTCCAGTAATTTAGCCAGTTTCTCACTGCATTTTTTCCTGTGAGCAGCATCGGCTTTTTTATCTTTTCTCTTTGCCTGCCCGGCCATGTGATATATTTTAAGAGAGATTATCGCCAGCCGGTCAACAACACTGCCCGGGGTCTCGGTGTTTATCCCGGCTTTCTTTTTTACACAAACACCTGAGTCATTAAGCACTTTCAAAAGGAAAGCGTCTATCTCTTCCATCTTGTTGTTCCGCCGTTGATTGGTCACATCTATCGCCCTTTTAATATTAGCAATGAGGGAGTCCGAGAAACTCCTGGCGCGGGCCTTGTCTTCCAGGTGCCAGAGGTAAGTATTAATGACCACCGAATCATTAACCAGCTTTTCCTGCCCGGCAAAGCGGCCGCTAAGAAGGCAGAGCGCTTCCTCGAGGCTTTTCTTCCCGGCAGCTTTTTCTTTTCTATGCCAGAGCCGGATAGACGCATCACAGATCTTAATAATTTCCGAAGCTTTAATGAATTTCATGTTCTAATTTTAACAAAAATTAAAGCTCTTTGCCACCTGTATTTCGCTTTTTTTCCTTTGCGTTCTTTATCAGCCGTCAGTTGTTAGCCGGTTATTTATTAATCCTGATAGTTACGGCACCCTGTTTTTTAGCGTCTTTATATAATACGGTGGTTCTCTTATTTCCAAAAACAAGTTTTTCTTTATCCACAAAAAAATTTTCGCCGCCCCGGCTGCCCGAGAGAGGCGTCCGGCCCCCGGCATAAATGATTCCTCCTCCCCGGCCCGTAAAACTAACACTCCTGCTTTCACTTTCTTCAATTTTTATAGCTACTTCCGGCCGGAGCTCGGCAACAAAAGGTTCAAACTCCGGAGAATATACAAGAACTTTAAGTTTATTAACGCCTTTTGAGTGCATCAGGGGGAGAATCTTTCTTTCCACCTCATAAGCATCCACCTTTCCTTCAATATAGAATGCCGAAGCTGCCTGCCCCTCCGAGACAAAAACGGCCTTTGCGTTTCGCAGGGATAAAACTGTGATTTCGAGCGCCGGAGCCGCCGTAAAAACATTAAGCCAGATAAAAAGAGCCAGAGAACCTGTCCCCGCGGCAAGCCAGGCGGGCTTTGTTTCATAATTCTTCTTAAAGTATACCAGATTTAAAACCGCCGAATAGTAGAAAATAATAAAAACCAAGCCGGGCGCCGCAACCCTCAGCAGGGAAAAAGAAAAGGAAGAAAAATATTCTACGACTTTAAATATTAAAAAGACCGAAAGCGAATTGGCGTAACCTATAAGCGCGCCGGCCGGGACAAATAACAGGCCTATAACCGACTGAATAAGTCCCGCCACGGTTGAGAACCAGACAAAAGGCGCGAGGCAAAGGTTGGCCGGCAAAGTCAGCGTAGAGAAAGAATTAAAATACAGGGCGGAAACGGGAGCCACGAATAACTGAGCGGAGACAGTAACCGCAATCGCTCCGCAAAACCAGCGGGGCAGAAAAAATAGATATTCTTCCACCCGGGCCGCCAGCAGGACCAGTCCGAGCGTGGATACATAGGAGAGCTGAAAACCGATGTCAAACAGGGTATTTGGATCCACAAGCAGCATCAGAAGGGCTGAGAGTGCCAGAAGATTTATAAGATCAGAATCCCGTTCCAGAAGAACCGCCAGCAGGGCAAATACACAAATCAAGGAAGCGCGTACCACTGAAGGCGAGCAGCCCGTGACAAAACAGAAAACAATCACGAAGACCATGCTGACGCCTGCAGAGAATTTCCTCTTATATTTAAGAAGGCTCATAATATAGAAAAAGGTGGCCACAACCAGCGCAACATTAAAACCCGAAACCGCGAGAATATGGAAAGTCCCGGTATCCCGGAACTGTTGTTTCCTTTCCGCGGTAAGCCCGCTATCTTCCCCCAGGAAAATGCCCTGCACCAGGTAAGCCGCTTCCCCGGGAGTCGTTTTAAGTATAGAAAGCAAAAGCCGGTGCTTGATATTTATTGTAGCGGCAATAAAAATATTCTTACTCCCCTCTCCCAGGTTTTCCAGAATGTCACCTTCCTTCCGGTCTATTGTGCCAGTCAGAAAGATGCCTTTTCTTTCAAGATACCTTTTGTAGTTGAATTCCCCCGGATTTTTGGGTTCACGCGGCACATGGAAACGGCCATAAACAGAGATCCTGTCCCCGTAGTTCAATTGACCATATTCCGGCTGTTCTTTTAAAGTAATTTTTATCAGCCCGGAAGTATCAATTTTTGGCAGGCCCTTAACCTTAAAGCTCTCTGCCTCCATTAAGAGGTTGGTCGTGCCGCTGCTTCTTACTATCTCGGGGTCAGCAACCAATCTACCGGTCACCCCGGCGCGCGTCCACCCGAAAGAGTCCTGATAATTTTTTATATGTCCGGCCGGGTAATTATTCATCCAAGAAAAATAAGGTACGGCTAAAAAAAAGAGAGCCACAGTAAAAAAAACCGGGGAAGCTTTTCTGAAAAGGAGAAAAATCAGAAGTGTAGCAGAAAGGAACGCCAGCGCGGCGTAGGGATGAAAAAGGTTTCTTGAGGCCGCCACAATACCGAAAATAAATCCAAGTGCCGCATAAAGCACCGGCCTTTTGTAAAATTCGGCTTCCAATAACTCGAAAACTTCCCCAAGTTTTCCCATTTCACCCCGTAAATGCGAATTACTGATTGCTGATTGTTTATTGTTTTATTAGAATTTAGAAATTCTAAATTCTAATAAAACCCAATACGAATTGCTAATTAATAAAACTTATGCCAATAGTTTACTATTTATTTACAAGCAATTAGTCCACCTGCGGTGAGATCTCGCCTTTAGGCGGACAATCAGTAATCAGCAATTGTCTCTTATGCTCCATATTTTTCCAGCTTGCCTGCATGGCCCAGCATTAAAGGCATGGCATCTATAGAAAGAAACTGGCCCAGGCCTCCCCTCTTACAGGTCCGCTCGTTAAAGGTCTCAAATTCGTCCGGGATAAGATATTTTGCGGCAAGGCCGAAGGGATTTGGATGCCAGGAATGCCCCTTTAGAACCGCCGGGGTGCTGTGGTCGCCGGTCACCACTATAACATCAAAACCGAGTTTTTCCAACCGCGGGATCTCAAGGTCGACTTCTTCAATTATTTTTACTTTATTCTCAAAATTACCGTCCTCGCCGTAAGAGTCGGTTTTTTTAATATGCATATAGAAAAAATCATATTTTGCAAAATTGGCTTCCAGCGTATCAAATTCACTTTTGATAGTATCTCCTGTCTGTAACAGTTCCATACCCACAAGTGTGGCCAGGCCTTTATACATCGGATAGTTGGCTATACAGGCCGGCTTTATTTTAAATACTTCGCTCATCGAAGGAATATGCGGGCATTTTGCAATACCTCTAAGCAGGCAGGTATTCGCTTTCGGTTCATTCTTCAGAGTCTCATTTATTTTAATCATCAATTTATTCAGCACGGCGGCGGCTTTCTCTGCCTTGGGATTTAAAGCCGTGACAGGATGCGGTTTTAATCCTTCTTTTTGCGGATCTGTTTCTCCGAGGCCGTCTTCCAGTCCGTCACCTTCAAGAATCACCACAAAACGGTGTTCTTTCCCGTTCTTAAATATTATTTTCACGCCGTCTATTTCCTGTATGGCGGCGGTAAGTTTTGCTACGATAGCAATATTGGTTTCTGTCGGAATTCTTCCGGCTCTTCTATCAAGAATGACGCCGTCTTTCATGGTGGCAAAATTAGCCCGGGCCGATATATGTCTGGCAGTCATATGAAAACCTATGCCCAGCGCTTCAAGAACGCCCCGGCCGATAACATATTCTAGCGGGTCATATCCAAAGAGCCCTAGGTGCGCCGGGCCGCTTCCCGGAGTGATACCCCGGCCTATCGGATGGGCCAGGCCAAAAACCCCGTTTTTAAGCATCTTATCCATATTCGGCTTTTTTGCCGTTTCCAGCTCGGTCTTGCCCGTGGAAGGATTTCCCAGGCCGCCGCAGCCGTCCATAACCAGCAAAAGTATTTTTGAAGTTGTCTTAATAGAAAGTGTTTTGATGGTTTCGAGCTTCATTTAGTCCTCCAATAGTTTGATTTGACTTCCGCCACAAAGCGTTGGCGGATTTCGCTACTTCGCTCAAGATTACCAATTAAGTGCATTAACAATTACTGAAAACTATTTCTTTAATTTTTCTTGCGCCGGGAAATTTAGCCGGAATCTTTCTTTAAGTTCGGGGTTTTCAGAATCTGCTATTATTTTATTCGAGAAGTTTTCGCCGGTGGCGCCCGGATAGCCTATATGCAGGAAGACTCCACGGTCCTTGGAAATATACCCGTTTTTATTGTTGTTGTCATAGAAGGAGAACTCCAGGGTAATTCTTGCGTCTTTTTTCTCCCAGACAAATAGTTCGTAAGTATATCTAATATTCGTATAGGGCTTATGCACCCGGAGTGCTTTTTTGTAATCCTCTCCATACCTGGAAATAAATATTTTCAGGTACTCATATTTTTGTTTCTCCAGTTCCTGCGCTTTAAAATGCCTGGAAAAATCAAAAGCCTTAATCCTGCCGTAAAAATCCGCGGTATAATGCGCTACCTCAAACAGGCCGCCGTCTTTTTTCTTTTCATAATAGCCTTTAACCGGCAGAAGACCCGGAGCCCGGTAGGAAATTAGATTTATTTTAAGTTTTCGAAGTTCGGCTGCGGAGATACCCAGATATGCTCCTTTGCCTTCTTCTGGAAGATATTCTGCGGTTGCCGGCCTGGTCCAAAAGACCGGAAGTTGATAAACTAAAAACGCCACTACACAGACAAGCAATGAGATAAAGAACACTTTTAGCGCAAGTAAAGCTCTTCCCTGCAATCCCTCTTTTTCTCCGGTTTCCATTGTATTGCCTCCCGCTTTTCTTATTTCTAACCGATTTTATCATATATTAACTTTTTTTCAAATAGTTATTTCCTTTAGTTCTCTTGCCAATCCTCCAACCTTCCAAGCCTCCGCTTTCCCCCCTAATTTCTGACTTTGTTTTTTTCGTGTTTTGTGATATTATCAGATATGTCAAAAAAACTGTTTGCGCTCCTAAATAAAAAGAAAAGGTTTGCAGCTAATTTTTCTGTTGTTTCAAATGCTTCTCTTGTGGTCTTAAAGCTAATTGTCGGCCTTATGTCAGGCGCCGTAAGTATCATCGCGGAAGCTATTCACTCCTGTCTGGATCTCGTAGCAGCTATAATTGCGAAATATTCTGTGGTTAAATCTACACAACCGGCCGACGAAAGCCATCACTTCGGACACGGCAAGATTGAGAATGTCTCAGCCCTTATTGAAGGCTTGCTGATATTCTTTGCGGCCTATCTAATAATTCACGAAGCCTATGACAAAATTGCGCACGGCGTAAACATAGACAACATCGGAATTGGTATCGGGGTCATGCTTCTTTCCACCCTTGTAAACTACTTTATTTCCGGGTATTTATTTAAAGTTTCCAAAGAAGCGGAGTCTGATGCCCTGGACGCGGATGCCTGGCATCTCAGAACGGATGTCTACACCTCTCTCGGGGTATTTTTCGCCCTGCTTTTGATACATTTTTTTAAAGGCATTGTGCCTCATATAGAATATCTTGACCCGATAATTGCTATCGGGGCAGCAGGCTGGATATCTTTTGCCGCCTTTCAGATAACCAAGGACTCTATACTTAACCTGGTCGATACGAAAATCTCCCTGGAAGAGGAAAAGATCGTACATAGCGCAATCAAAGAGAATTCCGAATCCTTTGTGGATTTCCATAAACTAAGAAGCCGGAAATCCGGCCCCTTCCGGTATTTAGACCTGCACCTGACGGTCTCCCGGGACCTGCATGTGGATGAGGCCCATAAACTCTCACACCATATAGAAAAAGATATCAAAAAACTTTTAAGAAATACCGAGGTATTGTTCCATCTGGAACCCTGTAACGCCGTCTGTAAGAAGTGCAGGATGAAATGCTCAAGACACTGATCGGAGTCTTTTCCGATACCCATAATAATACCGACCTGCTCATAAGAGCCGCTGAAGAAGCTAAAACCCTGGGCGCCACCGTTTTTTGCCACCTGGGTGACACTTATAAGGACGCGGAACTACTTTTTGAATATTCCGCTAAGATTTTGCGTGTCCCGGGACTTCACGAAAAGCAGTACGCCGACCCGAAAATACAAAATCATTTTTTTACGGAGCTGGCCGGCTTTAATATCTTCCTGACCCATTCTGACCGGCTGGAAGAGGAGGATCTGACCGGCAGCCTGAATCCAAAAATAATAGCAATAAACAATGAAGCTGATATCTATCTCTACGGACACACTCATCTTTACGAAGCCATGATAAAAGGTGACACGCTCTTCCTGAACCCCGGGCATTTAAAAAAAGGCGATAATAGAAGCAGTACGCTTTCTTTCGGCCTGCTTGAACTAACAGATAAAAAAGCTATCGGCAGAGTCTATGAACTCGGCGGGAAGATTTTGCAGGAGACCGTGCTACTAAAATTCTAAGATCAAAACTCGAAATTCGAAACAAAAGCGTTGAAATATATTTTACTGAGATCCGGAACAGAAACATCGGAAAATAAGCACTAAGATCTATCCGCCCAAAGGAATGGCGGACTAAACAACAGCTTCGAAATATTATTTTTGATATTCACAGCAGAAAATCCGATGTTTGTTGCTTCCGGAGCTTTATGTTATACCTGAAAATTTGAGAAGCAGTATAATCACCCACATCGTAAGATTAGTATACACGCCAGCTATAAGGTCATCCGTCATAACGCCCCAGCCGCCTTTTAATTCCTGAGCTTCCCTTGCCGGCGAAGGTTTCCAGACATCAAACAAGCGGAAAAGAAAAAATCCTGCGGCGGCAAAAAGCAGATTCTGCGGCATAAAGGCCATGGAAAAGAGGTAGCCGGCTATCTCATCTATCACTATCTTTCCGGAATCCTTTTTCCCGTATATTTTTTCGGCTTCCGTGGAAATATAGACTCCGGCCATAAAGATTACTACAGCGGTATGAAGGACATATTTAGGGGGAAGCAAAAAAAAGAGCGCGACACCCACAAGCGTACCGGTGGTGCCGCTGGCAAAAGGGGAATAACCGGTCCCAAAACCGGAAGCAAAGATTTTAATTAGTATGTTTTTCAAAAAAATGCCCTCTATTCTTTCCGATAAAATCATAAGCGGAATAGACGGAGTAGACCACGCAAATAAAACCCATGATATAAGGCAGTGCGCCGATAAAAGCCAGGATATTCTCTCCCGCGTCGCCCTGGGCCAGCAGCCGGGCATCCAGATCCCAGATATCCTGCGCCACGATTATCACAAGGATGGTAATTATAGTGGCAATGTGCCAGGCGGTTTTATGCTTACCGGACTGCTCGGCCGGCAAAACTTTATTACCGTTTGAAATTGCGAGCATCCTTAAAGAGGTTATCAAAAATTCTCTTGCCATCATTACTATTATCATCCAGGTCGGGACAAGTTCCAGTTGTATAAAGGAGATAAAGGCCGAAAAGACGAGTAGTTTATCGGCGATGGGATCCATGAACTTACCAAAATCCGTGACTTCGTTTCTCTCCCGGGCCAAAATACCGTCATACAAATCGGTGAGCGAAGCCACGACAAAAATAATAAGCGCTATAAGGGCACCGTATTTCAGCTTCGCAAAAAGAAAGACGAGAAAAAAAGGAATAAAGACTATCCGTGCAATCGTAAGCGAATTAGAATAATTAATTTTAATCTCCAAAAGCCTCTCCAATAAGGTCATAAGGAAGTGCCTTAAGTACCTTTACGGTAATTATATCTCCCGGAAGTATCCGATTATCGCCTGTAACAACGGGAAAATAGACCCGGCCGTCAACATCAGGCGCATCCCCGAGCGTTCTGCCCGCCGCCGTTCCATTTTTAAGGGTATCAACGAGCACCTCTATTTTACTCCCAATCTTTTCTTTGTTCAATTGCAAAGAGACCTTCTGCTGCCCGGTCATAAGCGCTTTTAACCTTCTTTTCTTTTCCGGTTCACTCACCCCGCCGGGCAGGGCATAAGCGGGAGTTCCTTTTTCTTTTGAGAAAGCAAAAACGCCCAGCTTGTTAAATTTTACCCGGCCGATAAAGGCCAGCATCGCCTCAAACTCCTGCCTTGTTTCCCCGGGAAAACCCGTAATAAGTGTCGTTCTAATTACCGCATTCTTTACTTTGCGCTTTATTCTTTCCAGCAGTTTTTCTATATCTTCTTTTAAATAAGTCCTGCGCATTAATTTAAGTAGCCGGTCTTCCGTATGTTGAAGCGGGATGTCAAAATAAGGGGCGACTTTTTTAAGCCCGGCCATAGTTTCAAGCAATTCATCGGTCACGCGGGAAGGATACATATAAAGCACCCGGAGCCAGTCTATCCCCTTCACTTTTACAAGCTCTTTAAGAAGTTTTGCAAGAACAGGCCGGCCGTAAAGGTCTTCCCCGTAGAGGGTTGTATCCTGTGAGATAAGATTTATTTCCCGGACTCCGAGCGCAGCAAGTTTCTTCGCTTCCAGAACTATGTCTTTAAGCGGCCTGCTCCGGAAATTCCCTCTAATTGAGGGAATAAGACAATAGGAACAACAGTTGTCGCAACCGTCGCCTATTTTTATATACGCCTGATGGGGTAGCGTCGCCAGCACGCGGGGCATCCCGCTGTCATAAAGAAATGTTTTTTTCAAATAGGCAGGAAGGAGTACCCGCCCTCTCTTTTTTAGAGCCGCTAAACAGATTTGTCCGGTTTCGGGTATCCGGGCAAAAGGAATAAAGATTCTGACTCCCGGAAAAAGCTTTTGAAGTTTTTCCGGATGACTTGAGACAAAACAGCCGGTTACAGCGACTACTGCTCCTTCTTTTTTGTTTTTAACCGCTTTTCTTATTTCCTGCCGGGCTTCCTGCCTTGAAGCAGAAAGAAAGGAACAGGTATTTATAAGAATACAATCCGCGGTTTTTGATTCTACTGCCGGTTCAAAACCGCTCTTTCTTAAAGAACCAAGCATTATTTCCGCGTCCACCAGATTCTTCGCACAGCCCAAACTAACAACAAATACTGACGGCATTTATTTTCCCTTTGTCTATAATATTTTCATACAAGCGGGCGGTTTTCCCGCTTCATTATTTTGTACTTTGTACCTAGTTTTTATTGACAGTAGGTCCCGTAATATTCGCAATAATTACAGAGGCCGCTTTTTTGGGTCTTAAATTCCTGAGTCGCTTCAATTTCATTGATAACACCCATAGTCTCTGTCTTGATACCCTGCAGTTGTTCCTCATTTTTGTTTATCCTGAACTCAATGCCCGACATCAGGTAGTGCCAGATAAGTGTTATCTTTTTTCCTGAGAACTCCTCGGCAACGCCTATATGATAAAGCGGGAGTTGTCTTTCCTTTTCCATCTTCGCTTCGGAGGGCGCATTCGCTCCTGTCTTATAATCGTGGATCTCCAGGTCCCCGGCCGCAGTTTCATCCAGGCGGTCTATGATACCGTTTAAAAGATAGGTCCCGGCAGGATCCAGTTTTATCTGTATTCTTTTTTCCATCCCGAGAATTTTGTTCTGATCAAAAGGCGCATATTTTTCGAAATAACGCTCTATACATCTCTCCCCCATACTCTTATAATCCTCCGGACCCCGGCCCCGTTTTACCACCAATATAGAGCTTTTATAGCCTTCAAATTCCTTGAAATTTTTTGTCTTGCCGGAACCGTTTATCCAAAAATAATTAAAGAGCTGTTTGATCGCTTCTTTGGGATTGCCTTTTTTTAGAAGTTTATCCCGGTTCAGATAAGTATATTCCAGCGTATAATGCACAATGTTTCCGAGAAAACGTTCTATTGTGTCTTTGTCAATTTTTATCTTCTCAATATATCTTAGTTTGTATTGAAAAGGACAGTTCTCAAAGGTTGAGAGTTTTGAATAAGAATATATTTTCACTTCTGCCGGCTTAAGAATTGGTTTATCTCCGTTCTTGCGGGCAACGAGGATTGAGCGCCCATTTTTGTTACGGCCAGTGCCGCAACTGCACTTCCAAATTTTACGCATTCACAGAAATCTTTCTCCTCCGCCAAAGCGCAGGCAAAACCGCCGGTAAAAGCGTCTCCCGCCGCGGTGGTGTCCAGGGCTTTAACCTTGAAAGCCGGAAACCGCATTTCAAAACCTTTTCCGGCTGCGAATACACCTTTTTTTCCCATGGTTATGATTACATTTTTAACGCCAGAAGCCTTTAGTTTGGCTGCAGCTCTTCTGACTGAAGCGGTATCCGTAATCTTTATTCCGGTCAATATTTCCGCCTCGGTTTCATTGGGATTGAGCAGGTAAATATTTTTAAGCAGAGCCCCGGGCAGTTTTCTTGCGGGTGCGGGATTAAAGATTACCGGTACATTTAATTTAAGCGCAAGTTCAATGGAATAGGCTACCGTTTTTTCCGGCATCTCCTGCTGGAGCACAACACAGGCTGCAGCTTTTATCTCTTCTTTGGCTTTTTTAATATCCCCGGGAAAAAGTTTACTGTTTGCGCCCAGTGCCACGACTATAGAGTTCTGAGCGTTTTTATCTACGGTAATTATGGCCACACCTGAAGGCTCTTTTTTATCCCTGGAAACAAAACGCGTATCCAATCCCGCTTTTTTAAAATTGGCAAGCGCTCTATCACCAAAGATATCAGAACCCAGCTTTGAGATAAAAATAACCCTGGCCCCGGCCCTGGCTGCAGCGACGGCCTGATTAGCCCCTTTGCCTCCGGGGACCACAAGAAAACCACCGCCAAGAACCGTCTCCCCGCCTACAGGAGCCTTTTCAGTCCGGATTACCATATCCGTATTTGAACTACCGATAACAACAACCGTTTTCATTTTTTCCTTTTAATCCTTATCCGTCCATCCGTGCCATCTCTCTTTCTATCCGTCCATCTGTGTCATCTCTCTTTTATCTGTGTCATCAGCCCGCAACGAGCCGGATACCGGTTTCGTTGCGGGCTTGACAACGGCACCGACATATAATATAATCCATTCAATGATATTTTACAAGGTACTTTTAGCGATTGGCCCGGATAAGCCGGGTATTGTAAGCCGGGTTTCTTCTTTTCTTACCGAACGGGGTTGTAATATTGAAGATAGTAAAATGTCAATCCTGGGGGAAGATTTCACACTCGCCCTCTTATTTTCCGGAGCTCTCCCCTCTATCGAAAAAGTAAAAGCGGAGCTCAAAGACCTTGAAAGCGCCGCCGGACTTGCCACCCTCCTAAAAGATACAAAAGCGCCGCCCGCCCGGCCCAAAGAAGATTCGGTTCACTATACCGTCGAAGTCTTCGGGATGGATCACCAGGGAATAGTAAACGAAGTAACAGAAATTCTGCATAAAAATAAGATCAATGTTGAGAGTTTAGAAACCGCAGTGGAAAATGCCCCGGTCTCCGGTTCGCCCGTTTTTAAAATGCACATCAAGATAGCTGTTCCCGCCGCAGTCTACATCAACAGGCTCAAAGAAGAGTTTCTTGAACTCGAAAAAAAACAGAATTTAAATATCACCCTTAAAAACGCCTGAATTTGCTAATAACAAACTCAGGCAGAAAATAGACAATAGACAATGGAAAATAGATTGAAGGCTTTGCATCGTTTTTAATTTCATAAGAAAAGTGGGCGGCAAATGCCGCCCACTTTATTTTCCTTAATATTTTTACTTGGAAAGAGAGGTTCGGTACTTATCCAGAAGTTTTTTGTATTTCGACGGCACTTCGTCCCGGGTCATATTCTCGACCGTATCCTCATCTTTTCCGTAATTTTTCTTATCAAGAAACGCCCGGTTTTTCAGCTCGCCGAAAAGATTTGCCAGTTCCTGCAGTTTTTTGACAATCTGGCCCCTGTTTCTTTCTTTATTTTCTTCCTTAAGTTCTTTTTTGGCCAGTTCCAAAGCTTTCTTTAGCTCTTCCGCCTTTTTCTTGTCAACTTCTTCCATTTTTTTCAACTGCTCTTCCACCTGCTTCAAAATCTCATCAAGTTTTTTCTCTTCAGATTTATCCTGTTCCATTTTCTTGGCTTCTTCCTCTAACTTCTTCTGCAAGTCCTCCATTTCTTTCTTTTCATCTTTCTTGGCCTGATCTTCCTGCTCCTTCTTCAGTTCTTCTGCCTTTTTCTGCTGTTCTTCCATCAATTTTTTTAAAGTTTCTTCCAGTTTCTTTTCCGCTTCCATGGCTTTTTCAAGCGCTTTTTCCATCTGGGATTTCTGGAGTTCTTTCTCAACTTTTTGCTGTTCCTGCTTGGCTTCTTCGGATTTATCCTTTACATCTTTCATCTCCTCTTTCTTCTGGAGTTCTTCCAGTTTCTCCGTGAGTTCTTCCTGCTTTTTCTTCAGATTATCCTCTTCTTTCATATCTTGTGAAATCTTTTTTAATTCTTTGGCCATATCCTTGTTGGTGTCTTCAAGTTTTTTAGCCTGATCCTCAAGCTGTTTTTCCATATCTTTCCGGTCCCGGTCTTTTTGCGCATCATCTTTCTTCTCAAGATCTTTTTTCATTTCTTCAATTTTCTCGGAAAGTTCTTTTAACTTCTCGGCCGTGTCTTTTTGCTCCGTGTTTTTCTGCTGGTCCAGCTCTTTAGCCATCTCGTCTAATTTCTTTTCCTGCGGCCGGTCCTTGGCATCCGGCAGATCCTGCGTTTTCTCGTCTTTCGGCAAGATAATACCCTGTTTCTCCAGTGCATTTTCCAGGGCTTTTTGATCTTTTAACCGGTCAAAATCGGTTTTCGGGAATTGCTCATCAACCTGGCCGCTTTTTGGCGCATTAGGGTCCGCCTCCTGATAAGTATCTTCATCAGGTGCGCTCATTCCTGCGGGCATTCCCGGTGTTTTAACCGCCGGCATTTTCTTAGTCAGGTTAAAATTATAACCGTCTCTTATCCTGTCTCTTTCCACAGCAACCCCGCCCATATAGGCTTTTGGATTACTTTTTAATTTTAAATTCATTACCCAGATTTGGTAGTTGCCGTCAGTTGGCAGGTCCTGCACCACCCATTTTCCATCGCTGTCGGTCTTTGCGCCTATGCCCTGTGCCCGGGAATCGGTCGAACTCTTAACGGCCACATATATATCCACGGCCGGCTTGCCGTCCAGCGTACAAATACCCGAAAGCCCGCCCGTGTTAGGTTTGCCGGCGAGCCAGGGTTTCTTTCTTTCGTTTATTTTGTTCTTCATATCTTTATTAAGGTTTTTTTGTTCAGACAGAAGACTCTTAACCGCTTCTATATTTTCCCCCTTGGCATCCAGCTTTTCTTCTTTATTTTTTTCCTGCTTTTTAATATCCTCCTGCAAAGTATTACCTTTCAAAAGCGCCGTAAAAAATTTATTTACCAGAGGAATACCCGTCGTGCTTTTAAGCAGAAACTCCGGGGCCACAATAGATGCCGCAAAAACCGTTATCATCACGCCGACAGCAAAACCTATATATTTCCGGCCCTTGGTCAAAGCCAGGGCTTTTCTCAGATCCAATTTTAAAGCTTTTTTTACTTTATCGGTATCTACCCAGAGCGCTTTAATAAGTCCGGGTGAAAAAATCACAGCCGCTTCGGATTTGTTCATTTCGACGGAACAAATAAATCTGTCCAGAAGCTGCGGATACCGTTTCTCTATCATAAGTGCCAGCTCTTCTTCATTGGCTTTGGCAAAAAGCGGTTTTAGTACATAAAAAACTATAGCCAGAGCAAAGGAAGCCAGCAGGCTGTAAAGCATATATCTTGCAATTACCGTAGAGACCGGAAAGGCATAATTAAGCGCCATAAACAAACCAAACATCAGTAAGACCTGCAGAGCCGTCACCGAAAAACGGATTCCGACTATCAAAAGCTTTTGCATCTTAGCTACTTTGTCAATTTCGGCCTTTATACTGTTGAACTCAGCCCTGCGTTTTTCAGTTTCCGCATCTAATTTTACTTCCATAATTCCCCCTTCCCGTTTATGCCGGCGGCTTTAAAATATTTCTTTATTAAAGTTTTATATATTTCGGGGCTTTCCCCGGTAGTTTCTTTCCCAAAATCAACAAGCCCGCCAACATTTGCCGTCTCGCCAGTTTTAAGATAGGAGAGCGCGAGTTCGTAGGCGGCCAAGCGGCCGAAATTGCGGTCCTGGGAAAGAACTGCGAACAAGCCGGCGGCCTTCCTTTCTTCTCCAAGGTTTTTATAACACCAGCCGGCATTAAATTGGGACCGTTGAAGTAACGGCTCTTTGGCATCTTCAGACGCGCGGGTATAATAATGCGCCGCAGTTTTATAATCCATAATTTGGAGATAAATACCCGCAATTTTGTAAAATACAAAAGACTTTTCTTCTCCTCCCGTACTTATAAGCGCTTCTGCTTCTGCTGCAAAATATTTTTTCTTTGCCGTAAAATGCAGCAATTCGGTTGCCATAACCGCCTGAATCTTCACCGGGTATTTTTGTTGGACCAGTTTGTAATAATTACCGGCTTCTCCGTAACGGCCTAAACGCTCATTAATAAATCCGAGGCGAAAAAGAGAAGAACTGACAAGAGTGTCATCCTTTGCCTCTGTATAGACGGTTCGATAACCTTCAAGCGCCGTTTCATAATTTCCTGTTTCATAAGCCAGTGCGGCTTTTTTAAAAGCCTCAGCACCCGCAGCCTGCTGCACGGAGGGAGAACCAAAAGAAAGCTTGATCTTGAGCCCTTCTTCCAGAAGTTTTACCGTCCCATCCAGCGCCAAAAACACTATATTTCTTTCGCTGCGTTTAAATCTGATTTTCTCGGCTAAGAGCTCTTTTAGATCTCTTTTTTGGTCCGCCGCCAAAGTATTTTCGGGGACAGAAAGCAGAAGTTCGTAATTTAAAATATTTTTCTGATTAAACTGCGGGCCCGCAAGTTCTCTGACAAGACCGGAGGTAAGATAAAACTTAAAATCCTGAATATCGGTTTTTTTCTCCGGCCCGGACTTATAGATCTCTTGCAGATTAAAAATGCTTTGGTCATATACAGTGTTTTTGTAAAGGGAAACACTCCCGAGTAATAAGGCAAGACAAGCGGCCGTTCGCCAGGCATAAGAAAAGAGGCGTACGGTTTTCCTGCGGCGGGTTGTTAAATCTGCGGCCTTCCGCAGGAGCAGGGTATCAAAATCCTTTGAAAACTCCGTCTTCTCTTCCCAGCTGTTTAGAAACCTGCTAACTTTGACAAGTTTTTCAAGAGCTGCCGCGCAGGAAGGGCACCCTCTAAAATGTTCCTCAGCTTCAAGAAGCTCCGCTCCAAAAAACCGGCCTTCACTATACCCGGCTATATCAAACTTTTCGCAATTTTGCACAATAAACACCTCTATTAATTATACGTCTGACAGGCAATTTTGGAAGTCATTTTCTTCAGAAAACCCGCTATTAGAGCCGTCTTATAACGATTTATTTGACAATCCAGCTTATGGAGAACGGTCATTTTTATCTGAAATAGGGGGTGAGTTCTTTTTCCAGAATTTCATAGGCTATTTTGAGCTGCCACTTTATTTGGTTGTAGTCTTTTCCCAGTATCTCTGCAATCTCTTCATATGTTTGATTTTGATATTTATGCAATATAATCATCATTTTTTGCTCTTTTGTAAGCAGGTTTAGGGCTTTCTTTATAATGATTTCTTTCTCGGTTTTTTCCATTTCCTGATAGGGAGCATCGGCGTGACCGGCAACGGCGTTTTGATATTTTATTTCCTCATTTGAACCGGAAAATTTAAGGCGGCGTAGCTCATCAATGCAGATATTCGCGGCAATGCTATAAAGCCATCCGGAAAATTTTTTGGCAGTGTTGTAGGTTTTTTTCTTTTTGAGGATACGAAGAAATATTTCCTGGGTCGCATCCTCGGCTTTCTGCTGATTCTGGAGCAGCCTGCGAGTGAAAGAGATTATCCGGCCTTTGTACCTACCATAGAGCAGCCCAAAAGCCGGAACTTCATCCAAACAAACGGCCTGCATCAACTCTTCATCACTGCTTTCCGGGGATACAGGCTTTCTGCTCATTTCACCGGCTTTCCGGGAGTTCCGTAAGTTTTCTCCACAAATGTGGAAATACCGCCCCGAGGGGTGAACTCGCCTTTAATGTAAGCCCATTTTGGTTTTACGGCTTTAATAAAATCTGCAAGGATTTTATTGGTGGCGTTCTCATAAAAAATGCCCAGATTCCTGTAGGCGAGTATATAAAATTTAAGGGACTTAAGTTCGAGACAATGTTTTGCCGGTATATACTTCAGAATAAATTTACCGCAATCCGGCAGACCCGACTTGGGACAGATAGAAGAGTATTCCGGAATTTCGATAGTTATAGTATAATTGCTATACTGGTTAGGGAAAACCTCCAGAGGAGGCATCTTTTCTTTTATTCCCGCAACAGCATGCTTGTCGGTATATTGTTTTTTCATAAAACTCCTTTTTCAGAACGATTCCACAGATTCCAAACCTTCCGGATTCCATTAAATGGTTCTAGGTGCCGGGTACTTGGTCCCGGGATTATTTTTTTGCTTTAACTTTGTATCTTGTACTTCGTACTTTGTACTTTTCTATCCAACCACTTGCTTCAACGCCGCTATCGCCTTCGTATAATCCGGATGCGTTGAAATATCCTTTACATATTCAACATATCTTACGGTATTGTTTGCGTCAAGAATAAATATAGAACGGGAAAGCAGACGGTTCTCCTTTATTAGCACTCCGTATGCCGTTCCAAAAGAAGCTTCCCGGTGATCTGAAAGCGTCTTGAGCTTAGTGATTGCATGCGCCCCGCAGTAACGGGCCTGGGCAAACGGCAGATCCATGCTTAAAGTAAATATTCCCACATCCCCCGGCACGCTTGCAGCTTCCAGTTCAAATCTCTGCGTCTGCAGGTCGCAGACAGAAGTGTCCAGCGAAGGTACTACGCTAAAAAGTTTAATCTTAGCCTTGATATCTTTCAGCGTTACTGTTTTTTGCTCAACATCTACCACACTAAAATCAGGCGCAATGTCCCCGATTTTTATTTCCGCTCCTATCAAAGTAAGCGGATTTCCTTTTGCGGTTACAAGACCTTTTCTTTCTATCATAATTCCTCCTGTTAAGACATACAAGACTACAAGAATACAAGATTAGAAGAGAACAAGACTGACGCCAGAGACAAGGGAGACCAGTGCTCCAACCTTCCGTACTTTGCGCTTTTACGGTTTCTGTCCTCTGGCTTCCGCCCTCGTTTTATCTTGCCAAGCATCTCCGCCAAGTTTCCTTGGCGAGATCTCGCCGTAGGCGGACAAGCCTCTATTTAAAGTTCTGTTCCCAGTCCTTTATTCCGAATACTTCTTTCTTTTTCTTAAGATAATATTTATAGTTATCATAGGAGACATCCGGCGGGCACCTGTGGTCTACATGCGGGACAAAGCCGCCGCCTTCAACCAGGGGTTTAAGCCTGTTAACTTCCGCGTCAATTTCTTTTCTGCTCTTTGCCAGTTCTCTCTTGTTAACACCGCCAAACAACAGAACATCCTTGCCATATTTTTTCCTGAGTTCTACAGGGTCTGTGAAGCAGCCGACTTCCAGCGGGAACATGCCGTTTATACCCGCGTCCAGCCAGAGCGGCACCAGGGAATTAATATCGCCGTCACAGTCCACCCAGCAAACATCAACGCCGTGTTTCCGCAGCAGAGCGGAAATCCGCCTGTATTGCGGAATAATAAATTCTTTAAACATCTCAGGTGAGATCATCGGCCCGTTTTTAAAAGCAATATCTTCCCACATGTCGGCATAGTCAAACTTTACTTCCTTAAGCGCCGGTTCAATGGTTCCTATAATAACATCCCCCATGGTTTCAACAATCTCGCGCATAAGTTCCGGGTCATCATAGAACATCATGGCGCAGTTCTCAAAGCCCATCCAGTTTCTGGGTACGCCCAGGAGCGAGCCCACACTGAGCCCCGCGGGATAATCACGCGCCGGGTCATTAAGTTTTGCGGCGGTTTCTTTCCAGTTCTTTGGATACCTGTGCATCCCCGGAACGAGCCTTTTCTTGAACTCCTTCCAGGAAGCCCGGTCCTTAAGAGAATAATCAATATTGTGCGGAATGGAGGAGGCGCCGCTCATGAAAACTTTCATCGTTACGCCTTCGCTGTCCACCACGATTTTATAATCCTTTCCTTCTTCTATTGTCTTTCTATCAAAAGCCGGAAAGAGGCCCAGCGGTATCTTGGCTTCTACAAATTTATCAAAACCAAAGTATTTGTTTGCGGCATCTTCGTCCGTTATATCTTTGGGCATACCTTCTTCAACCCACTTGGGAAGAGTTTCTTCCCAGTAGCCAAACTCCCGGTTTTGCACCCTGTCAAATGGTTTAAAATGCGTTATCGCGTGGAATCTTTCTTTCCCGTTCATAGTCTCTCCTTTTTTTTCTCTTCTTTTTTTATCATCTATTATCAATTGTTCTATTATTCCATTGCTCTACCCCGGAGAAGGTATAGATGAGGGTCATTTGTTTTTTATATTTACAGCCTACCGCACACTTTCTTCAATCCATTTCAGATACCTGTCGTTTCCGCCGGTTATCGGGAGAGAGATGACCTCCGGGACTTCGTACGAGTGATTTTTTATAATTTCACGGGTTAACTTCTTAAACAAACTCTTTTTAGTTTTAATTATCAGCAGCAGTTCTTTTGCTCTTTCAACCTTCCCCTTCCACCAGTAGACAGACTCTATTCTTGGCACAATATTAACGCAAGCCGCAAGTTTTTTATTGAGCAAAGAAGCCGTAATTTTTTCAGCTTCCCGTTTACTCTTCACCGTTACAAAAACCACCACAAAGTTGTACATAAAAGCCCTCTACTCATATTGACCCAAGCTAACAGCAAAACCTGTTTCAAATTCTAAGATTAAAGCACTATCCTCCCCTCCAAAGAAACTGGCGGGCAGGCAAAAAGACCGGCGGACGACAATATCAAATACACTAAGGTAAGTCGAATTACAAACAAGGAATTGTTAAATATATCTTAAATGATTCTGTTTAGTGCTTATTCACTTATTTGATCTTAGTGCTTCGCCTTTACATCCCGGGTATATTAAAGCCCTTTAGCATTTCTTTCATCTTTCCTGCGCTTGCGGTCTGGGACTGGCCGACTGCGTTCGAAATGGCCCTTTTAATGGCGTTTTCCAGGTCAATTTTTCTTTCCGGGGCAAGAAAATAGGGGTCAATAGAAATATCCACCACCTTAAACTCCCCGTTCATGGAAACTTTTAATTTTCCGCCCGCTTCCTCAACCTTAACCACCGTAGCCTCTAAATGCTTTTTTAGTTCCTTCTGCTTCTTCATCATATCATAAGCCTGTTTCGCTTTATCAAACATTGACGACTCCTCAACCAAGATTTTCTTAATTATACATTAAAGCAGCGACAAGGGACAAGGTACAAGAAAAACTCATCCGGCAGTTTCTTTTTTGTTCTTAGAGCTTAGTGCTTGTTTAGAATTTAGAATTTTGATCTTAGAATTTGCTTCTTATATGCCTTTTCTTTTTTCTTCCAGAATCTTTTCCCTGCCTATCTCAAAGAAAGGTTCCGCAAACTCCGAATTCCAAACCCGGTCTTCCCATTTTCTGTTTTTTACCGTCTCCAGAAAGTTCTTGAAATCCTTAAAGTATGAACCATATATATGGAAGCTGTTCGCAAAGTGGACATAACGGCCGGGAATTATATTTTTTCCGGTCTTCTCGCTGATTTTTGCCGCAATCATCCGCTGCATCTCGGTGAGGGCGAAGATATTCATAAACGCCGCTTTGTAGGCATCATTACTGCGCCAGATAGTATTTACATTGAGATAATTTTTTCCGTCTTTACTCTCCTGGACTCTGGCCCAAAGCATCTGCAAGCAGGGCGGGTCGAACGAGGGAGGATCCTTGAGCGGATTCCAGGTCATAGCCTGGGCGCGTCTTGAATAGAAACTTTCAGAAAGCTTTTCTATTATATAATTTATCTGATTTATGGCTTTGCCTTCTATTTTGTAATCAAAAAATCTCTCATGATAAGTATAGGTCCATTTCCCCTCTTTTGGATTTATCCAGTGATCATGAATTCCGTCAACTACCTCCTGCCGGTAGGTTTCAAGATCTTCAAGGCCGCCGGGAAAAGCCCTGTGAATCCTGGGTTCCTTAAAAGGATCATTTACCACCATCATCATGGTACAGTCCTTACTTGCGGGATCGCCGGGTTTATCGTATTCTGTTTTAATATCAACTCCCTGTTCCCAGGTTGCAATTACTGCCTTCTCCCAAGCTTCAGGCAAAGTCTCGCCTTCAACTCTTAAAACAGGAATATTTCCGTCCATTTGCTGCCCCCTTCCATATATAATTCTATTATTTCAACTTATTAAAAACATTTTTTCTGAATTTAAAGGATTTTACCATATAATCCGCTCAAAGTCCAGCAAGACGATGGCACAGTTAAAGGCAATGAGATGACACAGATGCTACATTATATTCTGCCTTTTAGCACCCATTGAAAATAAAAATTCTCCCGTTCTTATCTGTGTCATCTCTCTTAACATCCGTGCCATCAGCCAGAAATCCGGAAAAAATACACAGGATTTTGCCAGGATTTAAGGCAAGATTTCGGGCTTGATTATGGAAAGATAAAAGAGGTATAATTTGATTTCAAAGTCAGCTTTCAAAATTCAGAGTTTTCGTTAGGAAAAGGAGAAATTCATGGCAGATTTAAGAATACCGAGAAGAAAACCGCTTACGGCCCGGGTGGGAGTAATAAGCATGGGACATTATACCTACTGGCCCCAGTTTGCCGGACTTCTGGATGAAATGAAGAGAAAAACAGCGGTTTTGGTGAAAAAACTTGAAAAAAGCGGAGTCACGGTAACGGATTACGGCTTGATAGACAATTCCGAGACCTCTTACGCGGTCATTCCAAAGATAAAGGCCGGCGACCTGGACCTGCTTTTTGTGGATATGGTAACCTACGCCACCTCTTCCACCTTTGCGCCTCTTTTACATCACTTGAATACGCCTATGGTACTGGTCGCTCTACAACCTTTAAGCGCCATGAATTACGCAAAAGCCTCAACTTTTATCCAACTCTGCAATGACGATCTTTGTTCCGTTCCGGAATTTAACGATGTCGCCATGCGCATGGGGGCAAAAATACCGCCTATGATCCTGGGTATTCTGGAAGGCGATAAGGGTGCGGACAAAGAAGTCGCCGAATGGTGCCAGATTGCAAAAGTATTGCATGATGTTAAACGGGCGCGTATCGGGCATATGGGGCATGTACTGGAATCTATGTACGATATGCACACCGACAGCGCGGCTCTTACCAGAACCTTCGGCCTGCACGCCGTCCAGTGCGAGCCGGACGATGTGATGAAATTCTATAAAAATCCTGACAAAAAGAAAATTGAGGCGATGAAAAAACGCATCCTTAGTTTCTTTAATACGCCCACACCCGTCTCGGATCCCATAACAGAAAAACTTAAACCCGAGCACCTTGAAATAGCTGCCGCGGCGGCGCTGGCCCTGGAAAGTTTCATCGAAGAGAAAAAACTTGACGGCCTGGCCTATTACTATGAAGCGGAAGCAGGCTCAAAGATGCGCGAACTCGTTACTAATTTTATAGTCGGAAATTCCATGCTTACCGCTGCCGGCTTTCCTATGTGCGGCGAATTTGACATTAAGAACTGTATCGCCATGATGATAATGGACCGCCTCGACATCGGCGGCAGTTTTGCGGAGTTCCATCCGGTTGACTTTGACAAAGATACGGTCCTTGTCGGCCATGACGGCCCGCATCATTTAAATATTGCGGACGCAAAACCCTCGCTTCGAAGCCTAAAGGTCTATCACGGAAAACCGGGTTCGGGCGCAGGCGTGGAATTTAGTTTAAAAACCGGGCCTATCACTATGCTTTCTATAGGCGTAAAAGCCGACGGGCAGTTCAAATTTATTTTAGCCGAAGGCCTGTCGGAAAAAGGTCCGATACCGCCCACAGGAAACACAAACACGCACGGCAGATTTGCTCCAAATGTAAGAACCTTCCTTAAACGCTGGGTAGCGGAAGGGCCGACGCACCATTTTGCCCTGGGCATAGGGCATCATGCCCGCACCATAGCCAAAATTGCAGATGTACTCGGCATTGAATGGGTAATGACCACGCCCAACGACTTTGTAGGCGTTAAACCGGCACTTTAGATAAAAAAAAGCCCCGCAATTTTCTTAGTTACGGGGCTTTTTTATTTACTTTTTCTAAATTCCTATTTTTATGGAAAACCTGTGGTTATTGCCCAGATCTCCGAACATTAAAAAGGCGTAGTCCAGATTAAGAGCGCCTATTGCAAAGCCGGCCCCGGCCGAGAGACCGCCGGTTGAAACTCTGCTTTCATAGCCGGCCCTCGCCGCAACCAACGAATTACTGCTTAACGAAAATACATATTCCGCGCCGGTGGAAAAACCGGCATTACCCGCCGAAGGCAATATCGCATCAGCCGAAAGCGAGGCACCCAGGAGTTTAAGCAAAACACCCCCTCGAATACTCAGGGGAAGATCTTCCTCTACTACGGAGTGTTTAAGTTTTGTTCCGAGATTATATATCCCCGCACCTAAGGTAAAGTCATTGCTTAGAACATATTTGAGCCCGAAGTCTGCCGCAAAAGCGATGCCGCTCACCTCTTCAATAGTGCTTGAGATAAATTTTAAACTGATACCTATCGGAAGTTTGTCTGTCAGCTTCGCCGAAAGACAAACTGCCGCAGAAAGGTCGCTTGCAGAAAAGGTCCCGGCGGTCAAAGCCGTATTATCCACCTTATCCATAGTCCCGGCCGAGAAATAATTAACCAGTACCCCCAGAGCCGTTCTTTCTCCTAAAGGCAGCGCAAATCCGGCGCTCGTATGTGAAGTTTCAAAGATCCAGAGGGTATGAGAAAAAACCGCTTCCGCGCTCTTTAATCCCGCCAACCCTGCGGGGTTCCAGTATATAGCCTCGGCCCCTTCAGCTCTTGCAGTCATAGCGCCGCCCAGCGCCGCCGCTTTTGCGCCGACTCCGATATTCAGGAATTCTCCGGTTGCACTGCCCGCGCCGGCTGCATTCGCATTCACAAAAGAACAGAAGAGCAGGCCTGCTAGCAAAAATAAATATTTTCATTTTCATCTCACCACCGCAAATTTTCCGGTCTTTTTATTCCCGGCCGGATCGGTTATAAGGTAAAAATAAACTCCGCTCGCGGCATTTTCGCCGGAATTATTCTTTGCATCCCAGAGGAAGATTCCGTCATTGTCTGTTTCTTCCAGCTCCCTTACCGGCTGGCCGGAGATAGTAAATATTTTTATTTTAGCCCCGGCGGTAAGCCCGCCAAAGGTTACGCCGGAAGCATCAAAACTCCCGCCACTGCCGGGTTTGTAAGGATTTGGGAAGACCACGACATTATCCAGGTTAGCGGCCGAGACCAGCTGAAGTATCGCATACTTTGAGAAGTGCAAAGTAACCGCAATTAAAATGTTTCCGATTGTATCTCTTGTGGTTTTCAAGACAACCCACCTTCCCAGTATATCGTCATAGTAACCTATGGCCAGTTTATTTTCATCAAAGCCCGCCATATCAGTGTCATTATATTGAAAGCTCAGGGTTATACTTTTGGTTGCTGTCTTAGACGGATTTGAGAGGGTGATTTCCACGCCTACCCGGGTTTCCAGAAGATTTTTCTGGCCGGAATCAGGTACCAGGGTCAGCGTAGTCGCAGAAACCGTAAGATTCTCGCCAAAGGCGCCGGCCGGTATAGTAAGATTTAAATTCAAATTAGATAGCGTGAAGGTCAGCGTATTCTCTATCGTATTGTCTATTATCTGCGCGCGCGTTTCCGTAAAATTACTGTTAGCGGCATTTGCTGCAAGCGCGGTGTGCGTCCGGACTTCCGGGACAAAGACGGTACCTTCCTTTACGGGCTTTATTGTGTAGTCTGTCATAGAAGGCAAGGTTGCTTCATAATACCCCTCTTCATTAGTCGGAATAGTCAAAGTAGCGCCCCCGCTTACAACCATATAAGTTCCCGTAACCGGGTTACCGGCAGAAGTCTTGACATTGCCGCTTATTTTATACTTAACCATATTGGCGGTAAAATCCTTCCCGTCAATATTACCGGCGGTTAAGGTTACTCCCTGGGCGGCTGTTGTAGAATAACTTGTTTTTGAGACGGCTATACTGAAGGTCCCCGGCTGAAGGATAAATACATAATGCCCGCCGGTATCGGTGGAGGCCGCAGCCGTTGTACTCCCGGTAAGATTAACCGTCGCTCCGGAAACGGGGACCCCGAAACTGGTTCGAACAAAACCGCTCACGGCATAAACTGTGTTTGCAGTAAAATCCAGCGCGGCAATATTGGAACTTAGGGAGCTCACGGTTGCCGCGGGCGGCGTAAAAGTAAAGCCTCCCAGAACTGGTGTGATGGTATAACTCAGGCCTTCCGGCAGATCCATGAAATTAAACCAGCCCTCCCAGGTAGAATTTGTCGTTGAGGTCGTAGTCGCCCCTGTCAGGTTTACGGTTACACCCGCAACAACATTATAACCGGGGTCTTTTATGTAGCCGTTTATCTGATAAAGAGGCAAATAGTTAAAATTTTGATTCGAGAAATCAGCAATTAAATTCGATACGGTGATTTTTGTAGGGGAGTAGGCGGATGCACCGGTCAAGGGTTCTATCAAATAATCCTGCCCCGGGGGCACGGAGGCAAAAACATAATAACCGGCCGCATCGGTGGAAACATTAACAGAGCCGGGTACGCCTTCGGTCCGTCTTTGCAGGGAAATACCGGAGACCGGGGTCGAGCCGTTTTTAACATAACCGCTGATGGTTCGAAGTGTGCTGCTCCCCGTGAAATCTTCGTTTATTTTATTGCTGCTTATGATACTGATAGTCCTGGTCGGAAAACCAAGTCCTGCTTTCCTCCATCCTATGGTGTAGGTGGTACTTCCTGTCAAACCACCAAGGGTATAGGTCCCGTCACCGGCGTTAGTCGTTCTTTCAACCCCGTTCACCCAGATTGTCGCGCCTGAAACTGGAGTAGAGGGAGATTCATAAACCGTTCCCGAAATACTGTAAACTCTGGTCGCCGAAAAATCCTGATTTGAAAGGTCGGAGCTTAAATTTGCAAAGTTCCTGATCTCCGGAACAAAAACATAAGTCGACGGTGACGGCCCCACATCATAGGTCCCGCCTTTTGGCAGATTAAAACTATATGAACCATCCGTCAGAGTTTGCATATTCGTATTTACATCTCCTCCCACGCCGCTTCCGCCGTCTCCTCTTGCGCTAACCCATTCATTTGCAACCGGCGAGCCTCCAACCAGAATCCTGCCGCTGACCGTAAAATATTTAAGCCCGCTGAAATCTTTACCTGATGTATTCGCATTTAAATTAGTTATAAATACTACATTTGTGGCAAAGGTATGACCGGCGGCCGTTGCGGTTATATAGTAATTCAATTCTCCGGGAACATTAGAGAAGACATAATTACCTCCTGCATCGGTTGCGGCGGAGGAAGTTTCAAGATTAATGTTTTTTGTCAAAGTCAGCGCCGCACCCGAAATAGGTACAAAATCCTGGTCCAATACCCGGCCTGAAATATAATAGCCCGGCGCGGTGCCGAACAAATATATTTGTCCGGTATAGGTATCCGTATTGACAACTGTTGCCGGGGGGCTGAAGGTCCATCCTGTCCTCACCGGGGTTACCGTGCAATTAACACCTTTGGGAATTGAAATGGTAATATTCGCAGTATTAGTGCTGGGCACCGAAGAGGTAAGCCCGCCGGTCACATTCAAGGTGACAAGGGAAATGGCTGTGTTTGTATCCGCCCGGTTTACAATGTAAACTGTCTCGCTGCTTAGCCTGGTCGCCGTAAAATTCCTAACAACATCATCGGCCGGCCCGACGCTTAAGCCCGTGACCGAGGTCGGAGCATATGAAAAATTAGCGTGCAGATGCGAGGGCGTTAAATTATAATTTCCTGCGTCTATCGTGTCTATCTTGTAATATCCTGCATTATTTGTCGTAACGGAGCTGGTCATCTGGCCTGTAATTTGGATAGTAATATCAGGTATCCCGTTCCCGCTGCCGTCCATGACATAGCCGTTTATTCTGTTATTTATAGTCACAGCGGTAAAATTAGTGCCCGTCCGGTCTGCGGTTAAGTTGGTAAAAGTCTGAGTGCCGGTTATCCTGTAGCCAGATTTATTCGCCGAGACGGTATAATCCCCGTTTCGAGCCAGGCCCGTGAAAGCATAATTTCCGCCCCCGGCTGAGACCGTTGAAGTTATAGAGCTCCCGGTCAGATTAATAGCCGCTCCGTCCAGGGCCGGGTTTACCACACCGCTTATGGTGTAGGTGTTCTGCGTCCCCACAAAATTAACCGTGTCATTATTTGCGGCCAGATTACTTACCGTGCTTGAAGAGGCAGTAAAAGTATAACCGCTCTTTGCCGGGGTAAAGGTGTAATCCCCCCCCCTCTTTAAGTTCTGCAAATTCATAATTCGCAAAAGCATCGGTTACGGCCCCGAGAGTTGTAGCCCCGGTGCAGTTGACGGTGACGCCGGCAATCTGGGCCGAAGATCCGGTCCAAGTATGCCCGCGGACCCGCCAGGTCTTAAAGGTACCCGTGAAATTCTGATTAAACTGATTTGCGGCAAGAGCCGTTATGGTTATACCTGCGGGTGCGATGCTGTAATGCGCCGCGGAAGTTGAAAGCTGATAATTTCCCAGACCGGTCAGGTTACTAAAAGTATAAGAACCGTCTGCGCCGGTTGCCGCCGCCAGATTAGTACTTCCGGTGACACTAACGGTAGTCCCGGATAAAGGACTTAAAAGGGAATCTTTCACAAAACCGCTAATACTATAATTTAAGAGCGTCCCGGAGAAGTTCCTGGTTGTGTCCGCGCTCAATCCGGTGATTGTAGCCGCCGTCGGACTGAGACTGTAGGCGGGCTTAAAAGTCGTAAGCGTATAATTAGTGAGACCGGTCAGGCCGGTAAATTCATAATTACCCGAGCCATTTGAAACAGCCGTCAGGATAGTCGCGCCGGTCAGATACACCGTGACACCTGAGAGATTGGTGCTGATATTTCCGCTTATCTTATAAGTTCCTAGTGCGCCGGTGAAATTAGTCGTTAAATTTGAGGTCAAATCTGCACTGGTTCCCGATACCGGAGAAAAGGTGTAGCCGGTCTTTGATGGTATAACCGTCACAGAGGAATGCTGGGGTATATTTAAAAACTCGTAATAGCCGCCCGTGGAGGTAGTTGTAGACGAAGCAACGCCGCCCGTGAGCGAGACCGTGATTCCTGCCATCGGCACATCTCCCGCTGATTTAACATAACCGCTTGCCTTATAGGTCTGGTAGGAACCGGAAAAACTCTGGTAGGTATAATCTTTTGCAACTCCTGCTATTGTAACCGCGGCAGGCGCAAAAGTATAGCCGGCTTTGGAAGGGGTTATAGTACAATTCGCGCCACGCGGCAGGCCGTCAAAAGAATAGGTGCCGTTTGTGCTGATGGTCAAAGAAGTGGCCACCGTTCCTGCGAGGGAAACAACAGCCCCTGAGAGATAACTTGAATAAGGATCCAGAACAAAGCCGCTTATAGAATAGACCGATTTTGCTATTTTTATTTTGTATGGCAGCGCGCCCTGGTCATAAAACGCCGTATAGGCGTTGCCGGCAGAATCAAAAGCAACTGTAATAGGCATATAGGCAGGAACCCCGGTATCTTGAGTCGTCCAGGTAGAACCGTTGTAGACAATATGATAACTAAAACATTCAATAGCCGGATAATTGGTCGTAGGATCTATGGCCATAGGACCCTCTCCGTCAACATTCGTAATTGTCCAGGAGCCGGTGTACTTCGCAACTTTGTACAGATAAGCCCCATCGGAATATGAAACATGAACAGCGTCCGGTGCCTTTGTTTTTGCCGCAAAAATTCTGCCCGGTACAATGCTTTCGATAGTTTCCGTCTGCCAGGCCGGTGAAGAATAGGAGCCCGTATTTTTTTTACATTTAAGACTCCCTGTCCCGTTTAGCCAGGACCACTCTGAATAAAAAATATTCGGCTGATCCAAAGCATCTATCACTATCGCTCTTTGCGTTCCCACTTGGTTCGTCGTTGCTGAAACAAGCTCGCTGGTATGCCAGATGCCGTCGTTGTAACCGTACTTAAGGTAATAAGTGCGAACGCCGCTAACATACTTGTTTAAATAATAGGCAATGTGGGGATTATTGAAACGGTCAAGATCCAGGGCAATGTAGTCATTGCTGGCAGGGAGGGAGCTTGCGTCATCTACGACGCTTATAGTCCAGGAACTGCCGTTGTATTTTGCATATTTTACTTTATTATTAGTGTAATCAAAGTAGGCGATATGAAGAGAATCGTCGGAACCTATTTTTAAAGACGCCTTTCTTCCGACATTAAAA
Source organism: Candidatus Firestoneibacteriota bacterium (assembly GCA_903928075.1). Classification (GTDB taxonomy): domain Bacteria; phylum Oederibacteriota; class D2-FULL-39-29; order D2-FULL-39-29; family D2-FULL-39-29; genus CAIYPD01. The sequence continues at coordinate 130,003 of CAIYPD010000096.1, forward strand.
CCGCTCTCAATTGTGCTTATAGTCGTGGACCCGCCGCTTATTTTTGCATATTTAAAAGCCGATTTTCGCGGGGTATCGTTCAGACCGGTAAAATCAAAGTAAACTATATGAATGTTTCCGGAAGCATCTACTGCTACGGCAGGATAAGCGTCATCTGAACTGGAATAAGAATTGCCTACCGCCGGGTCCACTTCAGTCACATTCCAGTAAGAAAAGACCGGAAGCACAAGCAAAGAAAGAAGAAGAAATACTCTTTTCATTTAATATCCTTTAGAAGATTAAAGATACTATTGCATGGCGTACACTTAAGTATATAGCAGAAAAGAGGCAATAACAAGCAGACAAAATGTGAGTTAACTTACATAAAAGGGAAGCAGACAAGTTCGTATACTCCAATTATTTACAGGTTAACGAAAAATCCCGTCCGCCTTTTTAGAGACGAACGGGATTAAAAAAATAGAGCTAAAACTCAAATAAATTAGGGCTTGGAATTTGGAACCCAACTTCCTTTTTTTGCACCCGCGGAAGCAACCCACATCATGTTTTTTCCTGACATCTCCTGTTCGGGCGCGCTTTTCCTGTAGGCATCCCACATAGCTTTCTCAAAAGGTTCATAAGAAGTGGTTTCGTCTTTGGGCCTGGGCCGGGCGCTCTTATAAAGATCAACAGGATTCATCCACCGGTCCATATAATCAAAAAACGCGTCATGACCCCAGGTCTTTATGCCTTTCATATATCTTGCCGCAAAAGCCGTCCCGACCCAGCCCTTGGCGTTACAGCAGACACGGTAACCCTCGGATTTCTTGAGCCAGGTTTCCGTTATCTGTTCCGGGCGTTTATCTTCATAGGTACCAAGAGCGTGATGATGCCAGACCATCTGCCAGAGTGCGGTAGCACCGAACCAGCTTTTACCATAATAGGTTTGGGCATCTTCGTGAAAAACACAGGAGACCGGAAATTCTGAGAGTTTCGGGTCGTTCAGCATAAGAGTCGCAAATACCACCGGCCATTTGCGGCCGCTTGAATGTCCGCCGCCCCAATTCCAATTGCCTCCGTTCTTTCCGCAGCCGGAAATATCTATTCCGTACTGAATAAGACCTATTGCCAGTTTTCTTTTCCTTTCTTTCGGCACATCCAGGCAGAGGAGAACACTCGCTGTCGAGACCAGACGGGCATGTTCCCGGCCATAGTTAGGCTGGTTCTCATTCGCATTCAAAGCCTGCTGGCCCCATTCCAATAAATTTTCTATCCAGGGCCGCTGAAAATATCTTTCATACTGTTCCCAGGAAGGTACGGAGCCCGTAGGACTTAACTTGGGCAGAAGTTCCCATTTGACATCCTGCTCCCGGTATAATATCTTGTCTTTGCCAACATAGCAGGGACGGAATGCATCCTCCGGCGGTTCTGTAGCCAAACAGGTAAGGACCGCGGCGGTTTTTAAGGCGTAAGCGCCTCTTGCTTCCCTGTCCCACATTATCTTCTTGCAAAAATTATCCACAGGAAAACTTGTATTGCTAATAGTAGAAATCAGCGACTGATTAACTTCAAGCGTGCAGGGAAATTTCTTGCTCAGCGCGGAGTTGTAGGTCCCGCTTCTGGAGTCATAACCCTGGTCATACCCGCATTTGTTTGCCACCATACTGCCGTTGCGCATTTCGGTATTATCGGAGAGCGCAGCTTCACCGTAAATAGTTTTTGTTCCCCCGCTGGAAACTCCTATACCCGGCGCCGGAGTGACTTTTGTGACCGTCACCGGCCCGACGACCCACCAGTCACCCGTGATAAACTGGCCGCTTTTTACCGGCTTGTCAAAGGTCCAGGTAATTCCATACTGACTGACTTCTTTGCGTTCCTCCGCTTTCACTCCCTCCGAAAAAGAAAGACCCAGAAAACAACAAGTGCAAACCAACGCTGAAAATATCTTTCTTTTCATTTCCTACCTCCGTTAAATAATTACTTCGTAACAGCAAGGTACAAGCGACAAGGAAGAACAGTCCCCGATCTTCCATACTTATGCGCTTTTCCGGCTTCCGTCCTCCGGCTTCCGCCCTCGCTTTATCTTAAGAAGCCTTCCGCCCTTCTAACCCTCTCCGCCAAGTTTGCTTGGCGAGATCTCGCCGTAGGCGGACGACCCTCTAATCCTCCAGCTTCACCGGCCATTCTCTCGTGCTGTCTTCCATCGTAAACCTGACGCGGTAAGCGCCTTTAAAGGGCTTCCCTGCTTTGTCTTTGCCATCCCATTTCATAGAGAAAAAATCATTGGCCCTTTTTGCGTCAAGACTTCCGATTTCAAAGACAGCAGTTTTGCCGTCGGCGCTGAACAAAGCTATTTTTACAGTGCCTTTTGCCTGAACCTGACAGGCAATCTTCATCGTTTCATTCTTCCCGGTTGAAATATGCGCGGGAATAACCACTGCCATGCTTATATCCTTGCTCGGATAGATAGGGATTTCAGGAAGTTTAACCTCTCCCGTAACATATTTTCTCTTAAAGGAAGGGGGTTCTTTACAGGTGATATTTTTAAAATATGCTTCAGCTACTTCATTATTCCCGTCTTTAAGCTGTACCGCATAGAGTTCCCTTATCTTGGGGCTAAAGTCCGCCAGCGAGGACCACAGCGTCCCGGCATCCCCCGGCCGTTCTTTTTCACTGCTTGTTTGTGTCCCATCCGAACTTGTAAAATGCATATCGGTCAGCGATTTATTCCACATCCAGAGATTCGTGTTAATTATTTTTTTCATATCCTCTTCGCTGAAAACAACACCCGTGTGGTACGCCTCGACAAAATGAGAGCATTCCGCTAACTGGTAGCCGCCTCTATTGGGATGCACCGCCACCCAGGAGGAGGGTTTTGCACCTTTAAAATCAAACGGCCCGAGCGGTTCCCAGAAGTTCCAGAAATACCGGTCCTCATCCTTATGATATCTCATAATAGCTTTGTAATGGCCGAAGATTTTTTCCGCGCGTTCCTTGAAGATGGTTTCACCCGTAATCCTGTAAAACTTCAGAAAACAGGAAGCCATTCTACCGTGTTTGTTCAGATTCTCACTGATGACTTTTCCGGGGTAGGTTTTAAGCTGTTTTGTTTTACCGTCAATGACCGTAGCCGTATTCAGGTAGGACGCGAACATACCGTCCTCATAATAACCTTTTCTTTTGTCCCACTTATCTATAAGAGTTTTCCTGGCCAGATCCATATACCCTTCGGCTTTCTTCCCGAGAGGAGAACTCTTTAAGAAAGGATCTTTCATTACCATTTCGGAAAATTCGAGCATAGGGTCAAGCAAGTTGGCATCACCTATGACAACCGAGCCGGTCACCCCCGTTATATCCTGGCCGACATCCGGGCCCACCCACCCCATGAATCCGTCAGGCTCTTTCTCCATTTTTGAAATTAAAAAGTCGTAATATTTGCTTGCTTCTTCCAGCCAGGACTTATCCCCGCCATAAGCATGATAGCCCATAATAAAACCGTCTATTCCTCCTGCCCGGGCATGCCAGGTAAATAATTCACCGGAGGTCCTGTTTATGTTTGGATTCGCCATCAGCCCTTTCCGGAAGTTTTCAGCCGTAATGCCGAAAACACTGCTGGAAACGCTCAGGTATACAAGTAAACCCAAAACCAGTGTTGCCATTTTACTATTTTTCATCACTTTTCCTTTAATTTTTTTTATTAAAATGTATGCCGGTTTTTGTATTAAGAAAAAGTTACGCCCGCTTTTACACGGGCGTAACTTTAATTTCGAATATCTATTTTGCCTTGGGTGCATCCACTAAATCTATCTCAATATCATCCACAAAGAAAGTTTCATCCTTGGGTTTAAGAGCCTCACCGCCGGCAAAGACAATGCCGTTGGCGCCTTTATTGAAAAACTCAACTTTTTTAGAAAAAACAATATCTTCTTTATCGTCGTTGAAGGTAACGCCTATGGTCTTATCATCGGTAAAAGTAAAGGCGGCCTTAGTCCAACCGGCCTTTCTGTTTACTCCGGAATAGCCCAGATTAAACCACTGGTTCTCTCCGGTAAAAACGACATTATAAGCGCTGACACTGGTATAGGCTCTCCAGGCTATGAGTTCCACAGCCTTATCATCATCGCTATTTACCAGACCGAAATAAGGGCCGTTCCAGACTTTGCCCGGTTTGCTTCCTTTTGCAACAAATGAGTCGTATATCCACATAGATACGGTGCCGAATTTATTTTCCGGGCTAAACCGGAAAGTCGCAGTCGCGCCAACCGGGACAAAAAGAGAGGACTTTCCGCCATGAAACTGGTCCACGGAGATAGAAACATCCCCTTCAATTTCCCATTTTTTTAAAACCTCCTTACTCTCAAATCCTTCGGTAACTTTTGCCGCGTACATAGACGCCGCAAAACTCACCACCATCACTGCCAGTACCAATCTTTTTACCATTTTCCCTCCTCCTTTGAAAAATAGAGTGCAACCCTGTACCATTCATTACATTCAGGTGCAGGGCCATGAATCCGAAGATACTGAGTGGTTCATGTGACTACAAGACGACAAGAGAACAAGGTACAAGCGACAAGCGAAAAAATTTAAATTTAGCGTACTGATTAACTCTTGTTATCTTGTTGTCTTTTTTTATTCTTCTATCTTGCCAAGCATCCAAACCTCTGACCCTCCGCCCCTCTAATGCTCCAACTTCCCCTACAACCCCCTTGTCACTTCAAGGTGAGGGTAAGTTATTTTTTTATCTTTGCTGCCTTCAAATTTTTACTTTACTTCTTATAGGACATCTTCAATTAATATTCTTCAGGTTTCCTTATTTTTTAATTATGTATATATGCGGTTCAAATTCTTTGAATTTATCCGTGAACTTTCCGCCGGCCATTGTTATCTTACGGTTCTCTTCGTAGACTTCGATTTCGGCACTGCCGAGATTTTTAACCGTAAAGGCTGCTTCGCCGGTTTTATTTTTTCTGTTGGAGGTAAAGATATAGATCTTCCCTTCACCTTCTTTTACAAGAGTGTCTACCAGGGTATCGTCTTTCGTCTCTGCTATGACTTCTATCTTCGAATCGGCGGAGGTTATGACCGCGCCCAGCTCGGTTAACTGCCTGTTGACTATCTTCATCTCCGCTTTCAAATCTGCGGGTATTCTGGATTGAGCATAGGGTTTTTCAAAACTATGCGGAAAGTAACCTATAGAACGGGCACCATGAACCACACACATCCAGACCATTGCTTTGAGTTCCGCGGGTTTCGGGGCTCTACCTTTCTCTTCGCCTATATTCGTAGCTTCCAGCCAGACAAAATGCGGTTTGCTGCCTTTGTCATATTTGTTTAAGATATCCATGCCTTTTGCCATCAGGTCCAGCCTGTCCGGCTGGCCGCCGCTACAGGGATAGGTATCGAAACCTATCATATCCATCCCGGGCATATATTTGGGAAAGAAAGAACTTTTGATCTGGGGCGTACCCCGGGCTTGAAAAGTTGTAAAGGTACAGCCGATAATATGATTTTTGTCCACAGCTTTGACTTTATTATAGATGGCAACAATTTCTTCCGGGGTATTTAATGCCCCTTTTCTCTCATTACTCATCTGGTCCGGTTCGTCGGGCATCCACCAGAAGAGCAGAGCTTTGTGGTCTTTTAAGGCCTTAACCTCTGCTTCCCCTATTGTGTCGGCGGAAACTGCAGCGTAAACACCTTTTTTCTCGCAGGCATCAAGATAGGTCTTGGGCGATTCCCCGTTGGCCCCGGTCCCGGAAAAAGTATTTATACCCAGTTCTTTATGCATATCAATATTTTTTATCGGCTGGAGCCAGACCATGATAGGAAAAAACGGTTTTCCGTCTTTAAGTATCTCCTGATTCGGTCCGACAGTGGTATCGGCGTTAAGCAGAGCCGCCCCTGAAAAAAGAACAAAAAATAAAGCAAAAATCAGATACTTCTTCATTGCACTCCTCCTATTGTTTCTTTAGGCTTCTATGTCTTTCAATTCTCCTGCTCTAATTTCATCACCGTAAAACAACTGTTTCTTTTTCATGATAAATATCTCATGACTTATCATATTCTGTTTGCAGGAAATAATCCCCAGCCGGATAAGTTCCAACATTGCCAAAAATGCGGCAATTATATGCTCCTTGGTCATCTGTTTTTTCAGGAATTCAATAAATACAACTTTATCCGCTTTTTCGAGTTCTTCAAGCAGTTCATTTGTCTTTTGTGCAACCGTAATACCTTCTCTGGCTATGGACATTACCTCGTCCTGCGGCAGGTAGGCTAAAACACCCTTAAAGCAGGATAAAAGGTCGTAAAGCGTAGCTTCCACAACCTGCTCGTCGGTAAATTCCCCGCTATAATTTACATCTTTAAAGAATATATCCCTCTGCTTTTCTTCCCGTTTTTCAAGCGTGCCCGCCACCGCTTTAAAGCGCCTGTACTGCTCAAGCAGAGCCGCCAGGTCAATATCAGCCGGGGTTAAGATTTCTTCCTCTTTGGGTAATAAAGCTTCTGACTTCATATATATAAGATTGGCCGCGCCCGCGATAAAATCACTGCCTTCGTTCATATTTCTGGAAGAAAAACTTCGCACGATATCCAGGACTGAGATACGGTTAACATCCAGTTCATTATCTTTAACGAGGAGCAAGAGGACTTCAAAAGGGCCTTCAAAGGTTTTCGAGACTATATTAAACATAATTCCTGCCGAATACGGCTTCCCTGACTTCCGCCATATTTTTCTTCGCTGTTATTTCCGCTTTTTTGGTGCCTTCCCGGAGCACTTCTTCCGCGAAATCTTTTTTAGCGAGGACTTTTTCCCTTCTTTCCCGGATAGGTTCCATTGCCTTTGAAAGATTTTCCAGTAGCATTTTTTTGCAGTCCGCGCAGCCCAGGACTCCGGACTCACAATCCTTTCTGAGGCCGGGCACGGCTTCACTGCTGTAAATATTTTGCAGCATAAACATCGGACAGCCGTCTGGATGGCCCGGGTCGCCTTTACGCATCTTCTTAGGGTCCGTAAAAGCGCCTTTTATTTTTTTCGCTGCCTCTTCCTGCGTATCGGAGATAAAAATGGAATTATTATAGGATTTGCTCATCTTCCTGCCGTCGGTCCCGAGCAATTTCGGCACTGTGGTAAAAAGATGCAGGGGTTCGGGAAAAACATTTCCGTAGAGATTGTTAAATCTGCGGCAGATTTCTCTTGTGAGTTCCAGGTGGGGCAGCTGGTCCTGGCCTATCGGCACTACGCTGGCCTTGTAAATAAGTATATCCGCTGCCTGCAGGACCGGGTAGCCGAGAAACCCATAATTGGAAAGGTCTTTATCTTTAATTTCGTTTATCTGTTCTTTATAAGTGGGACAGCGCTCAAGCCAGGGTAAAGGTGTAATCATGGAGAGCAGAAGGTGGAGTTCTGCGTGTTCTAATACTTTTGACTGCACAAACATAACAGATTTTTCCGGGTCCAGCCCCGCCGCCAGCCAGTCCACGGCCATCTCTTTAATATTGGCAGACATCTGTTTGGTACTAGCAAATTCGCTGGTAAGCGCGTGCCAGTCAGCTACTTCAAAATAGCAGTTGTACTCGTCCTGCAGGTTTATCCAGTTATTCAAAACACCCAGAAGGTGCCCTATATGCAGTTTTCCCGTGGGCCGCATTCCCGAAAGTATCGTCTTTTTTAGAACAGGCAATTTATACTCCTCCTGCAAAAATCCTCACCAGAAAAGTAATCGGACCTATAATTACCGGGGTTATAAACCCGGGGAACAAAAAGAAAACTCCGAGCAAAACCCAGCTTACTATCGGATTAGAAAAGAAAATCACATACTTGACCGCGGCGTTATACGGGAGGAGTTCCCGGAGCACATGCGAACCGTCCAGCGGTGGAATAGGTATCAAATTAAAAACCGCCAAACCGCAATTAATAAAGACCGCCCAGTACACAAAGGTCTGAATAATACCTGCTTGCTGTCCGAAAGCATTAAAATTCACAAACCGAAGAAGCATACCAAAAGCAAGAGCGCAGATAAGATTAGCCGTAACTCCGGCCAGGGCTACCATAATCTCGTCTTTTCGGGGTGTCTTAAAATTAGAAGGATTAATAGGTACGGGTTTTGCCCAGCCAAAACTGAAGAATATCAGAAAAACAAGGCCTAAGATATCAATATGCGGTATGGGATTTAATGTAAGACGCCCCATGTCCTTAGCCGTCGAGTCACCCCTCAAATAAGCGACATAGCCGTGTGCAAACTCATGTACCGTGAGCGCCAGAAGTATCACCGGTAAAAGCAATAATTTCATCAAAATACTTTCAAGACTAAACAAGCCGGACTCCTTCTAAAACAACACTTTCAATGGAGATATTTTAGCATAGTTTTTGAGTTAAGTCATGCGAAATACGACTGTCGTCTGATGGCACTGATGGAAAAAGAGATGACACAGATAACTGCCTTCCATCTTCAGCTCTCTGACTTCCGACTTCCGTCCTTACTCTCTTGCCAAACCTCCAAACATCCAACCCTCTAAGCATCCAAAGCCTGAGCGCTTTGCGCTTCAGGCTTTGCTCCATATCCTTGTATTCAAATTTAACTCTTCCACTATTTCGGCGGCCAGTTCCAGGTCCTTATAGTATTCTCTTATAGCGGCAAAATCGAGTATGGAGCCGAATATCTTCGGTTCAAATAAATTCTTATTATAGGAAATAGCCACATAAACCTTGGAATCAACAAAGGAAAAATAGACATTTTTTTTGGCTTCATTTTTGTAAGCCAGCATTCTCTCCATCAGTCCGGTTGAGAGAACATATCTCGCGGTCACCTGGTCCTCGCCGTAAACCACGAAATTCTTTTCGAACTCAGGATCTTCGAGCCTTATTAACTGGCCCCGGGCCATATTCATCTTCTGCAGCATCCCGCCCAGAAAGCCGCCAAAAAGTTTCTCGGCCGTATCCGGGAGCACCACCGTACAACCGGAGAATTCCTTATTAAAATCACCGATAAAGAACAAACCCCTGAATATCGTATGCCACTGAGTCTGCCGCCGGCCTTTGCTGTCCGTCGTTTCCGTCTTATACTCAGAGTGAATCTCCGAAAAGCAGATGGCTGTTTTTCCGAGCGTGCCGCTCACAAGATCATCACCGCGGTACCGGTCAACACCGTGTATAAATATTCTGCTATTTTCGTATTCTGTGAGGGCAACAAATCCTTCACGGTCATACTGCAGGCCTGCATCCAGAAATTTTACCAGTCCGGCAATAACCGAATTTTTAAATTCCACCGTGTACTCTTTATTTAAGCCGTAAAGGTAAATTCCCAGCCAGATAATAGCCGCGCCCGGGAGAAGGAGGATCCACCACATACGCCCTTCCCGTAAACCGGAGATAAGAACTAAAAGCAGAGCTACCAGGACAATAGCTCCAATGGTAAGAAAACCCGAGACCATTTTCTTTCGCTTTTCTTCCAGCGGCCTCAAAACAGGCAGCAGTTCCCTGCTATAAAAAGCCGCGAGTTCGCTCTCGGTTTTTAGCGTCATTTTTTCAGAAGCTCCCCTGCATTAACATTCTTTCTTTCCTCTTCAATAATAGTAAAATATTTTTTCTCCTCATACTTCATAAGAGCCGCAAAAATATTTGTCGGGACCATCTGTACCGCATTGTTATACTCATTAACGGCAGAGTTAAAAGCCCGCCGGGCTGCTGAAATCTGTTCCTCCAGCTCATTAAGAGTGCGTTGCAGGTGCATAAAATTCTCGCTCGCTTTAAGCTCCGGATAATTTTCCACCGACACCATAAGGCTTTTAAGCATACCGGTCAATCGGCTGTCGGCGGCAATCGTCTCCTCCGGACTACTCTGTCCGGCTAAGGCCTTTGAACGAAGTTCAGTAATTTTAGTAAATACTTCCGCTTCGTGGGTCATATAACCCTTAACCGCCGCAACGATATTCGGAATCAAATCAAACCTTTTTTTAAGCAGAGTATCAATAGTCGCAAAAGCATTATTAACCATATTTTTCTTATAGATAAGGCTATTGATTATGAGAACGACAACAAGAAAAAGAAACCCGGACAAACCCAGATACACATAAAAACCAGTACTCATGATACCTCCTGAAAAAAGTTCATAAGGTTTCTAAAGCTTATAATGTTTGTAAAGTCTAACATCATTGAAAGATATAAATAATCAAACTTTTCTCAAACCTATAAACTTTACAAACTTATAAACAATATCCTTCAATGATCTTAGACCTTACAAGCCTTATCTCGCTATGTCAACGGTAGTTGACATCTATATATCATTCCTCTCGAGAAAAGCCTTGCTTATAAACCTTACGAACCTTACAAACTTTATAAACAATATCCCTCAACGATTTTAGACTTTACAAACCTTACAAACTTTATAAACCTTATGGACTTTTCTTAATCGACCTTCCCTATCTTATAAAGATGCACCTGCCAGGGTTTAAAACTGTCCTCAAAAGAGCCTTGCGCCGTACTCTTTAACTTTCTTGACTCACCGATAACTTCTACCGTTCTTTCGCCGGTCAGGCCGCTCACTTCAAACTTTGCCGAAGTCTCGCCGTTTCGCATGGGTACCGAGAAGATATACTCTACGCCTTTATATTTTTTATATACGGCTTCTACCGGTATTTCCTGTTTTGTTGAGGTAACCTTAACGCCCTCCAGGTCCGGACTGTTTATGACCGGGGCCAGTGAAGTTATCTGGGAATTAATAGCCGTTACGGAAGAAAGCATCCCTGAATCATTTAAGAGCGCTTTTTCATCAAACTTGGGTGCAAATTGATGACAAAAATAAATGATTCCTTTAGAGCCGTGTAAAATTGAGATCCATATCTCGGCTTTAACCTGCATAGATGTAGGTTTTTTTTCAGCATTGTTTATATGCGTGCATTCAATACAGTTCCATCTTATTTTGCTCTCTCCTGCCATTTCTTTTAGCCTGTCCAAACCTTTTGCCTGCCACCAGAGATTATCTTCTCCATTTCCCTTTTTTGAAACAACAGGGTAGACATCAAAAGAAACTACATCGGCCCCCAGCGAATAATCCTTATAGTCACTTAATTTGGCACCGGCACCACGGCCTTTCCACTCATCATCAGCAACTCCACATCCCAAATTTAATAATACAGGCCTGCTGGTGTCTTTTGCTTTTACATTTTTATAACCATTTACGATTACGGCGGGTTTGATAAAGGGTCCATATTGTTTTTTCTCTCCCTTCTTAACCGGGATAGCTTGTGCATTATCCGGTTCATCACCGTGCATCCAGGCTATAATGGTTTTATCGTCCTTTTTTGCCAGGCCCACACCATTTTGATCACAGACCAGATACATTCCTGCCGCCTTTAACTGCTCTATCTGTCCGGCCTTAGGCCCTTGCCACAAAGAGACATAAGTATTTATCCCTGCTGCTTTATATTTTACGGCCTCAACCGGCTGCTGCCCCCAAACCGCCAGGAGAAAAAAGTTAGGATCGGCCGGCGGCCCGTTTTTCCATTCCTTATACTTGTCCGTAAAAAAAATATCCTTGCCTGTACTGTCCGCAAAAACCCCAAATCCTGCCAGAACCACAAAAGCCAAAAGCACTGTCTTCTTAAACATAGATTCTCCTTGAAATAAGTTTATAAGCAAAGCTTTTCTCGATATGAATGATATATAAATGTCAAAATACTTTGACATAACGAGATAATGTTTTTAAGCTATATCCTTCAACGATTTTAGACCTTACTCTGCTAAAAGCGCAGCTGATGTCACAGATAAAAAACAGATGACACAGACACACGAAAAAATTAAATATCTTTCAACGATTTTAGACCTTTATGGACCTTTACAGACATTACAGACCTTACGAACCTTACAGACCTTACAGACCTTTACGGACCTTCCAATCCTTCCAAATTACTACAAATGTAGTACAATCCCTCTCTTTTCCGCAACCTTCTGAACATCCTTCACCGCCAGTTTATCAGGCGTGGTCTGCCCTTTTATCGCCAGCTTTGCGGCAATTCCCGCTATCTGACCGGTCAGGGCACAGGCCCCGACAAGCCGGGTAACCTGCCAGCTGTAATCTTCCGCGTCTATACACCTGCCGATTACCAGCAGATTTTGCACTTTTTGAGGCAGGAGCGCACCGTAAGGCACTTCCCAGACCGCGTCTTTTTTCCTGCAGTCCGCAATCAGGCCTATAGAAGAAGAAACATATTTGTTCATCATGGAATCTTTAACAAGTTCCAGCCCTCTAATTTTACGGGTCATCCTTATCTGGTTCATCGTCGGCAGGGCCGCCGGATAAATATTATTTTTTCCGCCGGCTTTCTTTTGTTCCAGTTTTAAGTTCTCTCTTGCCACCCGCCGGCTCTCCAGAGCAAAAGCACTAACCCCTTTGCCGTCCACCCCTGTAATTACGCCCATCTTCCCGCTGTACCCTTTTCCAAATTCATTCGCCGCGCCGCCGCCTTTCCAGGTCACAAGTTTTACGGCTGTACCGGTTTTTACCGCCGCTTTGGCCTGGTCCAGTGAGGAATACTGATAAAGCATCGACGGTAAACTTCCTCTTACCGCACAGGGCGCGCCGGCTCTAAAGGCAATATCGGCGTCTCCCGAGGCGTCAATAATTATCTTCGCTTTAAGGGTAATCCTGCCGCTCTTATTTTCAACTTCCACCCCGGTTATTTTATTCCCCTTCATAATAGCAGAACATGCTAAAGTATCCAGCCAGAGCTCTATCCCTGTTTTCTCCAGAAGTTCATCCAGGCCAAAAACAAAGGAGAAAGGATTAAAAAGGGTGGCATACCGCCGGTCCATCCCGCTTTCGGGATATAATTCCTCATATTCTATTTTATCTTTCCTGCTCTTTCCCGCCCAGACGGCAGGAAGATTGTCAGGCCCGTATTTTATGGAAATTTTGAGCAGTTCTTCCGCGATGCCGAAGGTCACCTGGCGGCCCTTTCCGTCGCAAAGCGGCATATAGATAGGAACCAGCCCGGAGGTGACGAGCCCGCCCCAGAGGATAGTTTTTTCCAGAAGCAGGGTTTTCAATCCGGAACGATCGGCCTCCAGCGCAGCTGCAACTCCCGCCAGCCCCCCGCCGATGACTATAACATCATACAGTTTTTCTTTCTTCATTTATTTTGCCCTTATTAAAAATTTCCATAGCGACTTAAACTGATACCGAGAACAGCTGCCAAGACAGAAACATTTATCCCGGGCCGGGCACCTATTTTACCAGCGCTATTTTTCCTTTCTTTTTATTGCCGGCGCTATCCTCAACCACAAAATAATAGATACCTGCGGAAACGGTTTCGCCGTTGGTGTCTTTCAAATCCCATTCAGCGGTGCTCGGATTAAGATAATCTTTGTCGGTAAGGACTTTTAATAATGTCCCTCCGGAGTTATATATATTTATTTTAGCATCCGTAACCGCAATCGAGTCAAACCTGGCTTTTCTATTTCCGGAAGTCAGGCTTATGGGATTCGGAAAATTTCTTACCCTATCCAGAGGATTTGTACTCGCCACCCCGGTGCCGGAACTTATTTTATATATATGCACATCCCACGCCAAAAAACTATCGATAAATCTGCCGTTGGTAACCGGAACACTCCTGCTTTCACCCAGAACCTCAGCCGTAGAATCACCCGTTAAACCGTTCACCCGGAAAGTCCCGACTGCCGCGCCGTTGCGCATTCCTGCAGATAATATATATATATAGTTGTTATATTCTTTAACCATAATATCTATCGAAACGGTGGTACTGGAGGTCGCTGTGGCCTTCCCGACGGAACTGGGTGTATTAAGGACCGGCGCCAGGGCCGCGACCTGTTGATTAATTACTTTTACCGCCGCTGACTGCGTAGGGTTATGCAAAAGAGCAATACTGTCAAACGGACGCGGGGCTACTTCATGTACGAACCAAATTATTCCCATAGAACCATGGATTAAAGATGTGAATACTTCTGATCTCATGGCTTGCGCTGTCGGAAAAGAAGCAGTGAGACTGCCCACGCGCGTGCATTCGAAACAATTCCATATAGGTTTAGTCCCGGCCCCGTAGATTGTCTTTAAATTATCAAGGCCCAACGCCTGATACCAAAGATAATCGATACCGCTATTGACAAACGGATAAATATCAAATCCGGTGATATCGCAGCCGGTATTATAGGTTGTATATGCTACCGGCCAGCCGCCAGGATCTGACATAGTTCCCCGTCCCTTCCAGTTGGAATCGGCAATACCCTGGCTCAATCCCAAATGTACCGGCCTGGTTGGGTCTGCAGCTTTCACCTGATCATACATACTTTTTATAGAGGCGGGAGGAATTCTTCCCGGGGCCGGAAAGCCGGAATATTTTGTACCGTTTATGGTAATCGTTAGACCTGTGAACTGGGCATTGTCCGGCTCATCCGGAAGAAGCCAGCAGGTAAAAGCAGGATCACTTAACAGGGTCCACGAGGCAGAGTCATCAGCAGACAGAACCGCTGTCATTCCGTTTGCTTTAAGTGTCGCCATCCCTGAGGGAGAATCCCCCAAAACTACATAAGTATTTATGCCCAGGGCTTTATACTGCGGCGCATATACGGAATCCTGATACCAAACGCCTATCATAAAATACGAGGGGTCTTTTGACGGCCCCTTGGTCCACGCATCATATATAGAAGCCGCGTTAGCCCCTGACGGAACGCATAGTCCCAATATTGTTATCAACCCCAGCAGCATAAACACTTTTGAGTTAAATTTCATACATCTCCTCTTGTTTTCGGACAATATATCAATTAACAACACGAAGGTTTACATTCACTTCAAAACAGGTTTTTCTTACCTGCCAAACCTCTCCGCCAAGTTTGCTTGGCGAGATCTTGCCGAAGGCCGACAACCCTCTAAACCTCTGAGCCTCCGGTTTTATTTATAGTCCTTCGGCTCCAGCGGGTCAATA